>JAZFYA010000118.1:0-9852 GCA_036443315.1 Pseudomonadales bacterium
AACAAGCTTGCGCCCGGCCACAGTGTCCATTGTCCTGCAGGCCCGGAGTACTCACGCTGAAATTTTTGTTATAATTTTCTTGCTGAAACTCTAGTCTAGTCATTCACTTCAATAAACAGTTATGAGATCGTTTAACGTTATAGTGTTTTTACGTTATTCAGTCTGCGACAAGCGTCACTATTGTTAATTTTCAATTTATTAATGCTCCTGCGAATACTCCCCCATTTTGCTTCGCAATTTAGAAATTTCGCGCTCCGACTCTTCCTAACACATATCGTGTTTATTCCTATCTATCAGTACCTTACGTCATTATCACCAACCATGGCATAGCCGTTGCTCTTAAAACATAAAAGCAAACTGTAGAGGTATCTGCTATGCATACGAGCATCGAATATTATAACGACAGTAATCAGTATCAAATCCTTGATGCTGTGCTTGCCATCGCAACACTTACCGTTTTCGCACCACTGTTTATTATCGGCTTGCTACATACATACGTTACCCATCGATGTTTCTTTCTCCATGACGAATGTATTGGCAGGCAAGAAATCCCTTTCTATCTCTATCGATTTGAAGGCAAGGGATATTACGTAAAACTTGCCATGCTGATTAATATACTTAAGGGAGAGATATCCTTTGTTGGACCTCGTCTTGTCCGCAGTGAGGAATTGCAAAACGCTTTAGAGCTTGATTGGAGAAATCTGCATTTTAAAAGCAAGCCTGGTATTTTCTCTCTCTATGGATTACACAAAAAAACGGGCATCCATTGCGTCAGCGAATTTGAAAGTGACAGAGACTATTTCCGTGGTGAGGGGTTCACAAATTATTGCCTGGTTTTTTTAAAATCCTTATTTTGTCTAGCGTTCTATCGATCAGAAAAGACTGCTGCCAAACCTAAGTTTGTCATTTTCGGCGTGAATATCGACAACCTTTCTTTAAAAGAAGCAGTGAACAAATTTTTTATCGAAACAACCTCAGAAAAGTCGATAACCCTTAATTTTGTCAATGCTCATTCGCTCAACCTCGCGTTTAAGCATGCCGATTTTCGCAACATAATCAACAAATCCGATTTTGTCCTTGCTGATGGCTCTGGAATCGCAATCGCGTGCAATCGTATCGGCGTTTTCCGAAAAGGAAATATTAATGGTACCGACCTGTTCCCACTTCTGTGTGAAAGACTGAACAAAGAACATAAGAGCTTGTTCCTCTTGGGCGGTCAAGCAGGCATTGCTCTCGGGGTAAAAAACTATGTGAACGCCCATTATCCCAATATACGGGTCGCAGGTACTCTAGACGGATATTTCGGCAACCATAATACCGCTTCAGCAATCAATCAAATTAATGAATCCTGCGCTGACGTGCTGCTTGTTGGTCTCGGCCAACCAAGACAAGAGCGCTGGATTAATTCACACAAAAACCAACTCAAGGTCAAAGTAATCGCGGGTGTCGGCGGGCTATTCGATTTCTACTCAGGAAACATCCCCCGAGCCCCCATGTGGTTGCGGGAAATAGGCTGCGAGTGGGTATGGCGGTTAATGCAGGAACCTCGCCGTATGTTCAAACGTTATGTAGTGGGCAATCCAATGTTCCTATTTCGCCTACTGACAAATCATTAAACAGTTTTGGAGCGTCAAGAAAGTTAACTATTACTACGATTTAAGGACTAGCTGATGAATTATGATGCAAATAGTATACTGGAGAATACTGCCCAAGTCAGTGAGCTACATAGGCTGTATGCAGAGTTACTTGCCTGCTATAGGCACTTTGTATGCATCGCTTACAAAAGACCCATGGACCTTATCGTATCAAGTATGTTGCTGTTGCTTTGCGCACCGCTAATAATCGCATGTTTGCTCATTATCCCTTTAGAAAGCCAAGGCCCCGCGTTATTTAAACAACGTCGTGTGGGCAAAGGCGGAAAAATATTTACTCTCTACAAGTTTCGGTCCATGACAAATAATGCAATTAGCAATGAAGAGCTCGAAGCGACACAAAAGAGCACACGAGTGGGCATCGCAATGAAATTTGACAATGACCCAAGAATCACTCGAGTGGGTCGCTTAATTCGAAAATTTTCCATTGACGAACTTCCACAGCTTATCAATGTATTCCAGGGTAACATGTCGCTGATTGGCCCCCGCCCCGCTCTGCCCAGTGAGACTGCGCAATACACGCTGTACCAGCGTCAACGTCTAACGACAATGCCTGGAATATCCGGGTTATGGCAAGTTTCTGGTCGTTCCGCTCTCAATTTCGAACAGCAAGTAGCACTTGATATCCAATACGGCCAAGAAAGTAATCTTTGGATGGACTTAAAAATTACTTTTTTAACCATGCTAGCCGTACTTCTAGCGAAAGGAGCTAATTAATATGAGCAAATATCTCTTACAACACGACAATTCACCCGTGGGTAAGAATCTCGCCTTAGCATTGCATTTCTTAAATTTAGAAAACTGGGCATTGCGAACAAGCCGTGCGGTGGTATTCAAGCTTAACCATTTTAAGGTAGCAGAGAATTCAGCCCTGGAAGGCTTGAAGATCTTGCAACTTTCTGACTTACATTTAGATTCACAATCGGCAAATGTTGCAAAAATAAAGCGTCTATGTCGCCAACATAAATACGATATGTGCGTGATCACCGGCGATTTTATGAGTAAAAAAATTGCAGACTATACTCTTATTCGACATCAACTCAATAAGTTAAAAAGCGTGTTTAACTGTAATCTTGGCTGCTATGCGGTATCAGGCAATCATGATCACCCACGTCTTTTAAAGCGTTTACCACACTATGGAATAAAGCTAATCGACAATGATCACATTAAATTCAACACTGGCCAAGGTGACTGGGTCTTAGGTGGCGTATCCGATCCACACTGCCATAATGATTACGACCTCAATAAAGCCTCTCCGCGAGAACTACCCTATCCCAGCATTTTGCTCGCACATTCCCCAGACCTAGTTCACCAAGCGTATTATCACTTTGTGAATTTTTATCTTTGTGGCCATACCCATGGAGGACAGCTTTGCCTACCGGGAGGTATTCCAATTCTGAATAACTCTCATGTCGCAAGACGTTTTATTCACGGTTCTTGGCAACGAGGTATGATGCAAGGCTATACCAGTGCTGGCAGTGGCTGCACCGGGCTGCCCCTGCGGATCAATTGTCCTCCAGAAGTGACACTACACCACTTTCTAGCAGCGTAAGCACCTTCCACAGCTTGCTTATGCATTAGCCGACTTTTTTATTCTGTGTACTTTACCCACCACAATTCCTTCCTCTCAATAGTGATTTGCATTTTGCTTACAATTTTGCAAATTACATCGCCTACTTTGTTTCCAAATTGCAGATTGCAGATTGCAAATTGGCCAACCCTTTTATTCGACAACATTTTATTTAATAACATTGCTTATCTCGTTGTTCTAGATGATGTTTTTAGCGGCTCTCGAAACTGGCATGGCCATTGCTACAACAATAGAGACACACAACATGAAAGTAAAAACCTATGGCACTCAGCAACAACAGCAAAGGACAAAAGACACTGCTTGAAAAATGGGTACGCCACGTACTGGCCCTCGTGCTTTATGCTTATCTGTGCTTAGTCATGGGATGTGCAGTTTTTTCCGGTTTAAAGTCGCCGGAGAATCCCTATGAAGAAGGCGTCTTCTATATCAGCGAAAAACGCAGCCAACCAATCTATCTACCTGGCGATGACTCTATCAATGACAAACCCAATAACAAACCAATGTTTAGAACCCGTTTTGTTGTTGATAAACGCTGTAGCGAACGACCATCACCGCTGGGTACAATGCCAACCCATTTTTGGGCGGACGAGCCGATCAAGTTTCCGATGGTGACACCCAACACGCCACGATTTGATCACCAGTACAATGATCGCGAATTGCCTCTCTCACCCGGCGATTTAATTGAAGTTCGTATTCACGAAGGTAAAGACTTTAGTGGTAACTACGTGATTAACCACGACGGCGGATTAGCACTGCCGTTTCTACCAACATTACACGTATCCGGTCTTAGTGTACGGGACATTGAGGAAAAATTGTCCGTCCTATTGATCAGGGAGCAAATATTTCTTGCCCACACCTTGCAACTAAGCGTGAGAACGCTTGAATGGGCGCCAATACAAGTGACTGTCGCGGGTGCAGTATTTTCTCCAGGTCGTGTACTTATCAATGATCGCATTCCCAGTCAAACACATGAAGAAATGACGGTCGTGTTTGGCGACTATCCCGCTAAACGCTATCTCAGTGAAGCGCTACGTTCGGCGGCGGGTATTCGTCCCGATGCAAAAATTAACCGGATTATTTTGCTGCGCCAAGGTTGGCAACAAGAGATTGACATGGGAGGCGTTCTTTCAGGCGCACCCGTCAACGATGTTCCACTCATTGCCGGTGACCAGATTATTGTACCCACGACAGGTTGTTTCCAGCCAGAGCTTGTACGTCCCTCACAAATTACCCCCAAGGGCTTTCGTGTTTTCATGTCGAACTTAATCGTCCCAGCGTTTAATAACTCGAGTGCTGCCATTAGCAAATATGCGAGTAATCTACCCTACGGTAGTCGGCTACTTCAGGCGGCTATCTCTGCTAATTGTGTCGGCGGCATTCAATCTATTAACGCTTCTCGCTTTGTCGTGCTTGCGAGCAAAAACCCCATCACAAACCAAATAGAAGTCGTCGAACGTTCAGTTGAAGCCTTGATGCGAAATCCCAATCGCGACGCGATTAATCCCTATTTATTACCCAATGATTCTATAGCTTGTTACGACTCAGCAATAACTAATCTTCGCGAAATTGCCCGTACGATAACAGATATCATTGTTCCGTTTAAAACCGTCCGCTAGAAAGCATTAGCACAACGACTTATGTAATCACATTTAAATGAGACTTTTTTGATGGACCATTTCTTCCACACACCCTGGGAAACCTCTAGCTCGAAGGTGATCGTGAGATGGGAACCCCGAAAGAAAGACCAAAGATGGCTTCGTTATGCCATGGTTGGGGCATTATTGTTAGCACTTGTCTGGACAGCAGTGGCGGCTTATATCATTACCGCACCGAAATATACCAGTCGTTTCGCACTGGTACTGCCTGGCAATGGCAGTAGTTCAAAAATCAATCTCGAGAAGGTGGGTGAAGCAACAACCGACAGCCCCTCTCCTTTTGGTAATCGCTCAGTCAACCCCCGAGTTAACTACAAAGAAATTCTACTTAGCGACGATGTACGTGAAGCTGCCGCCCATAAGGTAGGGCTTAGTCTACTGCAATTCACAAAGCCAAAAATAAAAATGGTCGCCGAAACTGCGATTATTCAAGTATTCGTTAAAGGCGCCACCCCAAATTTGGCAAAAAGTCAAAGCACATCACTGATCGATGCATTCAATACGCGTCTTGACCAGCTTCGCGCAGACGAAATTACCCGTCGTGAACAAAGCATACAGAATGCTCTAGCCATTTATCGTAAAAGACTACAGGCAACGAGCCGTGAACTAGTCTCCTTTAAGCAAGGCTCCGAGTACATTTCAAAAGAACAATATGCTGAACTGAGCATGCGCCTCGAAAGAATCAAGGAAGATCGAGTCAATACTCTCGCAGAAATGGATCGTCAGCAAGGTTACGTGGACCAACTAAGCCGACACATGGGCATTACCCCAAAACTTGCCGCCGATGCGTTTGTATTAAACGCAGATTATCTATTCCGCAAAAATCTCCTTAACTATCATGAGAGCGGAGCACAACTTGCAGTGTATCAATCAAAGTGGGGAAAGCGTCACCCCATGGTGATACATGCATTAGCGCAACAACAACAAACCCTTAGCGCCATGACACACCGCAGCCTGACGCTGGTCGGCCACCAGAACTTGAATACCATAAAGTTGTTAAACCTCGATGAAAGTGCTACACGCTCAGCCCTTTTTGAGGATATTATTTTAAGCTTCGCAAAAACAACAGGTTTAAATAAAAAGCGTATTCAACTCGACTACCAAATCGACAAGCACGACAAAAAAATTCGCTTGCTGGCACGTGATGAAGCCATCCTGGATGATCTACAACGAAATTATCAAATTGCTGAAGCCGTATTCACCTCTGCCGTCGCTAAGATTGACACAAATAAAGCAGATATTTATGCCTCTTATCCACTGGTGCAAATCTTAGCAGAACCCTCTTTGCCGAGGGCTCCGTCATCACCCAATCGTCCCATTGCTTTAGTCGGTGGAATATTGGGTTCCTGTTTAATCATTGTTGCTTTAACCATGTTATGGAAACGAAAACAATTACTCCAGAAAATCGCCCCGAGAAATGGGTTTGGTTCGCCATTATAGGTACCTACCCGGTATATGTTGTTGGCGGCTTATACATACTGGCTCCAGTGATCGCCTGGATGCTGCTGATATATTGCTTATACCAATACTGGTTGCCACAACAGCTTCGAGAAAAAGGCGTTGATTGCCCTATTTCTATTGCTGTTTGGGCCTGGATTATCGGCATGTTGGTAATGGAAATCGCTTTGATCATCGGCCATTTAGATTTTGAACTGGGCCCACTCAAAATGATTAAGTCAACGTTTGGCTGGGCCAAGGGATGGGCCCTATTAGCAATATTCATTTTTATTGGCGCTTGTCTACCCATACGTCCAGAAATAATTTACCGTGCCTGCTGCAAGGTCTGCGGCCAGACACTCCTTCTTATTCCAATACTTGTCATTGCCTACTATGCAGGATTACCAGGATCACTCTACGTTTCCCCATTAAGTGTGGTCGGCGGAAGTGGTACAGAGTTCTTCGAGGTACAACTTTTTGGCATTAATCCCGAAACGCACGGCCCGCGATGGCGATTTTTTGCCCCATGGGCACCCGCCGCAGGAATGGTCGCCAATATTTACTTGGTTTTTGCATTGCAAGAGAAAAGTGTGTTTTGGAAAAGCGTAGGTATCGCCGCCTCGCTACTTATGTGTCTAATGTGCCAATCTCGTGTTGGCTTGGTGTGTGTACTATTTGTCACACTTAGCGTCTGGATAGTCTCAAGGGCAACAAAACCTAAACTACTACTTGCCGGTGGAATTGCTACCACTATTACAGGCATTAGTTTTTCAATGCTTGCAGAAATACTGGATAACGTCGTTGCAGATTTTCAATCAGCGCGAGCAGGTTCCACTCGTGTTCGTTCCGCTTTGGCACGAATTGCCATTCAACGTTGGCAAGATGAAGCACCTATGTGGGGACATGGCATTGTGGAGCGTGGTTCGCACCTTGTTGAATACATGCCTATAGGGTCACATCATAGTTGGTACGGATTGCTATTCGTCAAAGGTGCCATTGGCGCCATCGCGCTAGCAATCCCTCTCGTCCTAAGCCTGCTTTACTTACTGGTTGAAGCACAACAATCAAAACTTGGACGCTGCGCGTTGGCGTGCATGCTAATCATTAGTCTCTTTAGCATGAGTGAAAATTTGGAAATTCTTGCTTACCTATTCTGGCCTGCACTCATCATTATCGGCAGCGCTCTAAACCCAAATCACCATCTATCTCTTAATCGAAGTCTCGACCGAGACCCTTGTCAAAACTCTTATGAAAACCCTTATGAAAACCCTTATGAAAACCCTGAAGGAGCACCTAGCCATGTCTAAATACGATGCACTTATCGTAGGATACTACGGGATGAAAAATAGTGGTGATGATATGTTGTTCTATGCCACCATAAAAGGTGCGCATGAAGAACTGGGTTTAAATAAGTTTGCCGTAAGCAGCGCCTCTGAACTCTATCACAACAATCAATACGATGTTTCGTTAGTGCTACCAGAAAAACAACTTTTCCGTGGCCATAATCGCCTGAATCTTTACACAGCAGCACTAATGAGTAAACACATTTTTTTTGGTGGTGGTTCCGTCCTTCATAGTTATCGTGACATTCAAATCAAGCGTCATCTTATGAAACTCGCCTCATCGAACGAACATGCAGCACTAGGCGTGAGTATCGGACCCTTTCGAAGCAGCCAGACTGAACGCGAATGTGCCAAGTTTCTCAACGAATGTACATTGACTGGTGTCCGCGATAGCGATAGTCTAGATATTGCGAAGTCGATCGCCCCCAACGCAGCTGTTGTACCTACTTTCGATCTTGCTTTATCACAGCTAAGTCACAAACTCGAAAAATTCAACGTCCCTTTTCAACGGCGAATCATCGGCGTATGCTTATGTCCCACTGACGAATTACAGCATGGACAAGACTTAAAAACTCGCCGAATTCAAACCATTATCGATTCACTCAAACGCATTCCAAAATCTAATTATGATGAAATTTGGCTCATTGATTTCAATGGTCATCCAAACCTCGGGGACTACCCCATTCACTTGCCGATATACACTGCACTCAAACGACACACCAACGTGCGACACTTCCACTATGATAGTAACCCATGGCATGTTGTCTCGCTCATTCGCCAATGTTCGGTGACAATATGCATGCGATTGCATGCATCCATTTTCTCATACATGACTGGCACGCCTGCAATCAATATTTGTTACCACAAAAAATGCTGGGAGTGGAGTCGATCCATCGAAATGGATCAAAGGTTCATTTTTCCAAGCAACGATTTTAGTGCTAACGATCTATTAAATAGGCTTGAACAGGTTCTAAACGGAGACTATCCAGAGCCGTCTCTCACGGTTAAAACAGCCAACCAATATTCTATGAAAAACTGGAGATTGCATCATGAATACAATATACCTGTCGGTAGTCATTCCCCTTTATAACAAGGCATCCAGTATCGTTGCCACCGTTGAATCTGTGCTGCAACAACAGTATCCGTATTTTGAACTTATTATTATCAATGATGGTTCAACGGATCAAAGCCTGGAGCGACTAAAACAGATAGATGACAAGCGAGTGCGAATTATTAGCCAGGAAAATGCTGGTGTTGCTCATGCTAGAAATACCGGAATCTCAATGGCTAGCTACCCTTATATTGCTTTTTTGGACGGCGATGACGCATGGGACAAGCTATTCTTATCCGACATTGTTGCACTTATCATCTCATTCCCCAACGCTGGGGCTTATTCCACCGGGTACCAATACGAACTCGCTGATAATCAGCGTAAAATAGCAACACCCAACTTTACGCGAAAGCAAAAAGAATGTGCTGTTTTCCTCTACAGTTTTTTTGAAACGTCTTATGCCGGCGACCTACCCATTCAAGCTTCTGGTTGCTGCATCCCCAAAAAGGTTTTGGATCATGTTGGTGTTTTTCCTGTCGGCGAAGCTATTGGTGAAGATCAAGATTTATGGGCTCGAATAGGGTTGAAATACCCTATGGCATTTTCTCAAACAGTACGTAGTACGTATAAACTGAATGTTGATGATCGCGCCTGCGTTGGCAATATACCCGCTAAAGAGTGTCCGTTCAGTAAACGACTCTATAGGCTTACCAAAACGCATAATCTATCACCAAAGTTAAGACACAATATACGTAAATACACGGCGAATCATATTCTTAATTTAGTGAAATTAAATATTTTGGCTGGGCGCCTGGATTGCGCAAGTAAACTACTACACGAAAGTAGAACATGGCTTCTGCTCCCTAGGAAAATTAAATGGTCGTTGCAACTTTGGCTAGCCAAATTCAGCAATGCTATTATTCACTAGGGATATATTTTTTGGGGATTTTATTCGAATCGATCAATGACTGTATGACTACGAAAACTAGAGTTTAGCGTTTTAGAAAAAAATGATGGAAAAATTCAATTGATAACGCCGGGCCTGCAGGACAATTGACACTGTGGCCGGTCGCAAGCTGGTTGGTCTTTGCGGCGGCTGCGGAACTCGCTGCGCTCAGACAGT
>JAZFYA010000119.1:0-6059 GCA_036443315.1 Pseudomonadales bacterium
CACATAAAAGTCGCTGTGGGCAGCATTATTGACCACCAGGCAATGTTAAAAGTATCGAGCGGAGGCCTCTCTGGAGAGCCGTTTCGCTCTAAACTCTAGTATATAAAACACATTTGATTAAGTTATACTATTTTGAGGTGAATAGTGGACCTATTTAACGAAAAAGAGCGGGTTAACGGATGGATTTCCTAACATTATCGTAACAGGGAGCCATGCGCTGCTTTTTTTGTGGTTGGAACGCCTGGGAGATCATATAGTGGCAAAATTATAAGCCCATTAGTGCTTGGGAGATGAGTATTTCAAGGATACTGGCTAACATCTGTTCGTAATCCAGGGAATTTTCCCCATTGGCAATCGCCAGTTTTTTAGCTTTTTCAATAATTTCTTTCTTCTCGATAACAGACAGATTGTCATACCGGTTGAAGATATCTTGCAATTCCCGAGGATCTTCACAGTAATGCAGCATTTGTGCTTTACATTGACTACTAGGTTTATTTTGGCAGTACATCGCTGCCTGGTTTTCACAGTAGTTGGCGTATTTCTTGTTCAGGAACTGGGCAATTTTTTTGTTCAGGAAATTGTTGCGGGTAGCGGCTTTATGAGCGATAGCTAATATCTCTTCTAAAGATCTGGGTCGATACTTGCGGTCTAGGAAATCTTCATCCTCACAGCGAGGATCATTACCACAGGCCTCAAGGGCATATTTTTTCCAGTTATCGACTTCATCACAGCTGCGCTGATATTGCTGCTCACAGTCTCTCTCACTGAGAGGTGCTGTGGCAGTATCAGTCGATTCTTCTTCCGCTGTCAGGGTTGCCAGTTCTGCTAGTGGTTCAGCATTTTTGGTAGATGTTTTTTTTACTGATTTGGGGGCGCTATAGTAATTAGTCTTCGACGATGGGGGGGACGTTTTAGCATCATTAGATGATTTTTTGTCGCTGTATACGATATTGCCTGCGCCGTCAGTCCAGGTGTAAACCTCGGCATAGGCAGTTGCCATTACCATGGTGAGGCAGAGGGGAAGACTAATGATTGGAATTAGCAGTTTCTTAGTCATGGTCAATCAACTCGTCGATTATTTGGGTTCAATTATAGCCGTTATTGGGCAATAGTCAGTGGGACTGTTTGCATAGGGGCTGTCAGGGTGCTGAATATCCCTGTAAAGCGTGATTTAGATTCCAGTTTTTTAACCGCTTTAGGTTTATCTAATAGCAGGTATGATGGGAAACGATTAATTATTTATCGAAAAGAAGTGTGAGAATGCAAGAAGATATGCACTATTACGGTACTTACGCGTTGGCTCGTTGTGCTGGCCTGTCAGTCGATATTGCCACAAAAATCGCCTGTTCAGCCCAATTTGTTGATGACTCCTCTCAAAATGACAGTGAGCAACATGCTGATGGTGGCATGTTGTACGGTATTGCTACTGTCCACGATAATTTAGCGGTTATCAAAAATCAGCTTACTGACCCTATTGAACAGCGTAAAGTCTGGGTGCCTTTTCATTTTTTCCCCGGTAATGAAGCCTGGTCGGTGGAAAATAATAATCCGCCGATGAAGGAGCGGTTGATCTGTCGACGAGATAGTAAGCTTGCCAGAGAGATGGTGGATAATAATCTTCAAAAAGCGCTTAGCTGTGACTACGGTCCTCATCTTTTAGGTATTACCGCCCATGTTTATGCTGATACGTTTGCGCACTACGGTTTTTCGGGGATTAGCTCCAACCTCAATGAAGTTGAGGGTGAGAGTATCACGCTCAATGTAGATAATAGTGAAATACTTGCTTATATAAAGAAAAAAAGCACTGGCTATCACCGTAATATCAGTCAGCATCTTCGTCAGTCAAGGATGAGGGAAGGCTCGTGGTGGGATCAGGCCAGGGCTGTATTAGTGGATATCAACGCTACAGTGGTTAGCACGTTTGGTGGAGAAGTCGCTCAATTTGCAGCCAATGGTCTAGGGCATGGTGGTGTGATGACCTATCCAGACAGGCCCTATCTTAACTGGTCTTTCAAATACAAAGAGAGTAGCCAGCCGGATAGAGAGCATGGGCGAAATAACCCGGAGAGTTATTTAGATGCCGCCAGAAAACTGTATGCACTATTCAAAAGTTACTATGAAAGAAAGTCCTTCGTTGATTTTGACAATGTTACAGGTTTTGAACAATTTGAAGAAAGGGTTAAACGTATTATTGCTATTGAAGGCAATAAGGCGGATCGCATCAATGCATGGAAATCTGCGATTGGCAATAATGAGTTATTTGATGCTACTGCAGAGTCCCTGGATTATGATCCGAGCAAATGGGAAGCTGATAAACATAATTTTCCTAATTTTCGGTCTTCGGCAGAGGCGTCAGATACAGATGTTTACCGTTTTCACCAAGCGGCGGTGTATCACCGTTATTACACGCTCAAGGACTTACTGCCTGGAAAGGGTATCGTGGTACTTTAAGCACACCTCTATTAATGTATCCTGAGCCTTTATCAGGCAGTGGTGAAACCTTCAAAGTGTTGAAAGGGTAAAGTTTCTTGTTCGATACTTGTTATCTGTGCCATTGGTGGTCCCTGGTGGAGTGCAGTAATAATTTTTTCGATATTTTTACTGCTGCCTGCAAGCATAACCTCAACGCGACCATCAGCTAAGTTCTTTGCCCATCCTGTCACATGGACTTTCATCGATTGCTTTTTGGTAAAGGCCCGGAACCACACGCCTTGCACGCGGCCAGATACAAAGGCGTGTACACAGCATTGTTTGTCATTAGTATTGGTCATCGTTTATTCCATGCTGGTGGGCTGTCGAAGACTGCTGGCATGTTGCCTATTAATAGGGTGGACTATGATCCACCAAGATTCTGCATCCGTATTATAAATGGTGGGTCAAGCTCCATCCTGCAAAGAGTCAGTTAAAGTATATCAGCCCGCATGTCTTAGCGGTTGATGGCCTGTTGCAAACTTTGCACGGTTTGTGGTCCGATCAGCGTACGTTCTAATTTTCCTTCGGGATTAAAAATCAGGGTGGTAGGCAATACCTTGGGGTGTTCAAAACCAAGTATTTCCGCAGGGTCGCTGGTCAGGACGGGAAATTCGATGCCCAGTTTTTGGCTGTTTTCCTTGAGTTTCTCCCCCTGGTTTTGATCAAAGTCGACAGCAAATAAAATCACCTTTCCTGCTTGCAATATCGCAAACTGATTCAGTTCTGGAATTTCCTCGATACAGGGTTTGCACCAAATAGCCCAGTAGTTAATGATCATCCATTGGCCTTGGTGATCGCTATACTTTCCGCTATTGCCAGCGGTATCGATATAGTCGGCTTTGCCACAACTGAGTAACAATAAGCTGACTATTATGGTGAACAATAAACGGTAGAGTTTGCTCAATCTGATCAACCTTATTGTGCTGCGAATAATTGCGCCAAGGGTAGCGAAAGCTGTTGGCGGTGGTGATGTTTTGCCGTTTCAATCTGTTTGATACAGCGTTCAAACCATAGCGGTAGTTCCTGCTGCGAGCCCGAATAAGTATCCATGGGATAGCCCAACAGCGTTGATAAATCCCACAGGGTGTAGTGGTTGAGGTCCCGGCCCAGAATATAGTCACCGGAATCGGCAAGGCGCAGTAACCCCCCCTTGAATAAACGATCCCTGATCGGGGCCCAGCGATCAGCAGCAATACTGTAGCGATCAAACAGCCATGGTTTTTGCAGTAGCTGTTGTTCTTGTAAGGTTGCCCCGGTTTGATAGTTGCGCCAGAGTAATTCCAGTATTGCCAGGGCCAGAATAAGATCGCTATAGCCTTCATCGTCGCGGGTATTAAAGCCGCTGAGGGCGTGGACGAGTTCTGCGCCGGCTAGGACAATTAGCCAGGAGAGATAAACCCACAACAAAAATAGCGGAATTGCGGCAAAAGTGCCGTAAATTAATGGGTAGCTGGTGTGGGAAACAATGCGGGTAAACAGCTGCTTGGCAATTTCAAAAACAAGGGCGGTTATCAATCCACCCGTAAAGGCATTTCTGATCGGTACTCTGCAATTTGGTATTGCGGCAAAGATTAACGTGAATGCGGCAGTGGTTAGCAGGTAGGGAGTTAGGTGTAATAGCTGTGGTCCTATGCCTATGACATCAACCTGATCAAACATTACTCTTAGTGAAACAAAATAGGTAGTGATACCCAGTGCCAAACCGATAAAGAGGGGCCCCAGGCTGAGAATCGCCCAATACAACAAAAAACTGGATAGACCACTACGGTTTTCTCTTGTTTTCCAGATCGTGTTAAAGGTCTTCTCGATATTTTTCAGCATTAGAACGGCGGTGATACCTAAAAAGGCAATACCGGCACCCGTCAGCTCGCGGGCCTGCTGGGAAAATTGTTGAAGGTAGCCCTCAACGTCCTGACCCGACGACGGCACAAAATTATCGAAGATTAAATCCTGGATCTGCATGCCCACTTCCTGGAAAGCCGGTACTGCCGACAGGATGGCGTACATCACCGTCATTAATGGTACCACCGCAAACAGGCTCATATAGGTGAGGGCGGCGGCACTATGGCTACAACCATCGGCCACATAGCGTTGCTGTACGTAGCGAAGTAGTTTTAACCAATCCTTTAAATACGGCATGGGCATTGAGTATGCTTATTCATAGGTTTTCTATAGGTTCTCTTGTGTATAATAATCCCTGCAGTATAACCAGTATTAATTTTCGAGGACACTATGATTAGGGCTATGACTAAGGTTACCATCTACCACAATCCCCGTTGTTCAAAATCCCGTCAAACCTTGCAGTTATTGGCAGATAATGGCGTCAATCCAGAGATCGTGCTGTATCTTGAAACACCTCCTGCAGCGGCCGACCTCAATGGTTTGTTAAAGAAGTTAGGTATAGGTGCCCGTGATTTATTGCGCAAAGGGGAAGATGCCTACAGGGAGAATAAGCTTGGCGATACTGGTTTGAGTCATGAGGATTTGGTGTCGGCGATGGTTAAGCACCCTAAATTAATTGAGCGTCCGATTGTTGTGAAGGGTGACAAGGCTGTCCTGGGTCGCCCTCCGAAAAATGTACTGGAACTGATCTAACGCGATGGTATCACCTCATACTCTAGTGCTGTACTACAGTCGCCATTTATGGCGCTGTAGCTGAAATGGCCGAACAGGTGGCGACGATTGTTTTGAGGACATAGCCATCATAGAAGTCCACTTAGTTGTAGGTCATTTTGAGTAGGTATGCATGACTAATGAATATCAACTGTTATCCCGACGTTCGCGCGCAGTGGTGTTGGTGAGTTTTTTTGGTTTGCTGGCAGTATTTACGGTCAGTACTCTGATCGTTCCTAGCTGTAATCGAAATCCCAATGTGGTGATCTGGGTACTGCATATATTGCCATTGCTGATGTTTTTACCGAGTATTCTGCAGCAAAATGTCCGTGCGCATGCGTGGTTGACCTTTGTTTTATTGGGTCATTTCATGGCCTCAGTCTCCACCGCTTTTGCCTGTACATCAGCCCTGATGCTGATAGAAGTGGCTTTAATTAGCGTGCTGTTTATTGCCGCTATGTTGTATATTCGTTGGCGTTCAAGAGAGACCAAGTTTTTAGCCTCTAATGCTATATACTAGAGTTTAGAGTTTCAGCAAGGAAATTATAATAAAAATTCAGTGTGAGTACTCCGGGCCTGCAGGACAATTGACACGGTGGCCGGTCGCAAGCTTGTTGGTCTTTGCGGCGGCTGCGGAACTCGCTGCGCTCAGACAGACCTCGCTAAAAACGCCGCAAAGACCAACAAACTTAAACGCGCCCTGATTGGCCACAGTGTCAATTGTCCTGCAGGCCCTAGCATCGTGCCCTATTGAAGACATTAGTTTCTTCCACCTAGATTTTAGAGTCCCAGGAGGAAAAAAAGAAAAAAACTTGACATAGAGGGCGAAATTTTTTTGCCGCGCCCTAAATACCTTTGTTTTTAAAAAGGTTATTTAGGGCGCGGCCTTCAGAAAGAAATCAACGCAATGATTCTTCTGGAGGCCGCTATGAACACAACAGGATGTGCTCCCATCCCACGCGAACTGTGCTATT
>JAZFYA010000120.1:0-12354 GCA_036443315.1 Pseudomonadales bacterium
TAGAGTGGTTACAGTGGGATGAGACTGTAGGAATACCGATACAGCAATGACAGCCTATAACACTTTTTTAGCAGCGTCCTTAAATTGATTTGCGATATTTTTGTGATTTTTTATCACATGTTTAATCACAGCTGCCAAATATGATTTGGCAAATTCTGGATCTAAACTATATTGATTCGCGAGCGACACAACTCTTTCATATTGTTCTGATTCACGATTTAGGTCTTTGGCAGGCAGACCCTTTTTGGCCTTATAATAGCCAACTCTATTGGTTAATTTGAATCGTTCTGCAAACATCGCAACTATCGCATTATCTATATTGTCGATACTTTTTCTCATGTCTTCTAGAGTTTCCACATGACCTCCGTAGTGTTTTAGAGTTGAAGCGCATTTTTTGCGCCGTTCCGATTGAATGGCCTTAGTATGCCCGACATGGGCATAAACTAATAGGGTGAAAGTCCCTTGCCTTGTAGGAGGATCACCGTTTTGAAGTATTAAACGTTAACTACTAGCGAATGGCAAGGGCTACTCCATGAGGTGCAGTCTGAAGGAAGCCGCTCCGTAGCTCCCAACCGCGTCAAAGCCTGCAAATGAAACTTACCCTTATGCATAAAATCATAACCCGGATATTGTTTATCTAACGCTTCCATTTACCTATCTGGCTTAAGTATATCAATCAAGTGAAAACTTAAAGTTCCAATACCAAACGAAGGCCAGTTGTTTTAGTGCTTTTGTTTGCAGCCACTTTTTCTACACTACCCGGTTCAATTTTACGGGCGACATCACTATGGGAACCCCCGGCTTTTAATGCAGTCTTACAATGGTTTTTTTCGCTATTGGTCCATTCCTGGCAGGTGTCTAACCATTCCGCTACATTGCCAGCATTGTCGTACAGGCCGTAATTATTTGCCTTGTAACTGCCAATCGGTGCAGTGGTCGAACCAAAGAGTTTGTTGAATTTACTTTTGCAACCCTTGCTGCAATTCGCCATTTTTTTTGCTGAACCATTTCCCCACCAGTAAGTCGTGCCTTGACCTCCACGAGCTGCGTATTCCCATTCTTGTTGAGTAGGCAAACGATATGTCTGTTGAGTTTGTTCGCTCATCCAGCGGGCATAATCCTTGGCATTCTGATAGGTGACGCCAATGACAGGGCGCTTTTCTCTCCCCCAACCAAAGTCTTTGGGTAAGCGTCTGCCGGTGTCTTTAGCAAATTGGTCGTATTGCTTAAAGGTGATCTCATATTGACTTATCGCCAAAGGTGATGAAAGGGATAGTGTGTTACCACTTTGTTCAATAGTGACGGCTCCTTGAGGCAGAACAATCATGGTTGGTCCCATACTGTTGTTGGCCATTTTATCGACAACTGGGGTACCGGCGGCCAATAAGCGTCGGGTAGGTTTTAATGTGATAGTGCGGGTTAAAGATTTACCGGTGATACGCAGCCATTGTCTGCGAGGAAAATAATCTTTTGCGCTAACAACAATATGATAGGCACCTGCAGATAACATTATCCCTGGAGTATATTTAGGTTTGGTATTGACGATCCGCACAGCGGCGTCAGCAGGCACTGTGTTGATGGTTAAGGCGAATGTTGGGGTGGGAGACATTTCTGCGGGGGTTTCTTGCTCAGGGTTTCTTTCCTCAAACGTTAGGTCCACTGGGTAGGTGGATGCGTCCGCAACTTGCTTTTTGGGTGGCGCAATGTCGGCGTTAATGGGGGTGCTTTTGGGGTTGGTTAGTTCTGTGTAGACAATTCGCAGTTTTTCAGGGTGCTCTATATCCAGGTAGATAAAGCCTGCTAACAGCATGCACGCCAAGCCAATAGGCCAATACAGCCAGCGGAAGTTATAGCGGATGGCGGGTTGTTCAAGGGTATCTTGAAAAAGTGGCAGATCATCGAGAGCCTCCTGGTCTAGATCCTCATTGTTACTATTGAGAATAAAGCTATCAATATCGGCTAATTGTTCGTGACTAAGCTGGACGGTATTACTGGAAAACTTGATATTAGTGAGCATTAAACGCTTGATGGATAAAGAGATAGCTGCAGTCAGGGTATGGAAGAGGGCGCCAACTAATCCTAAGATCTGTACTGTTGTTGATCTGGTCGGTGTCAGATAATGGTTTCCAGACTGAATGTTGCTTGCCAGTTTATTGAGGGCTTCGATAATGTCCTTGCCAGTTTGCAGGCGAGAGCTGGCTTTTTTGTCCATCATGCTGTCAATAATGGGTTGAAAGGCTCTGTGCTCAGCAGGGAGCTTGGGGATCGCTGCGGTCATATGCTTGACAGCCACCGCAATGGCCTCATCACCGGAAAAGGGTACCTGCCCTGCTAGCATTTCGAAGAACACGACGCCAAGGCTATATATATCAGCCCGGCCATCGATTTCTTTACCCTGAGCCTGTTCAGGGCTCATATAATGAGGGGTTCCCAGAACAGCACCCACATGGGTCATTTTGATATTGCTCTTAAGGGCTTTGGCAATACCAAAATCGCACAGCACGGCGGAACCATCGGCGTGGAACAGGATGTTGTCGGGCTTGATATCCCGGTGGATATAACCTCGCCGGTGAGCGCAATCCAGTGCTGAGGCCATTTCACGAATAATCTTTACCGCTTCCTGACCACTAATACCCTCAACTAGGCGGTCCTGTAATGGGGCACCGGGAAGAAAGTCCATGGCAATGTAGTTATAGTGTTTGTAGCTACCGACATCGTAGATGGAGACAATATTGGGGTGGGACAACTGGCCAACGATTTTGGCCTCTCGATAGAAACGGCTACCAAAGCTGGGATCACTGCTCAATGAGGGGGACATAACCTTGATGGCCACTTCCCGATCAATACTCCTCTGGACTGCCAGATAGACGGTAGACATACCGCCTTGGCGAATTTTTCGCAAAATACGATAGCCAGGTATTGCCATTGCTTACTCCGTATCGGCGAATGGCTGAATGCGATAAAACCGGCTTGGCGAGGAGACATGCCTATGCTAACGCAATTGGATTGCAAAGATTCGTTTCTTAATGGTGACATGGTCTATACAGAACTTAATGTAAAGTAAAAAGCATAAAAAGTAAAAAAACGTCTATTTTTAAATAGCTTAGTACTGATTTTTGCAGCGTAATGTGCACTACGCCAGAGTTTACCAGGGCGTTTTGCCAGTGCTCAGTTTAACAGTGTAGACGTATAGTGCTGCAGGCTTTATATATTAGTTCTATATTTAGGGCTTGAAAGGTGTTTTTGCAATAACTGGCGCACTATGCGGGTGGTTTTGGGGGAGAGGGTTGAAACATACATGTACAAACTGCAATTTATAACTAATCCTAATCGCAGTCTATGGCTGGTTGGAGAGAAAATTACCCTGGGCTGTCATTCAAGCAACGATGTGGTGCTTGATGGCCTGGGAATCAAGGAGCACCATGCCGAAATCCTGATTGAGGCCGATCATCTGATTTTAAAAAGTGTTGCCGGCAGCTGCTATATCAATGACCTGCCTGTGGAGGCTGAATATCCTCTACAAGCCAAAGATGAGCTGCGGATTGGTAAGGAGCGATTGCTGATTACCGACCCTAAAGAGGCTGGTGAGCCGTTGTCAGATAGTGACTCGGGTGCCGCCAGCGAAAAAAGCGCGGCTGAACTTTCTGGCTGGTCTTTGCTTCCAGATCATCCCAAGTTGGAACAGAGTGATTTCTGCATTGCCGCTCGCAGTGTGATTGGTCGTTCCAAAGATTGCGAGTTTTCCGTGCCCTATAAGTTGTTATCCAGAGAGCATGCTGAGTTAAAAGTGCAAGAGGGTGAGTTATTGCTCACAGATTTGGATTCCGCGAATGGCTGCTTTGTTAATGGAAAACGAGTAGATCAGGCCAAACTCAATAGTGGTGACAAAGTCGCCTTTGCCAAGCTGGCTTTCACTGTCGTTGGACCAGAAGTAGAGCCGACTCAGAAAGCGGAGTTGCCCGGAGAGGAACTCAATAGAACCATAGTCCGGCCTGCCATAGATGTGGACGTAGAAATGCAACGGGCTGAGGAGGTGGCTAGCATGGATTTATTGCTTGAAATTGATGATTGTGAAGAGGCTTTTGAAACGACTAACAAACCGGGCAGAGGGCGTAAGCTGGTCATTGCCATCGTACTTATTGTGGTGACAGCGGCAGCTTTGTGGTTTTCTCCGCTGGCCGCTTCACTGTGATAGCCCGGCAGTACCCAAAACACTCCGCAAAAAGCGCGTCGCGGGGCAGGTCCTAGGTTCAACGGCTTTTTCCCGGTTAAAAGGATACCTGTGGTGAAAATACTGTTCATGCTTATGTTATTAATATCAGGGTTATTGATTTCATCAATAACCCGTGCTGAATTAGTTGGCACTGTTCGTACTGCATTTAACGTAGTGGGGGCCAATGACAAGATTGTTATTGAGGCGTTTGATGACCCCATTGTACCTGGCGTAAGCTGTTACCTCAGTCGTGCTACCACGGGGGGGATCTCGGGGTCAGTTGGCTTGGCTGAAGATCCTGTCGATGCCGCTATTGCGTGTAAACAGACGGGGTCTATTGTTCTGAGAGATGATATTAAAACCGGCAAACGCGATGGGGAGGAGGTGTTTAAAATAAGTACCTCTCTGCTGTTTAAAACTATTCAGGTGGTCCGGTTTTACGATGCAAAGCGCAATACACTGGTTTACCTTAGCTATAGCAACAAGTTGATTGATGGCTCACCGAAAAACAGTGTCTCGGCCGTTCCCGTTCGCCCCTGAGTTGTATCGGTTCAAACCCGAATGGCACTTACTTAATGGCAGCGCTGTTAACGGCTTGCGACCGTAGTATCCCGCCACCACCCTCGGTAGTCTAACCGGAACCCCACGCCCTGGTGAGGGGTTAGACTACCGAGGGTGGCTAGACGGTGCAGTATCCAGGTACCACCGGAGTAGCGGTTCGCAATGCAAGGCCCGCTAAAGGGCGTGGGGTTCCAACCGATAGTGGGCCTTGCATTGCGAACAGCGGGTTCAAAGCTCCTCAGTTATAGCCTTAAGTAAGTACCATTCGACTCAGACCCCATCTGACAGCAAACCAACCTCCTCAAATGGCACAAAAAGCTGACGTATGTGCTCCGTATATTGCGGATATTTTTTCTACTGGATTATGTCAGCTTGTGGAAAATGCAGGTCCACCTATCAGGCTAGGTTTAAACTTAGTTCATGAGCTGCAAGATCAAGTTTGGACTTATATGCCTGCACTTCCTTCCCCTTAAGTGTTGTTTTATTTGATCTTGATGGCTTTAAAACAGTTAATGATACCTACGGTCACGATACAGGCGATAGATTACTCGCTTTATTGTCTAGCATAATGAAGTCAATATTGCGAGAAACTGACATTTCTTTTAGACAAGGAGGTGATGAATTTTGTGTCTTGTTTCAAGATACTGAACAAAAATATCCTCTGGCAGTAATGGAAAGAGTTCTCGAAAGATTTCAAAAGGAACAAGTGAAGCTTATAGATAAAAAAGATAAAGTTGGTTTTTCAGGTGGTTGCGGTTGCTTTCTTTCTACTGATAGATCGTCACGTAATGCTCTTGCGCGAGCTGATGTTCTTCTCTACGAAGCAAAAAAGCAAGCTAAAGGCCAGATATTATATGCTAAGTCGCATTGACTTCTATTTTTGGCGCCGCTGCCAGTAACACCTTTGTATAATCGTGTTGTGGTTGTGTCATTACATTTTTGGTATCGCCTTTTTCTACAACGATGCCATCTTTCATAACAACTATGCTATGCGCCAAATGGGGAATCAAAGAGAGATCATGCGTAATAAACAAATACGATAAACCCTCTTCATCTTGCAATTGTTTTAACAGCTCTAGCACCTGACTACGAATAGAAACATCCAATGCGCTGGTTGGCTCATCACAAATAATCAGCTTGGGTTTGACCGCCAGTGCTCGGGCAATCGCAATCCGTTGGCGCTGGCCACCTGAAAATTCGTGGGGATAACGATCAAGATGTGTGGCTTCTAGCCCGACTCTATCTAACAAGGTTTTTATCTGCTGTTCACGCTTGGCTTGATCCAATTCAACCTTTAAACTTTGCATTCCCTCTGCAATGATATTGCGAACAGTCATACGGGGGTTCATTGAAGAAAATGGATCCTGAAAAATAACTTGCAAATCCTTGCGAAAGGGTAAAAATTGCTGATAGCTTAATTGGCTGATATCTTCACCATCAAATAAGATATTACCATTTTCAATAGCAATTAAACGCAGAATTGCTTTTCCAACAGTGGTTTTTCCGCTACCACTTTCTCCAACCAGTGCCAGTGTTTCACCTTTGCCTATGGAAAAACTGACATTATCAACGGCTTTGGTATGACCCACTACGCGCTGCAATAAGCCTCTGCGCTCTGGAAACCAAACCTTTAAGTCTTTAACTTCTAACAGTGGTGCTTCTTCTTTGCTACTAATATAGTGATCCGTATCCGGCAGCGAATTCATTAGTTGTCGGCTATAGATATGTTTAGGCGCCCTGAAAAAAACATCGCAATCATTGAGCTCAACGATTTTTCCGTGACGCATCACGGCAACTTTATCGGCCATCTCA
Source organism: Pseudomonadales bacterium (assembly GCA_036443315.1). Taxonomy (GTDB): domain Bacteria; phylum Pseudomonadota; class Gammaproteobacteria; order Pseudomonadales; family Dasaniaceae; genus Oceanicoccus. The sequence goes on from JAZFYA010000120.1 coordinate 6,587, forward strand.
GCAACCACTCCCATATCATGGGTAATTAACAACACAGCGAGATTGCGTTTTTGACACAGTTGTTTTAATAAAACTAAGACTTGTTTTTGTATCGTGACATCTAGTGCCGTTGTCGGCTCATCGGCAATTAATAATTCTGGTTCGCAGGCTAAAGCCATCGCAATCATGATGCGCTGTTTCTGACCTCCTGATAACTGATGGGGGTACCAACCCAGACGTTGCTCTGGATTGGGAATCCCTACCTCAGTCAACAACCTAATAATAAAGGGCCTGGCTTGCTGTTGAGAGAAGCCTTTATGTAACTTCACCACTTCGTACAGCTGTGTTTCAATCGTTTGAACAGGATTTAATGACGTTTGTGGTTCTTGAAATATCATCGCGATATTTTTTCCACGCACCCTGTTCATTTCTATTTCTGCTAGGTGGAATATATTCTGTTCCTGCAGCATTACATGGCCGCTGCTTATTTTTAATGCCTCTGGCAATAAACGCATAATTGATAGCGCCGTTAACGACTTGCCGGAACCCGATTCTCCGACTAAAGCAAAGATTTCTCCCTTTTGAATGTTAAATTCAATACCCTTTACCAGCGTGGAGCCATTAGCTGACAAACTCACTTGTAAATCTTTAACTGATAGAACCACGCCCATGATTAATTAACCCCTCCTCTTGCTGTTCTGGGATCAAAAGCATCGCGCACCTTATCGGAAAATAGGTTCGCCGCCAGCACTAACACAAACATCAAAATAAAGGCAGACGCTATTGACCACCATACCGTAGGATCTCGGGATAACTCCTGGCGAGCAGAATTAATCATGTTGCCCCAACTCATCATAGACGCATCAACACCAACGCCAACATACGCCAGGACTGATTCAGCCAGCACAAACCCACTGAAGTTCAGCACCAACGAAATAATCACTAAATGCATAACGTTGGGAAGAATATGCCGAAAAATAATGCGCCGGTGACTAACACCAAACGCCTGCGCCGCCTGTACATAGTCAAGTTGGCTAACTTTTAACGTTTCAGCGCGTAATAAGCGACACAAACCGGTCCAGCTGGTTAAACCGAAAATAAAACACAAGGCTAAAAATTTAAAATCAGCCCGATGTATAATTAACGCAAAGCTCTCCGCATGGGTTTCTATATATACATCAATAACTAACACCGCAGCTGCAATTAATAGAATGCTGGGGATTGAACTTAAGGTTGTATAAACATACTGTATTATATCGTCTACCCAACCTTTAAAATATCCCGCCGAGATCCCCAGGGTAATGGCAAAAGGCAACGCAAGCATAGTGGACAAGGTGCCAATTAATACGCCTGTTCGTATCGATTTAATACTAATATACAGCACATCTATGCCCACCTTGTCTGTGCCTAGAATATGGTAACTACCACCTAGATTTAATACCCATGTTACTGCGATTAAAATCACAAATACGGTGATATAAATCGTTGACCATGGCAACTTCAAATGTTGTAAAAATCGTTGTCGCAACCAGTTCATCATCATCACAGTAAATACGGCTAACACACCACCCATACCAACGGCATTGATACTTTGAAGAAATATATCGCTGGACTTTGTTGTTACATCAGTGATGTGTAAACCTGACATCGCTAAACGAGGGTAATCTCGATACATTCTACCCTGCTCGTCATGCATATTTTCTTTTTCAAACGAATACAAGGAAAACGGTGATGAATAGGTTTTTTCAACACTGTCTTTCATATCCAGCAAAACCCAATCTAATGTACTGAAGACTTCATTACTGTAATGAATGTCTTCTGACTCTGAAGTGGCCGGTAGCGCTTTTTGATAATGTATCGAATCCAGCAAGGCAATAAACACATAAACAACAATCACAATAAAAGTGGCCATGCCGATCCGAGACTGAAACACTTTGACCCAGTTATTACGCGTTTGAGGACTGTTTTTCAACAGCGTAAAGACTACGCAGAGGGCGGCCACCAGAATAAAGATCAACATATCACTCCACAACAGTACTAGCTTAATGTCGGGTAAGATATCCATTACGACAGCCTCACTCTTGGGTCTACGAATGTGTAAGAAATATCCGTTAATAGTAAGCCGATGATGTACAGCACCGAACCTAAAAATACCATGCTACGAACGATGGAAAAATCTTGCCCTCTGATGCCATCAATCGTAAAGCTGCCCAAACCTGGAATGCCGAAAAAAGACTCCATTAACAAGCTGCCCATAAACAACGAGGGAATCACCACAATAACACCGGTTAATATCGGTATCAGACCATTGGGTAATAAATGTTTAAACAGAATTCCAAATTCTGAAACACCTTTTGAGCGCGCGGTGCGAATATAATCTTTATTGGCTTCTTCTAAAAAAATCATGCGGTACAAACGGGTGCCCTCACCAATGCCACTAATAACACCAATGGCCACGGGTAATATCAAAAACCGAATAGCCTCCATACCGTGTAAATAACCCGATACCGGAACCAAACTCAAAACCTTGCCAAAGATATATTGCCCACCAATAATGTAAAACATTCCTGAGATAGAAAACATAGCCACACATAAAATCATTGCCAACAATTCAAACATACTGGCCCTGAACATAACCACGATCAGTGCAAAAGTAATGGTCACCGATAAACCAATGATAAAAGAGGGTATAGCCACCGCTAAACTAGGAAACATACGCTGTTTAATTTCTGTTGATATTTTTCGGCCATCATCAGTCTTGCCGAAATCAAACACAAATAATTTAATGGATTTTTGAAAAAAGATGGTGTCTGTTAATAACCCCGTACTGTCTTGAGCTCGGTTGATAAACAAGGGTTTGTTATATCCCCGCTCCGCTTTCCACTGTTCAACAGCTTCCGGTGTTATATGCTTCACCCCCAATTGTGCTTGGGCCATATGGTCTGGCGAATTCACCATAAAAAATAATGCAAAGGTTATTAGATTTACACCAATCAAAATAGGCAGGGCATAAAATATTCTTCGAATAATATACGCAATCATTCGTCAGTTTACTCGTTGAGTTAGGCGGCGCTTATAAGCTTGATAGCCTGGTATGCTAACAAGCAGCAATATTATCACTAGAATAATTAACGGCAATATCACTGGCTGATTCCATTCTTTGCGCTTCTGTGCACGTAGTATTCGGTCAATATTCTGAAATTTCAAGGTAGCTTGAGAAATGCCATGCGGTTTATAATTTTTCACCCAGGCATTGTTTAATACAAACGTTTGCGGGTGGAAGCTAGACGCCCAAGGCATATCGTGGCGATAAATATCGATCATTTTCTGAATTATTGCTAGACGCTCGGCTGAATTTTCCATTGTCTTCATCTGATTAAACAGTTTGTCGTATTCAGGATTGCTATAGTTGCTGGAATTAACGCCGGAACCCCCGCTTCCTACTCGCCCGTTCGGACCATATAAAAGAAACAGAAAATTCTCCGGATCGGGATAATCTGCAAACCATCCCCAGAAAAATATTTGTGCGTTGCCTTTTTCCATTTTATCCTGAAAACGATTATAATCGGTGGCGCGGATATTAAGTTCAATGTCTATTTTTTTAAATTGTTTTATCAACCATTTTTGTCGTGCAGTATCACCACCACCACCACTGGTTGTATCTAGATTTAATACCAGTGGTTTTCCGGTGTTGATATCACGGCCATTTGGATAACCGGCCTCTGCCAATAATTTTTTTGCCATCTCAATCGGTTTGCGCTGTGCTTTGCCATTTACCCAGTCAAATACGTAAGGATTTATACCTTCTTTACCGGCTTGATAACCAAACACACCTGGTGGCAAAGGGCTCATGGCCTCTTCGCCACGGCCATTTCTAAAAATAGATATTTGTTCTTTTTCATCATAGGCAATTGCAATTGCATGCCGCAACTTTTGATTCTTTTCGCTAAAACCTCCCACTTGATCGTCGAGCATATTAAAACCTAAGTAATACGTAGCCGGCTCAATTGTCATGGATAAGCTGATACCCTTGTCCTGCATTTCATCACTTAAGCCAATACCTTCTACACCCACATTCACGGCCTGATCAAAACTATCACTGCTGATGCCAGAGCGATCGTAATAACCCTGTAAGAATTTTGTCCAAACCGGAATAGATTCTTTTTCCAAACGAAAAATAATTTTATCGATAATGGGTAATTGTTTCCCCGCATCCTCTATTAAACCTTTTTCAACGTCAGATGGCTCACCTTGGGATGGATAAAAATCATCGTGATAATTGGGATTGCGCGCCAACACAATCTCTTCATTGGGGTTGTGCTTTGTCATCATATAAGCACCGGTCCCCACCGGGTGGAAGTCAAGGCTGATATTTTTATCGGCCAAACCCGGCAAGTGATAAAATCGATCCACTTCCATGGGGATCGGCGCAAAAAAATGAAAGGCTAACCAATATTTAAATTGTGGGTACTTACCATGCAACTTCACCGTAAAAGAATATTGATTCAGCTTTTTAACACCTGCAAGTTCAAACTGATCTAAATTAATCCATTGGCCAGGATTCTGTTCGCGGAATTGTATAATTTCTTCTCTCAGTTCTTTCATTCCCACCACATAATGAGAAACTAAATCCCAAATGGGCATTTGTAGAGTAGGGTCCGCCATGCGTTTATATTGATAAATATAATCATCGGCGACTAATACTTTGCTGCCGGTTTCTGAAAAATCATCAAATGTTTTAAAATCAGCCGATTCCTCTACAGAATCAAAATGGTAAAATGGTTTGCCCGCTTCATTAATAGCAAAGGCTGGATGAGGTTGATAACGAATGTCTGGCTTAATCTCAAAAAAGTAGGTCGAAAATGCAGGGGCTTTTCTTTCGGAGTCCAACTCATTGCCCTGCTGATCCCAATAACGAACCTGTGGCATTTGAGTGAGAGTCAATGTTTTCAGTGTATAAGGTCGCTTTAAATAATGATATTCGAGTGGCGGCTCATAAATCTGATCTATAAAAGTGGCTTCATCAAGGTTATAGGTGCGTACTGGGTCTAGATGTTTGGGTCGCGAGGAAAAAACTGAATACATAATCAACTGGTCAGTATTTTCGCTGGAGTGAGGGTTATTCCAGGTCTGCTGGTCACAGCCTGACAGGCTGCATAGCAAAGCTAACAGCGCAACACACAATACGTTCCTGGCAACATTTTTAACAATCTTCTTAACAATGTTTCTCCCCAGTCCCCGCTTTTTTGTCACTGTAGATCCTTATTCTTGTTGATCTCCACCACCCCCGCCGGGATTATACTTAAATCTAATGACTTTAATCGCCAGGAATAAGAATTTTCTCAATTATCTGTGTCCTTGTCGTCCTCTTCTTGTCCTCATAGAAACTCTATACTTGGATGCCGGGTTAAGCGTGGACTGATAGCTATCATTCTATGGGGACTTTTAGTCTATCGTCGTTAAGTTGTCGCTGGATGAAATAACGGGAAGTTGCGTGAATAATCGCTTATTAAAATAGTGATGAAAAACTTAAAAATTCAGCGCTTACTTACCAGGAAGTTCTACTGGATGGCAGAGTAGGGTCTATACTGTATGGCACTTACTTAAGGCTATAATGAGGAGCTTTGAATCCGCTGTTCGCAATGCAAGGCCCACTATCGCCCATTATCGGTTGAAACCCCACGCCCTTTAGCGGGCCTTGCATTGCGAACAGCTACTCCGGTGGTACCTAGATACTGCACAGTCTAGCCACCCTCGGTAGTCTAACCCCTCACCAGGGCGTGGGGTTC
>JAZFYA010000121.1:0-4585 GCA_036443315.1 Pseudomonadales bacterium
GCTCCAGAAAATTCTGTTTATCCTCATCCAGGTTGAATATACGCCGCCGTTCCAATCCACGCCCCATCACATGATAACAACCACCGGGAATGTGCAATCGTCCTAATCTTGGCATGGCTGAATAGTAACCCCAATGGTTTGGAAAGGCAATTAACTTATTAACTTATCGGTGTCCCCCTTCCACCCAAAGCCCTGGGCCGTAAATGCACCGACGACATAGGATTGCGGATCCCGGGCAATCATTTGGAACGTCTCTTCAAAATATTGCATGCCAAAGGCAACATTCAAATCGGAGGCCGCACCAACATCCACTGGCGTTGAAAAATCGGCATTAAAAATATTTTCAAATTGTATTTGCGTACCCAGATCAAACTCCAAGGGTGTATCCGGGCCCAATGAGGCATTAATCGTATTCGTTATTCGATAGTCAATCTTGTTGCGCCCGGCAGACACACTAATATCGTAGCTTATCCTGTTGTTCCATTCGCCACGAAAACCACCGACAATACTGGAATCGTTGACGACGCCACCAAAACGCGGTGTAAAACCGCCGGGGAATATTTCATTAAACGAAAAACAGTCTGGATCAGCGGCAAGGGCAGTCAAAGCCGTCGGATCGGCTATACCGTTAACAACCGGTATAACAGGGCAGTTCCCGGTCCCGTTAGCCGTTAAATCGGCAACCAATATATTGCCCGCCCCGTCACTAAAAACCGCGCCACGGGTATTGGGGTTACGCCAGAAAAAACTCCCCTCCACCTCGCGGGTACTCCAGTTACCAAAACCGTATAATTCGCTATCACCCGCTTCCACTGCGGCATTGAACACAAACTTGTAATCATTTTTCACTTCCGGTGAACCCCAAATAACTACGGGATCGGCAACGGCCGTATTGCCGGCGTCGACAAGGGTTTGTGCTGCGGGATCTTGTGAACCTCGGCTGTTAGGTTCCGCGTCTTTAATTTCAAACGCCACGGTCGCAAAACCCGTCTGCCCCAGGTGCGTACCAAAAACACCGGAGAGGGCTAGGTTGTCACCATCGCCCGCATAAGACGCACCATACTGAATATTCAAACGCGCAATATCAGGATCGTCTTCCAGCACAAAGTTGATAACACCGGCAATCGCATCGGAACCATACTGTGCGGCAGCGCCGTCACGAAGTACCTCAACCTGCTTCAGGCCGATGCCGGGCAAGGGATAAAGATCAACACTTTGCGCGCCCTTGTTAATACCATTAACAAGTTCGCCAATGACAGCACCTTTATGGCGACGCTTACCGTTTAGCAACACCAGGGTGCTGTCAGCGGGTAGACCGCGAAAACTGACCGGGCGAATAAGCGTTGCCGCATCACTGATCGCTTCAGGATTAACGTTGTAGGAGGGAAGAATAGAGGTTAACGTATCGAGTATATTACTATTACCTTGTGCCCCCAGCTCCAACCGGCTGATAACATCAACCGGCACCGCCAAATCAGCCGCCAAGCGTTCCTTGCGCCGGGTTCCGACAACAACGACTTCTTCCAATGCTGTGGTCGGTTTATCTTTCTGTTCCACCTTCGGCTGTGCAACACTCCCCACTGGACAAGCCAGACATAGAAAAAGTGTTATACCGATAGACAGTATTAAATCAGGTTTATATATTTTCATAAATTAACATCTCCTATTCACTATTTGATATACCCATAATGTTTGAATTTTAGGTCTTTCGTCATTCCCGCCGGTAAGAAACGGAAGGCTTTAACGACACTCTCCTACACGGGAATGACGACGTATTTGAATTGTCCCAGCGGGATTTATATTTGTCAGGATTGACATAAGGCTATTAGCAGTCTATTAGCTCAAATTCCTTAAGAACGGCCCTATGCGTGTTGACACAGCAGCCGTCACACCTGTTGGATCCAGGTAGCCGTAGGCGGTAAAGGAACGGTCTACAGAATTTGCCACATGCAGGGGATAATCCGGGGCGTTGGTGCCGATACCGACATGGCCATCCTTAATCACCATTTGTACGCCATTTAAAAAAGCCATGGGGATACCTCCTTTTTAATATGGACTAAATGGTTAAATGGTTAAATGGTTAAATCAAAGTCGATCCCCGCATTAAATAAAGGCAGGGATTAACCCCAGAACCCTTTAGCCATTTTGGTATACATAGAGATATTGCAGTATACTTATTCAAATATTTTGACAAGCTGAGACTATTCTCATGAGTTCATTAGCCTTCGATACCCATGCTTTTGTTAAAAGCCTCACCCATGCCGGTATGCCGGAGCAGCAAGCCGAGGTATTAGCAGAGCAACAAAAACAGCTCCTCGATGAGCAACTCGCCACAAAACAAGATATCTTTGAGATAAAACGGGATATTGCTGAATTTAGAGCTGAGGTAAAACGGGATATTGCCGAGGCCTCACGCGATACCATCAAATGGGTTGCGGGTCTGCTCATAGGTCAAGCGGCTCTTGTTGTGGCTCTGATCAAATTGCTATAGAGACTCTTTAGGTAGGAGATTTTTTGTCAACGTGTTCCCTCGCAGAATCAACTTCGATTTTCGCATTTTCAACCAATAAAGGGCTTGCCCGGCATCGTCATGCCGACCTCCGATGCTTTTTCCTAATCGCTTATAGCCCTACAGCCTAAGGTAGTTACAACAATTAACAATTATTAAAAACCTTCTTCTTCAATACCCTAAGTTCCGCTTTTAACTCATCATAACCCTGCTGTAGGTTGTCGACTTTTGTTTGGGTCTTACCCGAATGGCACTTCCTTAAGCGTAAGCTATTGAATATATTGACAAAAAAGGCTGGTCTGGTGATAAACTGATTGTTACCACAACAAAAGCAATCACCAAGAGACCAGCCCGTATGAATACTAATCACAAATTAGCTAATCTTCAACATCGTATAAAAAAACACGCCGAGCAGGTCGATGCATTCAGCTTTTTCAATCTATTAACCAGTCAACAATTACTTTCGACCGTAGAGGGGTTACTGCCCGAATATCGTGAACGAAAATATCCCCCCACTGAAACATTATCGATGTTCTTATCGCAAGCGATGAGTGCAGATCGATCTTGTCAACATATCGTTAATACGATGGTCGTGCAACGTCTCACCAATGGTTTACCACTCCACAGTACGTTTACAGGTAGCTACTGTAAGGCACGTCAACGACTTCCAACCGACATGATATCTGAGTTGGTGCGATGTACTGGGCAATTAATAGAAAACCAATTACCGAAAAATTGGCACTGGCAAGGTAGGCCTGTCAAGCTGGTCGATGGTACAACGGTGACGATGCCTGATACGCCAGAGAATCAAGCGATCTATCCGCAACAAAAGGGACAGAAACCAGGATTGGGATTTCCGATCTGCCGGATAGTGGGCATCATGTGTCTGGCGAGTGGGAGTGTACTCAATGCAGCGATAGGGCCTTATAAGGGTAAAGGTGCGGATGAGCAGACACTATTGCGTGGGATGCTTGATTCTTTTGAATCGGGTGATATTGTGCTGGGAGATGCTTATTTTGCCAGCTATTTTCTCTTGGCAGAGCTAATGGCGCGTGATATTGATGCGGTTTTCGAACAATTCGGGGCGCGAAGAAAATCAGCGGATTTTCGCAAAGGACAAAGATTGGGAGCGAAGGATCATTTAATCACGTACGAGAAACCTAAGAAAAAGCCAGATTGGATGACAAAAGAAGCCTATCAAGCAGCGCCAAGCACGCTTACCCTACGAGAACTCAAAGTCGACAAAAAAATATTGGTAACAACGCTTTTATCGCCGAAATATTATTCTAAAAACGCATTAAAAATATTGTATCAAGATCGCTGGCATGTGGAGTTAAATCTGCGGAATATAAAAACCACGATGGGTATGGAAACCTTCAGCTGCAAAACACCGGAGATGATTGAAAAAGAGATGTGGATTTATTTGTTAGCCTACAATCTCATCCGATTAGTGATGGTACAATCAGCATCGTTAGCAGATCTTTTACCTCGGCAGATAAGTTTTAAGCATACGCTACAGATTTGGTTGGCCTACCGCCATCAACAAGGCACTATCGACAATGATAAATCTCTTAATGTACTTTGTGTGTTAATTGCTGAGAATTGCGTCGGTCATCGTCCAGGCAGAATTGAACCCAGAGCTGTCAAGCGAAGGCCTAAGCCTTATCCTTTGCTGATGAAGCCAAGAAGTGAAGCTAGAGAAACAGTCAAAAAATATGGGCACCCTAGAAAACAAAAATAAGGTTAACACATCGAAAATATTTTTAATTGTATCAATAGCTTACGCTTAAGGAAGTGCCATTCGGGTCTTACCCCAAAAAAACGCACACTCAGTTAGTGAGCAGGTTTCATTTCTAACGCGCTACGCTTGTTGGCTACTGAATAGCTCAAATGAACCTGCCCTGAAAAACGGGCAGAACCCTTCGTTCTATTTGATCGTAAGGCAAATGTACCTTACCATTATAAATAACAACTCCTTATTTTGATAATGTAAAGAGGCAGCGTCATGACAACACTAACGATCACCACAAAAGGGCAGGTTACTTTTAAGCAAAGTCTTTTGACGCATCTTGGTGT
>JAZFYA010000122.1:0-2933 GCA_036443315.1 Pseudomonadales bacterium
TGCAATTCTGCGAAACATTTTAACTTTCCTCCATTTGGGTAAATTGCCATTTTGAGTATGGCTTACTCTTCCATGATAGCTTGGTGTGAATACTCCAGCAAGTATAACTATTAGGATTTTATACGGGGTTGAGCCAAAGGAAGTCCTCTTAGCCACAAACAATGAGCAGAAGCTGACTCATTGTTTGAACCCTGACCGATACACGCTCAACTGCGTATAAAATCGGGTTGGACGTTACCGCCCCCCACCTATGTGGATTTCAACTTAGCTCTTTGATTGAAAGTACGGTTTTGAGCAGAACGTCGTACGGTAATAATCAACAAAGATACTTATTAAGTCTTTATTATATGCACTGAAAGTGAAACTTGCCACTTTTTTATGCAGCCTATCCGCTCCATGAAACCCAATTGAACGTACCACTCGAATGCCTCGGTAAAAACTTTTTAAAAAATGATGACTCTTAATAAAATCTCCTTATTAGTATTGGCTACGGTGGTATAATAGAAGGCTCCAATTTCGATACTAAACGGCCCTTCTTGCAATAAGGACAAATTCCAGGCTCAACGCCAGTCAATTCTAAAACCCAATCCTGCCAGGTCTTCTTCACCGAACCTGAATCATCGCTCTTCTCAGGCACACATCCTAATATCTGCTGGCACAGCAGACGCTTCTCACGGTTGCGACTGGCAAACAAACCATAGTATCGAATACGAAAGTAGCCCGTCGGCAACACATGCAAAAGGAATCTGCGAATGAACTCTGTGACTTCGAGCGACGTCTCTTCTAGCTTATTGCCCTTGCGGTAGTTCTTCCACTTGAAGTAGACACGGCCATCTTCAACTCGGACCAAACGATGATTCGATATCGCCACTCGATGCGAGTATTGACTTAAATACTCAAGCACGGCTTCGGCGCCGCCAAAGGGAGCTTTGCAATAGGTCACCCAGGTTTTCTTGTAAAGTTTATCTTTTAGTCTGTTGAACTCTACAGTATCCTGAAGGTGCGATACAGCGCCCACAAGGTTTAATTTACCACGTTCGTAAGCAGCGTTCAGGTAGTGCATAAACTTTTTCTTGAACAAATCACTGAGGATGTTCACGTGTACAAAGAACTTTTTTCGTTTCTTGGACTTTCGAGGATAAATCCACTCCATCTCATCTTCCGAGAGACCACCACAGGGAATGATGCAATGTAGATGAGGATGGTCAATTAAGTTTTGTCCCCATGTATGCAGAAAGGCCAGCACACCCATCAAGCCGCCAAGGTGCTTCGGGTCATGTCCCAACTGAAGCAACGTCTCTTTACCAGCACGAAAAAGCAGATCACACATCACCTTCTGATTATACTGAAACAGCAGATTAAGCAGATCCGGCACCGTTAGGACAACATGGAAATAACCCACGGAGAGCACCTCTTGTTTGCGCGCCGCCAGCCATTTCTGCTGCGCCAGCCAACCGCACTTCGGGCAATGGCGGTTGCCACACGAATCATAGGCGGGAACTTCTGCACCACATTGGTCACATTCCTGTAGATGCCCACCGAGTTCTTTGGTACGACAGGTCTCTATTGCGGTCATGGCCTTTAACTGATGCGTTGACAACCTATGACTGGCTCGGTAAAGAGGACCATACTCCCGAAAGATATCCCCCAATTCAAGTGTCTGTCGTGTATTTGGGAGAGTCATGACTTATTCTCCCAATTGAACTTGTCAAGAGGACTAACAATCTCACGACGACCATTACGGTGTTGCAGATGGAGATAAATAAGTGTGGTCTGGATGCTCTTATGGCCGAGCAGTTCTTTGATGGTGAATAGGTCTACGCCATCTTCGAGAAGGTGGGTGGCAAAACTGTGACGGAGACTATGGACGGTGGCATTCTTGTTAATGCCGGCTTTTTTTTAGCTGTCTTAAAAGCTTTTTGAATCCCATCTATGGCAAGAGGCTTCTTATGTCTGCCCGGAAAAAGCCAATAATCCGGTCGAGTCGCACGGCAGTAGGCACGTAATTCCTCCAGGGCGACCTTCGCAAGTAGGGTATAACGGTCTTTTTTACCCTTACCTTGCTTTACAAAAATCTGCATCCGGTCACTGTCAATGTCTGAGACGCGCAAATGAGCGCCTTCACTTACACGCAAGCCGCCTGAGTAAATGGTCATTAAGATAACCCTATACACCCTATGCTTTACTGAATCCAAAATCCGCTTGATTTCACTGCGGGATAGATCTACAGGCAGTCGGCGTTCACCCATTGGACGTGGTATCTTGTCGACATCCCATTCACGCTGAAGTACCTTCCCGTAAAAAAGCTTGAAAGCAGATATTGCGGCGTTGATGCTAGACCAACTCAACTTCCGCTCATTGCGAAGATGAAAAAGATACTTACGCGCATCAGCCTCATTCAAAATATCAGGTGACTTTTTGTGATAGCGAGTCAATTCGGCCATATGGTAAAGGTAAGCCTGAATTGTCTTCTTCCCCATGTTCCGCAGTACCATATACTCATACATCCGATCTCGTAAAGCACCCATAACATATCCTCCTTTGTTTTTGTTAGTATACATTCATGACTGCTCAAAGGTAGGATATTCAATTGATTATGTCAAAGAACTCTTAAAACTACCGCGAAGCTGTTTCGTTCAACAAGTAAGTAACTCATTTTTCTGTATAACATTAACATATTTAATATGTGATCGAGATGCAATAAAAATATTGCATTTAAGTAAAGAATTTGATATGCTATGAATACTATACAGAAAAACTTATAAGTATCGTATGCTTAATATCCCAACTAAAATCCTTGATCCTTACAGGGCTTTTTTGCAGCAACAAAAAGTCTCGGTGAAAGAAGTTCCATTTTTTCTTAAATGGCTGCGATTCTATTTGGATTTTTGCAGACTCTTAGATATCCTCGCCCAAATGAAATTAAGAGCCCT
>JAZFYA010000123.1:0-6587 GCA_036443315.1 Pseudomonadales bacterium
GTGCCGGGGGTTGAGGTAAAAAATCAGTTGGTTTCTGCAGTTAAAATAAGTTGGTTTTCTTTCAACTCAACATTAACGGCTTTGCCAATATCAAAATTAAGATCCTCCAGCCAGTAACCTTTTAATAACACAAATGGTACTGGCGGCGGAGTGTAATAAGCATCTTGGCCTTTTATCTTATGGTCGTAGTATCCAGAACGGACAGTGAGTTTACGGTTTTTCATGGCTAGTTCCTATTTCAATTACTACATTGAAAATTACCCATTCAATGGGTGGCTGGGAGGGTAGTAACAGTAACAGGTACTGTCCCAGGTATTTCCCTTGCGGGTATTATATTCCCTGAGCCTCCCAGCCATAGAGCCGGATCTCGGGCACAAAAAAACCGCAATGCTTCCGGGGTGCGGTTTTGCCCGCCTGCTAAGAGTTACTACACTCTGAAAACAAGGTTACTCCTATTTGCTTTGGTGTCAAGTCGTGGCATCATGGCTTAACAATCACAGGCAAGCGACGCCAAAAAGCGGCGCGCCTGCTGTAAGCGTTAGAGCTACACATAAGATCGAGAGCATTGATGTTTAAACAAATATGGAAGGGTTGGACTGTAAGCGTATCAATTATTTTTACGCCTCTCTTTTTGTTCATTGCTTTAGCGCAGCCAGATGTTCCTGAAGGTATGCTTTTGGTCGTGCCGTTAGTTCCTGTCATCGCCGCAGGACAGGGTGTTTTAATTGGGGCCATGGTTTGTCTTGGCCTTAAAGTGCTGTCTTTAAGGAAATAAAGTGGGTTTCACAAGCTCTAACAAAATGCTGCTGCGGAAAATTTGGTCAATGGCTGAAAATCGCCATCAACCAATTTTCCGCAGAGCTCTGCGTTAGAGCTCCACAAGGAATCGAATATGAGCGAAGAAAATAAGAGTTTAGATGTCCTAGGTGTAAAGCCCATTGCGGATTCAGTTAATACTGTTACAAAAGGGTCTGTTGATGGTGCGTCAGCATTTTTGAGCAGGATATGCTTGCCTGCTGCTGAAGAATTTGGGCTGTTGCTCAAGGATCGTGTATCTTCTTGGCGAGCTAAAAATGCTGTTGAAATAACTAATAAGGCACAAAACCTAATAGACACACAATTTAATAATCTTGTGGTCCAAGCTCATCCAAGAATAATTTACTCAACAATTGAGCATGGCTCTTGGGCTGAAGAAGATTATATGCAAGATTTTTGGGCAGGACTGCTAGCATCATCATGTACAGAAAGCGGAAAGGATGAAAGCAATTTAATTTTCATAGGGATTCTTTCTCAGCTAACTTCAAATCAAGCAAAACTCATTAAGTACTGTTGCGAAAGAGCCAAGATTCTTAAGAGCCCTGGTGGGTGGATTTATGCTGATGAATTCTGGCTAAATCTCGATGAGCTTATCGATATTATGGACATCCAAGATGAGCAACAAATAGACAGGGAGCTCGACCACTTAAGATCCCTCGAATTACTTGGCCATTGCGGAGGCTTCGATCCCAATCACACCAGAGCTAATGCATCACCTACAGCGTTGTGCTTACAGCTCTATGTAAGAAGCCAAGGTTACGTAGGATCCCCCATAGGTTATTTTTCTGCGGAAGACGACAGCTCTAACAATCAAAGGCAGCCGACGCAGTAAACTGCGCGGCTGCTTCGCAATAAACCGGGACAGACCACGATTAAACAGAAAATAAATAAGCCTAGAAAGCCCATTTTAAAAGTAAGGTGAGAAATAACCGTGGTCTGTCCCGGTTTTCCCCGGTTTTCCCCCCGGCTGCTTTGGGCGTTAGAAATCCAAAGGAAGGAAAATAATGTACCCACTCGAGCACCTGTACTCAATCAAAGCTTATGAGGAATGGCAGAATTGGAAATCCGCAGGTTCCAATAGCAAACTTAAAGATTTTAAACAATCTAGTTGCGAAGTTAGGGACGATTTGGATTGGGAGATTGCCAGCTGGGATGAACTCCGAACAGCAATTTCTTTTCTAACTTTAATGAACAAGAGGCATGTATTATATTTTAGAGGGCAGAAAGAATATTACGATCTCTGTCTCCCTACATTATTTCGCGAAGAGTGGAGCTTCAAAGGGAGAAATATTTCTCTAACTGAGGACAACCAAGTAAAATTTTACACTAAACTTCTTGAATTCCGAACTTCTGTCCTAAAAGTCGCTGAAAAAACCGGTACACCAAGAAGCCATATACTCAAGCATGTACCTGCTGCTGCCGCATCCATCCTTCAGCATTATGAACTTTGGCCTACCTATTTTATTGATGTGACAAGATCTCTCTCGATTGCTACTGCTTTTGCTGAGGGCCAAGGGAAAGATCGTGACCTAGCATATTTATTTGTTTTTGCAATGCCAGATTTACGCGGCTCCATTACATCAGATATGGACCAGCACGTATCAATATCTCGGCTTGAAGCAATTTGTCCACCAGATGCAATAAGGCCTCATCATCAAAATGCATACTTAGTAGCTAGATTTCCAGAACCACCGAATATTACCGATTGCAAAGATTCCACCTGGAAAACATGGAGACGTAATATGGACCTGATGAAACGTTTGGTTGCAAAATTTGTACTCAAGTTGGAAAATGGGAAACTTAGTGGCGCACCATTTATTGATTTTAACTTTTTGTTTCCACCTGGCGGAAAAGATATGTTTGGTAAACTTCTTTATGACACACTTGAGCCAAAAATTATTGATTTCATAGAGTGTGAGTTATCAATAAACCGGGACAGACCACGATTAAATAGAAAATAAAAGCCTAGAAAGCCCATTTTAAAAGTAAGGTGAGAAATAACCGTGGTCTGTCCCGGTTTTCCCTAACAAGCTCTGACGAGTTTTTAAATGAGCTTGGTGTAACTCTTGATGATTTACCTAAACCCAAGGGGGTGTTCTCAATTAACCCAAATAATTAATAGCGGTAAACCCCCGGCTTTGCCGGGGGTAACTTAATTTGAGGCGACTAACCAGAGCATAGCCTGGTGATTGCGCGCCAGCCGTTCGTATCGCGTTGCCACTCGACGATACTGCTTCAACTTCTGAAATAAGCGCTCAACCCAATTTCTCTCCCGATACAATACCTTGTCATAGTCACGCAGCTCTGTACGATTGCGCCTCGGTGGCACAACCGGCGTGGCGCCACTGCGTGTAATTTAATCGCTCTGTTTAACCACCGGCTGCAGTATAGAGCCATTATTACTTGTCAGAGGGTTTGGTAATACTATGCTGGCTGCGATACTTTAATACACTGTGAATAACCACTCCAGTGTCAAAGTAAACGGTAAAGTCAGTATAGTTCCAGCGCGTGATGGGTGGTTCCCCAAAAGGTCCGCTAACAGCGTTGGGCTGACCGTACCGGGCTCGAATTACCGTCTGTTTTTCGCCAGTGACCGGGGTGCTGATGCTGCCTAAATAGCTCCCCTGATTGGCGATGGGGGTAACTATTATATCGGCCTGGCTTGTTGAGACCTGTGGAGTTGCGGCCTGTAGGTTAGTGGCTAATAGTATCAGGGGAAGGAGCTTAATGAGTCGCTTTGTTGTCTTCATGTTTTTATTATACCGCTATGCTGACGCCGCTCCAATAATTGTAATGTGATGATATGTTTGGCAATCATTTGTCGATCACTATCTTGCAAATTAACAAAACTGACCGCAATCGTAAAACCGTCTGTTGATTCTACTGGGTGCGTGGATGGCTCTGCTTGGAGTGGGGAACAATTAATGACTTTGGCAAATAACAGCAGTGAAATAGCTGAGGGCAGTAATGTAAGTTGTAATGCTAGGTAGCCATCGTTGGCCTGTTCAACACCGGAGCGGAACGCCAGTCCCCCCTCGCTCAAGGAAATCACTTGAGATAGCAGGTCAGGGGCAGGGGCAGTTGTTTCTACTAGTCGGGTGGCAATGGTGTCAATCTTTTTGCTGATGGCTTTCAGGTAGATCTCAAGCTCTCGATTGGTCTCGGCAATGGATCGCAAGTATTTGTTATTTTCCTGGTCGATATGTTCTAAATCCCGCATCAGTGAATGGGCCAAGTTATTGCCGAATTGAGGCGGCGCAATATTAGCTAAGGCACTACTCTCATCAATAGCTTGATAGCGCAGCAACACTTTATCTTCGATCCGATAATAGTTGCGGCGTTCATTTATGATCGATTGGGGAGACAGTTTGTGGTCCAATGGGGTAAACTCCAGCTGCTTAGTTTGCTTATATGTCTAGACAGTAATGTAGGGTAATGGTATGGACCCACCCTACAAAGCCGCGTTTTCTGGAACAACTTTAGTACAGCTTTTATAACATTTCACCTTTAACATGTCATCGCTTGAGCGTAAGAATAGTCTATTCATGTATCAACCGCTTTCACTATTTATCGGCCTGCGTTATACCCGCGCCAAGCGTCGCAATCAGTTTATCTCCTTTGTGTCACTGGTTTCACTATTGGGGATGGTGCTGGGTGTTGTTGCGCTAGTGGTCGTTTTATCGGTGATGAATGGCTTTGAGGCAGAACTCCGCAATCGCATTTTAGCGGTGGTGCCCCATGGTTTTCTCCGTGGTCCTGATAACCAATTAGCGGACTGGCAGCAATCGGCTGCGCTGCTTGAAGTGCAATCAAACGTTAAGGGTGTGGCCCCTTATATCGATGGCAATGTCATGCTCAGCCGCCCTGGTATGGTCCGGGGAGCAACGCTGCATGCCGTTGATCCCGCCTATGAAAGCAATGTTTCGTCCATTGGCAGCAGTATGATGACTGGAGCATTAACTGATTTAAAAGCAGGGGAGTACAATATTATCCTCGGCAAAATCCTCGCCCGCTTTCTGGGCGTTTATGTGGGTGATGACATTAGCGTTGTCCTGCCTCGTATAACCGTGACACCGGTTGGCGTATTCCCCAGGATTAAACGTTTTCGTGTCACCGGTATTTTCCAGGTGGGTGCATCGCTAGATAGCAGCACCGTCTTTATTCACTTGGCAGACGGGAAAAAACTTTTTCAGTATGGCGATAAGGTTAATGGTCTGCGCTTGCAATTTGATAATGTATTAATGGCGACAGAATATTTACCGGATTTACTCAAGCTGATGCCTGTGGGTTCAACGGCTACCAGCTGGGCACAAACCCAGGGTAGTTTGTTTCAGGCGGTGAAAATGGAAAAAACCATGGTGTCTCTGTTGTTGCTGATTATTGTAGCGATTGCCGCGTTTAATATTGTTTCCATTCTGACGATGATGGTGGCGGACAAACGTGCTGATATTGCCGTGTTGCGTACCATGGGCGCCACGTCACAGACGATCATGTTAGTGTTTATGATTCAGGGTATAACGGTTGGATTATTGGGTGTCTTGGTCGGTATTGTTATTGCAGTGCCGGTTGCACTGAATGTTGGCGACATTGTGATCTGGTTTGAAGCCATTTTTGGCGCACAAATATTTAGTCCCGATGTTTACTTTATCAGCCGGATTCCCTCTGTGCTGGAGTGGAGTGATGTGCTGATGGTTTCTGTCTGTGGGTTTGTGTTGAGTTTGTTGGCCACTATTTATCCTTCGGTGCGTGCCTCAAAGGTCCAGCCGGCTGAGACTTTGCGTTATGAGTGATGAACAGCGAGTCGTTTAGTATTCGTGTTTTGTTAGAATAAAATAATAGGATCTATTTTGGAAAATAATACGGTATTGCAGTGTGTTAACTTGCATAAAAGTTATCGCGAAGGTCCTCAGGAGTTGGCTGTGCTCAACGCGGTGGATTTTTCGATTGGGACAGGTGAGCGTGTTGCTATTGTCGGTGCGTCCGGTTCCGGGAAATCTACTTTATTAAATATGTTGGGCGGGTTGGATTTACCCACTTCAGGGGAGGTGATTGTTGCAGGCAAGTGCATGACCAGTCTGAGTGAAAAGCAACGTGGTGAAGTGCGTAATCGCTATCTGGGTTTTGTGTATCAGTTTCATCATCTACTGGGCGAGTTTACCGCATTGGAAAACGTGGCTATGCCGTTGTTGATTCGCGGCGATAAACCAAACGCTATCCAGCAGAAGGCGACGGCGATATTAAGCAAAGTCGGTTTGGCCGAAAGGCTTAGTCACAAGCCTGCGGAACTGTCCGGTGGAGAGCGACAGCGCGTGGCGATTGCCCGAGCACTAGTGGCTGAACCGCAATGTGTGCTGCTGGATGAACCGACAGGCAATCTTGATCACCATACCGCTGATGCCATTCACCAGTTAATGGCAGATTTAAATCACCAGTTAAAAACCAGTTTTATCATCGTAACGCATGATTTAACGCTAGCGGCAAAAATGGATAGAACGCTTACGTTGATTGATGGCCAGTTACTATAGATAAAGAGACTATAAATAAAGAGACCATAGATAAAGAGACAATAAATAAACTAGAGTTTAGAACTTCAGCAAGAAAATTATAACGAAAAATTTTAGCGTGAGCACCCCGGGCCTGCAGGAGGATGTACACGGTGGCCGGTCGCAAGCTTGTTGGTCTTTGCGGCGGCTGCGGAACTCGCTGCGCTCAGACAGTCCTCGCTAAAAACGCCGCAAAGACCAACAAGCTTAAACGCGCCCTGATTGGCC
>JAZFYA010000124.1:0-19964 GCA_036443315.1 Pseudomonadales bacterium
GATTTGAAACTGGTTGATGCCAACAATGAAAAAACACAGGAAAAAGATTTTGTCATTAAAGAAACCAGCTATCGAAAACTTGGACTAGCGAAACGCTATGCCCTGACAAGCCAAATACATAGCGGAGAAGCGCAACATTTTTCAATTTTATTTGGTCAATTAACCACCAGACTTCTGGAATGGCATACTGAACGGGGCAAGCAGTGCGGTACCATTGAGTTAGAAGTATCTATCGATCCAATGATAAAAGACTTAGTTACAGAAAAAATATACTCTTTTTTTAGCGATACTGAAAACTTCGATTTTTTATCGTCAATTAAGGTACATGCCGAAGTGACAGACTTTAACAATAACGCTTTAGCTTCTCTTGATTTTTGAGCCTCGAAAGGGGTCGTGCCCGAATGGTACTTACTTAAGGCTATAACTGAGGAGCTTTGAACCCGCTGTTCGCAATGCAAGCCCACTATCGGTTGGAACCCCACGCCCTTTAGCGGGCCTTGCATTGCGAACAGCTACTCCGGTGGTACCCGGATACTGCACAGTCTAGCCAACATTGAAGCCAAACGTTCTGCCCCATCAACCATCCTTTTATAACAAACCGAAGCGCTTGATTAGCGAACACCCATTTTGCGAATACTGGCCGGGGTAAAAAACCGATCTCCAGGCGGCGGTTTACTCATATCGTAGGGCCGTTTATATTCACTTTGCAGCGATGTAGCACTATAACGTCGCGATTTTAGATCATGATAAACCTGTACACCGGGCGCAATGCCCATGCCCATCGAGTTCCAGGCATATTTAGAATAGCTGTGATTCGTTCGCCACAGTTCACCTTGCTCATCGTAGATATCACAAATATGGATCTGCCAGGAATCCTCATCCAAATAAAATTCCCTACGCTTGTAAAGATGACGTTGGCCTTTTTTTAATGTTGCTTTTACCACCCACACCCGATGTAATTCATAACGTGGGTACTCCGAATTAATGTGGCCCGGACGAATTAAATCAGCATTTTTAACACCCTCCGCTCCGACTTTATAGGCGTTATAGCCAATATACACTTCGCGCTTGCCCTCCAAGGTCCAGTTATATTTTTCAAGAGAACCGTTGAACATATCAACACTATCAATAGTCTGCAAGCCTCCAGAGTTGGGAATGGGCGTATCGAAGGCAAATATGGCCCCCCGTCGCACGCGACGCTGGCCAGCGAAATACTTCCATGCCTGGCGCTTATGTTTAGAGGGATTGATAAAATCGTGAATAAGATACGTATCTCCAGCCACTCGAGCAGGCGCTAACTGCTTGGGAATTAGCATCATCATATAATTATCGGGCTTACGATCGAGATCATAGTAGGCGCGATATAAATACAGTTTCAGCTTATCGGTGATATAACGACCTCTTGCATCGGGGGAAATTGAATCTGCCTCGCCCACTATATACCTTGGGCCATAGCGCAGCATATGGTTCCAGATAATTTCCTCAGCCGTTTGTGGTATAGGAAATGGCAGGCAGGCTCGTCCCCCGTCAACCGAATTGCCATCCGCACCACTGTTCACCGTGATAGCACACTCAGCCGTGCGTTGATAAAACCAATCCGGGTTTTTGGCCGTCCGGTGAGTCGGATAGACTTTCATTCTAAAACTATCGGGATACAGCTTGAACAACGCCAAGTGCCCTGCTGTCAGCTTGTCAGCATACTGCTCGACATTGGCGGCGGTTATTTCAAACAAGGGTTGTTCATCGGCGAAAGGATCCGGGTAATGCCCACCTTCAACATAGGATTCAGGGATGTTAACTCCCCCACCAATCCATGCGGGGATCGTCCCATCGGCATTACCCGCTATTTCAGCCCCAACGGGTGTCAGGGTGGTTCCGAGCGCACTGGCTTCTTCGACAGACACACTAGCCAAGCTCAGCGAACTATAAGCGCATAAGACCAGCCAGGTAATCAATAGAACGAATTCTCGAAGAACAGGGTTCGTCATAGACTTTCTCACTAAGAAATATAATATAACAACCTAAAGAAGTTCCTTATACGCAATGCAAAAAAATTTGTCTATAGATAAAAATAACCTTTTGATAACGTAGCATATTCTGTCCTCTAGTACCATCATTACTTTTATGGACAATGCCTTCATAGGCCGAATTGGAAAAGGAATATGGCTTGACCCAGACAAGAATAGTAATTTCATCAGTAACATCTAAGCTGTCACTATCAGGAATATTTACATAGTCATCCAGCCCATCAAACTCAAGAACATTATTAACCCACACTGATCCAGATAACGCGCCATCATTACCGCTAGGGCTCTTGTCAGAAACTACTGTCCCAGCGCCTTCATTCATCTTTAAATATACAACTGGCTCTTCAGCTGCACTTGAAGAAATAAAGCCAATTAATATGGCATTTATCAAACTAACAAAGCCCTTCTTATTTAACATAATTCTTCCACGTTTTTATATTTATTAAATCAGTCTATGCTTGGCAGACCTATGGTCTGTAGACACCAGATAGAGTTGCTACCTGAATGTAAGGTTATTAAAATCAGAATCGAATACGATAGAAAACTGGCAATCCATTTCAATTGTTATTTTTATTAATCAACAAGGATATTTCCCACCCTGCATCAGCATTGTACCTATAAATAAAAATGAAAAAAACAATAATTGGAAATAACATGGACGTACTTTTTTCTATAACAATGTGCCAATAATTTTCTAATAGAAGACCCTCAGGGCTGTTACTAAGCAGAAATCACCGTGGATTAGTGCACGCCATCCCCTACCACAGTATTTTTTTTCTCTGGTCACGATCATCTATCTGGTGAGGCTATGGATATCCAGCTCCAATAAATTTTTCATAAAAAAACTTGAGGGTGAGTGATTTTCGTATATACAGGCAAAAAAACAAGCCTATAAAACTGTACTACACTACATCAGAAGCTCTTCTACAGTGTGAATAATATATTCTAATATTCTATTGATAGGTGCAGATATGCATACTTTTAGGGATGACAGCAATAGCAATAGCAATAGCAATAGCAGTAGCAGTAGCAGTATCAAACTACATAAGCGTCTCACCAGCAAATTTATTGGTATGGCATTTTTGCTTTCTCTCCTTCCATTGGTTTTTCTCTATCAATATTCCACAAGTACCGCTGAAGAAATGTTGATCCAGTCATTACAAAAAGATCTGACTGAAAAATCTTTTTTAGTAGGAGCCGATATCGATCGATACTTTACCCAGCGCGTGCATGATGTACGGGTGCTATCACAGGCTGACGTGCTTGAAGGCAATAATATACAGAATATCATCCAGTACTTAACGGAGGTGATTCAAGAAACCCCCTACCTGGATGATATTGATATCATTGATCCAAATGGCATTGTTATCGCAAGTTCAGGTGAGCAAAATGAACAAGGAAAACATATACTGGAGTTATACCCAGAGTTAAAAACATTGTTTGGCGATAGCCAGAAAGCATCACAAGGTGAGATATTTATCTCCGATATATTGGCATTGGACAACGGTGCGGGCTTAGCTTTTTTAACTCCTATCACGGATGATAGCAACACCGTTGTTATTAAGACGCTACTAGTAGAAATCAACCTGGATACGGTAAAGAAGATTGTCAGTGATTTTGACGATCGTGTGATTGGTGATAAATACGTCTATCTGGTAGATAACGATGGTCGGGTCATTGTTACTGCGGATCCAACTATTGAATTATTAGATTTATACCCTGATCTTTTTGTGCAGCAGGATTTACTGAAAAAATTTGCAGAGCAGGGGCAAGTTGGCAGCATTACTTATATAGATGCCAAGGATCAAGAAGTAATGGCGGGTTTTGCTGACATGGCTGAGTTTGGTGTAAATAAGGCCATGGACTGGAGCATTATTGCGGTAGCTCCTATTGCTGACATTGCACAACCGGTTACTGAATTCAGAAAAAACTTGTTGATCTTTACCCTGGCTGCATTTTCTTTTGCCATTGTATTTTTATATTTAACCAGTCACAGTATTTTATCATCAGTGGGCAGGCTAGTAGAGGGAGCTCGTAGGGTTGGTTTGGGGGATCTACAGTTTAGGGTTGATACTAGTAAAGCTGATGAATTTGGTTATCTCGCGAAGACCATTAACATGACTTTAGACAACTTGATTGATGCTCAGAACGATGCCAATGAGGCCAATCAAGCTAAATCTCAATTTTTGGCTGCAATGAGCCACGAAATACGCACGCCGATGGCAGGCATAATGGGTATGTCAGACTTGCTGCATAAAAGCGAGCTGACCCCTGAACAGCTGGAGTGGACGAAAAATATTATATCTTCAAGTAATACCCTACTCTACATACTGAATGAAATTCTCGATCAATCCAAGCTGGAAGTGGGCATGATGGAGATTGTTAATCAAGATTTTCATCTAACATCAATGATTGAAAATACAGCTAATTTGTACGCTCCAAAAAATACAGAAAAACCAGTTGAAATAAAAATTGAATTTTCACCAGACATACCAGAAGGCATTTGCGCAGACCGCACACGAATTGGGCAAGTACTATCAAACCTGCTAAGCAATGCACTTAAATTTACAGAAAAAGGTTACATTACGGTTATTGTTGATTTGTGCGATAGCAACAATAACGCTGACAATCACTTGATTGATCATGGTGATGGTATAACTACAAACTCACTCGATTGTCACAGAGTACAAAAACTGCGTATTACAGTCAATGATACCGGTATCGGACTGAGTGAAGAGGTTCAACAAAAACTTTTTAGCGCTTTTACCCAAGCTGATAGCTCAACGTCTCGGACCTATGGTGGTACCGGGCTCGGGCTCTCTATATCAAAAAAATTAGCCGAGTTAATGGGGGGCGAGATTGGGGTGAAAAGCGTTTTAGGTGTAGGTAGTCAATTTTGGTTTACCATTGCATATCAGCCCGTTAGTGCGCCCACAGAGCCAACAATGATAGATGTACCTGAAGAGTCTTGGTCAGCATCACGCTCACTCAATATATTGGTGGCCGAAGATATCAAAATAAACCAATATCTCATTAAAAGTATTTTGACAGACCTCAAGCACCAAGTCACCATCGTAGACAATGGAAGTGTTGCTGTTGAAAGGGTAGCAGATGAAGACTTTGATTTGATATTGATGGATATACGCATGCCGGTAATGGATGGTATAGAGGCCACGCGTGTTATACGTGCCATGGCCACAGGAAAATCCAACATCCCCATCATTGCCTTGACCGCTGACATTAGCGCCAACAACATCGAGGAATACTTTGAAATTGGGATCAATGATGTCTGTGGTAAACCAATCAATGAACCTGAGTTATTGCAGAAAATAAATGCACAAATGGGAAAAGAAATTCATACCACCGATGGCAACTTCAAGACAATACACATAGATGACCCTACTCAAACCTACCCGCTTCAAGAGATAAATAGTACCACAGCTAAACCATCACTAACGGAGTTAGCACCCCAGAAATCCAGTTTTGGACAAGTCCTACAGCGTGTTGCAAATGTCATCGATGAATCCCCTTTAAATAAATCCGACAATTCGGCACTTAAAATGAAAATGCCTAGAGCCAGTGCTGATAAACTGGAAAAATTACAAATAAAATATGAAACAACCTTGATTGAGGACTGCATCAGTTTGAAAAACCAACTATTTGAATATTTAGAGAGCCCAACAGATCGTGATCTTAAGCAAACCATGTCAGATCTAACCCATGTGCTTAAAGGAAATGCTGACTACTTTGGCTATAACCTTATTTCCACTGTGGCTAGTGAGGCTAATGTCATTCTTCAAACAAATGATGATTTAGCAGAAAATGACATTCACAACCTTCAAAACCATTTCGATGCTCTACTGTTAATTGCTGAGAAAAAAATAACCGGTAGCGACAGCAAGCCCGGCTGGCAATTACTTCAAGGATTGAAAGCCAGCCGTATAGGTTAAGCTGTACCTGGCGTTTCATTTACACCACCAAGTTAGTGAGGTGCTTTCGTGCCCCCTGAGACGGGTCATCTCTTTGAATTAGACGAGCCCCGTTAACGAACTTGTCGAAACGAGGCTCTGTGGCTGGCTGGTTACTTAATTTTTCTGCTCGCGCTTGGCAAAACGCGACTGGAGAAGAAAGGGAAAAGCGGGACACCCATTAATCTCAGCAACGAACCAGGCACCAACGGCTGCGGTCGGAGTTATCGCTAACGGTGGATACAGCCGTTGCAAGGGCGTGCCTAAGAGTCAACCGGAATTCTGACAGAATTGGCCAAATTCTCTAATAGTGCGTGTCATCATAAACACAAGATTTATCATTTTGCATTTGAGTATAAATCTGATTGCATTCATCACTATAACCGTAGACGTGTCCCTGGTGAATGACTAATTTCAGCCAAGCAAGGAAGCTGAAATAATCCACGACAGTGCTTTTGCCAACTAATTTATGGGTGTCCTAAAATTCCGGTACTAAAATTCCGCTAAAATTCACGGCAATGGTTTGGCTGCCGCCGGATTCTTAGTACGCGCCTGGATTTCCCCAGACCTATACCAGATAATACCGTGCGTTTCGCAACATGCACCCGCCGACACCCACAAGCTGCTAACACCTAAACTAAGGACTTGATGAAAACACCACCGATTAATAGCCAATTTCTTGCTCGCTATATCATCCCTCGTTTTATAAAGAATGCGGCCAATGTCCTTCACTTGGGTGTACCCCTGATGGTGGGGCAAGTAGCACTGGTGGGCATGGGAGTCACAGACACCATTATGGCCGGCCAAGCCAGCGTCAATGATCTAGCTGGCCTCGCCATCGGCAACGGTATCTGGCTACCCATATCAATGTTTCTTATCGGCCTGATTTGGGCCATTTCACCCACGGTGGCTCAACTCTATGGCGCCAAGCGCTACTCTGAAATTGGCTTCCAGTTTCAACAAGGACTGTGGATGGCATTGGGTATGAGTCTGGTGATTTGTCTACTGATGGTGCTTAGCCTTCACTATATGGACCACCTCCCTATACATCCGACCGTGGCCCAAATCAGCCAAGATTATCTCATGGCTATCGTCTTTGGCATTCCGGGCATGGCCCTATTTGTCATGCTGCGCAGTACCTGCGAAGGCATGGGCAGCACCCGTCCCACCATGCTGATTACCCTGTGCGCCTGTCTACTTAATATCCCTCTAGACTACGCGATGGTTTTCGGGGTCTGGGGCTTTCCGGCCCTTGGGGGAGTGGGCTGTGGCTGGGCTACCTCCCTACTTTACTGGGCGATGTTTTGCGGATTTTTGATTTACACCCGCGCCGCGCCAAGCTTGGCCAAAAGCCATCTCTACCGCAACTTCGCCCTTCCCCACTGGCAGAGCATTCAATCTCTATTACAGCTGGGCTTACCCATCAGTTTGGGAGTAACGGCAGAAGTGGCCTTTTTTTCCTTAATCGCGCTCTTCTTGGCTCCCCTAGGAGCACTAACCATTGGCGCCCATCAAATAGCACTCAATGTGGGTACATTGATATTTATGATTCCCATGGGTATGAGCCATGCCACGGGCATACTCGCCGCACAGCATTTAGGCACTAGGGACGCCGAACAAGCGCGTTTTATCGCCTGGTCGGGAGTCGCCTGTGCCGCCCTTATCGCCGGTGGGACAGCCATAATCACCTTTAGCTGTCGCGAGCTCATTGTCGCCCTCTACACCCAAGACCAAATCGTGGTCACCATGGCGTCAAACCTATTATGTTTTGTGGCACTCTACCAAGTACTCGATGCCATCCAAGTGGTGGCCTGGGGCAGCTTACGCGGCTATAAAGACACCCGTATGCCCATGCTGATGCAGCTCTTTGTCTACTGGTGTATATGCTTCCCTCTCTCCTACTCCTTGGCCTACACGACATTCTGGGGTAAAGCCTTTGGCCTTTATGGTTTCTGGATAGGGATTGGTATCGCCCTTAGCCTAACCGCCCTCCTGTTTTGCGCAAGGCTAAATCGCATTAGCCACCGCGCCATAGAATAAGCGCCTAATTTTCGCCATAAACGACAAGCGTAGGATTAGTTCGGTCGTTTACTCCTGCTATGCATTTTTATTAGGGATATCGATTAAAAAATCCGTTACACCCACATATTGTCCAAGCGGAGATAGCAAAACACTTACCTGCCCGCAGTGGAGTTGACGGGTAGAGACATCTATATTCGCGAGGATTGCAGTGTCTGTCATTCGCAACAGATCGGCAAGGCGTGGAACAATCTCAAAGCAACCAACAAGAGGCAACCCCATGACCTACTTAATCTTTGCTGGAGATAAGCTGGTAATGTTATTTATGGTGTGTGGTGACTTGGGTATTTGTTGTCTCTCCACAAGAAACTATCGATAAAGCTTCAAGAATTCCACTAGAGGATGAACAGGATCATGGCTGATTTGCCCAATGATTTTTGGAGTGGCTGGATGATACACAAATTAAGTTGTTAGTTGCTTAGTTGCTTAGTTGCTTAGTTGGCGCCTTAAGGATATTTGATTGTTGGCTCAGGCTAGACTGGAGTTCGTGGATCGCTTACCTCGTAATGACGAATTTCAGGATAGGCACTAACTAGTATTACTGGCCGTGGATAAAATTTTTGGTTTCTTGCATTAATTTTTTCGTTTCGGTGAGTGGCTTGGCGGCTTCAATTAAAGCCTGCTCCGGAATAATATCTTTTATATAGGCATCAATTAATTCCAGTATCACTGGATTCATTTTTTTATTATCCCACTGCCAACGGCGGCCTTTAACGAGGTTGCCGGTGACATAGCCTTCATTCAGTGTTAACCAGTAAGCCCCGCACTTGGATAAATAATAATCGTTAATGCGACCATAACTGACATTCGGTGTATTGGGGTTAAAGCCGCCAAGTTTGTTCTCGGTAATTTTTTTTAGTGCCATCACCCAGCGAGTACCCACGGGAAAGTCACCGATATTAGGGCGGCACTGTTTGCCATCATCGCCCCATATTCGAATCTGCTGCTTAAATTCTGTAAAGTTTATTCCTCGATCAAAGTGGGTGTGATCAAGGTTTATATCAGCAGAGTTGCCTTTGCGGGCAATAATTTTCCCGCTAATGATCAGGTCGGCTTTATCGGTAATTTGGCTAAAAGAACCTTGCCATAAACAATCGCAGGCCTGTGGCGGTTGCGCAAAGGATAGAGGCGAAATCAGTAAAACGCTTACCGGAAACAAGTAAGCGAAAACAGGTTTGGCAATACTGCGAGTGGGTTGGAATAACATCTGCGCATTATAGTGAGGCTAGAGTCGCTTCTCCAGGCTTCTCAATGCGACGGGTATTTTTTATTTTTTCAATATTTCAGTTCTTCGCCCCCCCCAAACAGTAATCATTATGTGCAGGTGACACCGAAAAACGAGGCAAGGGGGATGAAAAAGGGCCAGTATAATGACCAGCCCTTTTTTTAGCATTTAGGAATGTTGAGTTTAGATCACAATCAAACAGAATAAAGCTTAGAAGTGATAGAAGATTCCCACGTAGGCGCCATCAATAGTGAGGTCGGCATCATCATCATCATCATCGTAATCTAGCTCAAAGCTGCGAAAACCCGCTTCGACACCCAGGCCAATAGAGCTTTCGTAGCCCAGGTTGACTCGGTAATCGATTAACGAGCTATCACCTACGCTTAAACCATTTAAGTCTGCGCCAACATATAAACCCGATAGTGGCAGGTCAAACCGAGTGGCGACATAAAGCAGGGGTATCACTCCATCAGCGTCAAAATCATCGGTCAGACCGGTGGTGTTGTCGGTAATTGAAATGGAGCCGTCATTAATTGAGCGGGCGGTGATACCTACGTCCAGTGAAATCCAGTTATCCAGTATTTCATAGTACAGGGTAAAATCAGTATGGCTCAGATCGATACTAGAGGTGATTGGTCCACTAAAGGTGATATTACCAAACTGAAAGGTAGCATTGCCCGTGGCGCTTAAATCCATATCCGTTTGCTGTATGCGGAGATTGGGGACCAAAGGAATGGGGTGTTCCAGTACAACATAAAAGACATTATTGCTTTCATCACTATAGCCCAGGTCGTTTTCTACATCGACGTTAGTACCCAATACACCAGAAGTAACATCACCGGAAAAGTTTTCTTGCCAACTGTAGGCGCCCACTTCAAAACCAATAGTATCGGCCATCGTGGTACTAGAAATTGCGCAGACCAAGCCTGCATAAATTAGCGAATGTCGCATCTGGTTTGTCTCCACTTTACAAGGAATATTCAAAAAAATAATGTTGATCGATCATGGCTGCTTTATTAAGGCTGCAGCCATCGTCGTTATCTATTGTATAGGGAGTGTAGCAAAAGATAGCGATGCTGCGATTAATCGTTTAAAGCTTTGCGACATCCTTCGCAAAGTTGCTGAGAATGCCATCGGCATCGGCGCGCTTGAAGGCTAGCAGTGAATCTATCATCCTTTGTTCTTTATCCAGCCAGCCATTCTCAAAAGCAGCCATATACATGGCGCATTCACCACTCACTTGATAAACAAACGTCGGCACAACCCGTTCATTCTTCACCCGGCGCACTATATAAAGATAGGGCATGCCCGGTTTCACCATAATTATATCGGCCCCTTCTTGGAGATCGAGGCCCGTATGCAGGGAGAATCCGGCGAGTTTAACCAAAAAGGGGCCTGATTCGAATGGTACTTACTTAAGGCTATAACTGAGCTTTGAACCCGCAGTTCGCAATGCAAGGCCCTCTATCGCCTACTATCGATTGAAACCCCACGCCCTTTTGCGGGCCTTGCATTGCGAACAGCTACTCCAGTGGTACTCGGATACCGCACAGTCTAGCCACCCTCGGTAGTCTAACCCCTCACCAGGGCGTGGGGTTCCAACCGAGTGAGGGGTTAGACTACCGAGGGTAGCGGCGGGATGCTACGGTCGCAAGCCGTTAACAGCGCAGCCCTTAAGTCAGTGCCATTCGGGCCTGATTCTAATGAGTAGGTTCTATATGTCAGTAGATTATTAACGTTTGCTGTTTTTAGCATTATCCAAAGCTTCCTTTAATAACCCAGCCCAGTATGTTAGTCCCCGAGTCGCTGCCGATTTATTGGTAACTGAGGAAGAGGGTATGGACCAAGAAATATTTCGGTCACGTGATTTTCTTTTGTCAAAGGCGCGTACTAACCGTTGTCCAGAAACAGAATCATACAATTCAATATACAAAGTTGCTGAGCCAGCACTTGCCACGTAAGTCCTGCTTCTGCCGGCGGTTTGTATATCGGGTGCAGTGACATTGAGGTCAATAATGGCTGGTTTTACAAGCAGTACATTTTCTCCTGCTTCGTGAACCACTGGATAACCACCTTCTTCAAGTACATCTGTGAAAATATGCTCGAACAAATCCTTTCCTCTGGAAATCATTCGTTCAATATCTTTATCTTTAACACGGTTACTCATAGAGCGACTTCTATTTTGGTCCCGTTTCCAATTTTTAACAAAAGCAATTTGTGGCTCCAGGATAATAACCTTGTTATAAATACTTAAATCAACATCCGGTAAGGCATAGACTGTATCTGCCTTACTGCCTTTTTTTAGAACAAGCCCATCAAACGATCTTTCAGGAAGATCATTCGCAGCATATAATGTTGTGATGAAAAATAAACTTGTCATTAAAGCTAAATATTTTCTTAGTATGATATTGTATTTTTTCATGATTATTCCCTTACATGGATTCAAATCTAAAGCGCATCATCTAATTCGGTAGAAGATGGAGCCAGCTGAAGGTAAGCTCCCTTCGACCAAAATTCTCAAAAAAGCTCCACCTCCAACACCTTAGACGCCCTCGCTACGATGGGCCTACCCCGTGAGTACAACGAGTGCTTTGGGTATCAACTGATTTTTCTAGGATAATACTATTTGTTTCACAGTATGAACGGAAGTATTATGAAACAAGCATTTTGACCCCTTCTTTTTCTCCCTCCCTAATTTAAATATCCATCCTTCCAATACTTGGTGCCCTTAACCGTTGCCTGCAAAGCCAGGCCGGTTTCAGTTAGCTGATACACTTTGATACCGTCAATAACCACCTCGCCACCCACCGCGACACCTTTATCCTCCGCCTTGGCCGCAGCATCTGCCTGAGCACCAATGGCCCAGCCGCTATCGACAAATCTATTCATCACTTCCCTGCTCTGGAATACAAACACGGCACGAAAGTCCTTGGCGCCAAGACCCAGCCCAATGCCGACTTCACCCATTTTCATATAGGTTTTTTTGCCTCCGGTATTGTTGATCACCACACCAAAACCATTGCCGACACTGGCGAAAATCACATTCACATTGATGTTACTAAACACTGCATATCCAGGAGCATCGCGAATTTCTGATCGGGCATCCGGTTTGACTTTATATAATTTACTAAGCACTTCTGTTTTCATCGTATCAATATAAGTCTTTTGTTCGCTTTTAGTTCGCCCGGGTGCCGAACAGGTAACAAGAGCACACACACAAAGCACTACAATGTAACGCATACATAATTTCATCGAAATGTTCTCCTTATTCAAAAAAGGCACCCTTGTTTATTGTTGGAAACAGGATCCAACACTACTCAATATGGGTGATGCTGGTGTAGTATCCGGGCAGCACTGGAGTAGCTGTCCTACGCTGAGCCCACTTAAGGGCGTGGGGTTCCAACCGAAAGTAGGCCCAGCGTAGGACAGCGGATTCAAGGCTCTAATAGTTGTCTAGCCCGATGGGCAAGCAACACCGGCTCCACTGTCTGATTAAATATATCAACCCAATACGGGCTAAGCTGCTTGCCAGCACAATCATTGATTTCTTTTACTGCCCGGATAATGGGCCATTTTTGGTGAGCGGCATAGGCCCGTTGATGGGTCATCGCATCAAAGGTATCAGCAACAGCCAAAATTTTTGCGCCATCAGAGATTTCTTTATCTCTTAAACCATAGGGATAACCCGAACCGTTTGCCGCTTCATGGTGTTGTAAAACAATTTCTTTCGCCGCTTGCCACTGCTCCATGTTTTGCAACAAATGGGCACCGCTTTGTACATGAGAACGCAATAACTGAATTTCACTATTACTTAAGGTGTCATCCTTGTGCAACAACTCCAGTGGTATAAACGCCATACCAAAATCATGGGCATAGACCGCCACAGCCATTTGTTTTTCATCCGCCGGGCTATCATCCATTTGATTGAGAATCAGAGCCATTTTCAAGATGCGGTCACAGCGACCATGCCAATACTGGGAACGCTGCTCTATCGGCGCCATCAAGTCGCGGAAAAATTGCACATCCCGATCCCGATCCAGGCCCAGCTCTTTTAGAAATTCATCCGGGTAAAAGCGGCTGCCATCAGCATCCTGATCTGTATCAATAACTACCGTTGGATCCAGCAGTCGAATCACTCGGGCAATGAGTTGTTGCTGATTATTAACCGTATCGGAAGTGATCTCACCAATACGCTGGCTTAATTCGGCAATCTGCTCCTGATTGTATTCAACAAAACCCTGATGCCTAAAACTGTCACCAAAGCCTTTAACCCGATCAAGCACCAATAACACCAAATCACTAATCACTAATCACTGGCGTGTAGGGCATTGATCCCTCGCGCAGCTTACTCAGCAAATCTTCAACTGCCGTCATAAGAGGCATGACTGGAGAAAACCCAACAATCCCTAAGTCACCTTTAATGGTATGCACAGACCGAAATAATGAGCGAATTAACTCGCGATTGTCAGGTTGATGATCGAGCATCAGCAATGCATTTTCACTGATTTGGTAGTGATCATTGATATCGTCGATCAGCTCATGAACAACGGCCAAATCGAGGTCTTCACAGTGAAATATACCCATAGCAGCTCAAAACAGCCTATAGACAGAATAAATAATATTACCTACAGGTTGATAGTATAGTCGACCAGAATAGAACTTTATTAAGGGGCTCATGATTAAAAAATAGGGAGGTAAAAAATAGACAGGTAAAAAATCGGTGATTGTATCAGGCATCTAAATCGGGAATGAGCAGGCCTTTGATCTGTTGAATGTTTTGTTTCAAGCGCAGCTTTTGTTTCTTTAATCGCTGTAACTGCAACTGATCGATATAGGGAAAGCCCTGCAACCGCCCTATCTCCACATCCAGAGAACGATGCCGAGTCTGCAGTGCTAACAACTGGGAGACAAGTGATGGAGG
The DNA here is from genome assembly GCA_036443315.1 of Pseudomonadales bacterium. GTDB lineage: Bacteria > Pseudomonadota > Gammaproteobacteria > Pseudomonadales > Dasaniaceae > Oceanicoccus. Next base: position 14,221 of record JAZFYA010000124.1, read on the forward strand.
CTCAGTGTTTTCCATAAAGCGCAAAGTAGCGTGTTCACTGCCGAAACACAACCTTTTTAGGGTGTAATTGAGAAGCGCCAGGAATCAGCTCCGAACAACCATATTGTCGACAAAGCGCTTGATAGTTTGCTGACCCGCTATATCCATGGAGGTAAATTCGAGACTGCAGAGAATCTCCTGACCGGCCGGTTCTATCTTGATTACCCGGGCATAAATATTGGTGGTTTCAGTACCCAGCAGCTGAAGTGATACCACCATTTTAATTTCAGAAAATGATTCCAGCAGCACCGGACTCGCCATCAACAAACCATTATAGCTAATGTCGACAACCTCACCACGAAACTGCTCTGGCTGCACCTGCTTGCCAATAAGGCGCTGGAAGTAACAGGGCATATTGACGCTGATACGGGGACTTTTACGCACTTCCCTGCGCGGCACCGTCATCGCCCGTGGCTTTGTGGTACCCAACAGATCATATAGACAAACCGGTTCTTTTTTACCTTTCACCTGAACCCTGTTGGGCTCGCCTACCAGGATAAAGGATTTTGCCTGACGATAGGTATTCTCGCTAATTAAAATCTGGCCGCGTAAACTTTGGGCTTCGATCCGAGAGGTCAAATTCACCTCATCGCCAATGACTGTGTATTCTCGATAGTGATCAGAACCAACGGGACCCGCCACCACATCACCCGTATTGATGCCAATCCCCATATACATCTCCGGCAAATCCAGGGCGAAATTCTGTTCATTAAATTCAGACATTGCCTGCTGCATTGCAACCGAACAGGCGATAGCCTGCTGCACATCATCGGGGCCGGTATTGGGTGCACCAAACAGCACCATAATCGAATCACCCATTAACTTATCAATAGTGCCACCATGGCGCACAATCACCTCTGTCATACGGGAAAAATAACGGTTAAGCAGCTCCATCACGGTCATCGCGGAAAAGGTCTCCGCCAAGGCGGTAAAACCTCGAATATCAGACAATAAAATAGTGACACGACGAAACTCTGGAGTGCTATCGATAAAATTATTTTTAAAACCGCCCTCGACTAATAGGGCTTCAATTTTGGTATGCAGGAGTTTTTTAGCGGCGCTACGCTCGAATTGGGTGGGAATAAAGGTCTGTACTTCGGCACAGATCTTATCGGTCAACGCCTTGAAATCATTTGTATTGTTAGCCATAAAATATCGTCTCCCTGGCTCGGGGTCATTATTGCATTGGCAGCGATTATCCTAGATATCATGTATTAACTTGCCAACGTTTTGTAAATCTCAATATATCGTTCTGTTGGCAAGTAAATACATAATATCTGGGGATATTAGACAATCACTATTCCAGAAAAAAGCCTTCTGAAATAATGAGTTGCAAGTTAATACCTATCAGAAAAAGCAGTTGATACCCAAAGCACTCGTTGTACTTACGGGGCAGGCCCATCGTAGCGAGGGTATCTAAAGTGCTGAAGGTAGAGCTTTTTACCTATAAGAAGTCAGGACATTAGGCGTCCGCAGTATCCCAAAACACTCCGCGAAAAGCGCGTCGCAGGCCCTAGATTCAACTGTTTTTTCCAGGATTATCATTTATACCACTTTTAGCCCGTTAAGCCCACTGGCAACAATACAACTTTGCCTCAGTATTTAAAGATGCGTGAGCAGGGCTCTAATGAAGACAGCACTTGGCAAAGACCTGACCACTACCACAAGGACAAGGCTCAGCGCGATCTACAGGCTCTAGCGCTAGGAACATCTGCTCAGCATCGAAGTCCCAGCTGCTTTCTGCCCAGATACTGCCTACTGTCGCGTAGAGCCCCAACACCCTCCAGAACAAGTCATAGGCTTCAGGCAAATGCTCATCAGTAAGCTCCATACCCTCCTCAAAACTCAGCTGTTTGGCGTCGACCAAATCAGCAAAAGTAGCCGCCAAACTCAGAGTCACTTCTATTTCATCACTCAGGCTTGGATCATCAAGGTCGTCTATAGCGATCAGCCAAAGATCTTCCAAATACTGATGCCCCATCAACAACCCTTCACACCACTGTGCCAGCTCCCCCTGCCAACGCTCTGTATAACGTGGACTAAAAGGTAAAACGCGGCGCTGCCTGACCATTTCGGCAATATGATCCGCCAGGGCTACCACTAGCTTATAAAAATCTTTAGCCTCAGACTCATCATCGAATTGGGGCTCATCATTCAGCCAAATCAAGTCAAACCACTCCGCAGGCTTAATCGGCTCCGGCGAACAGGCCATAGCAAACAACAAACCCTGTAACTGGTAATAGCTGAGAACAGCCTCGTTGTGCCTTAACTGGCTGATACTCTTTCGAAGAATCCGTTCTCTTTCTTTATCGAATTCAGTTAGTTCTACGTTTTCCAAGTCGGTTACACCCTTGTTTTTCAGTGCATATATTACTGTTCTGCCTATACAATTGCTATCTGATCAGTCGCCTTTTTAATAACTTTTGTGGGCGCCTCACGCTTCTTTTAAAATTGCGCGAAAATATTATTTCGCTCCTAGCAGCTCAGGATTAGCATCCAGGAAATTTTCTACCGTATCGACAATAGCCTGTGTTTGCCGATCAATTTCAAAATTCACCTTATCTCCTAACTGTTTTTCTTGATGAGTGGTGACACGCAGAGTTTCGGGAATAAAACAGACCTTAAAACTATTGGCCGCTCGATCAACGCTAGCAACAGTTAAACTGCAACCATTTAATCCGATAAACCCTTTCTGAAATATATATTTCATTTTTTCGGAGGGCGCTCTGTAACTGATAAAGCGATTATTCTCCGGTACTTCTACAGCCACTATTTCAACACAACCATCTATGTGCCCCGAAAGAATATGGCCTCCAATCTCTACCCCCTGCTTGGCAGAGCGTTCAATATTAACTCTATCGCCTTCGTTCAATCCACCCAACGTGGTTAAGGATAAAGTTTGTTGCATCACATCAAAACTGACCCGACAGTCTTCAATGGTAGTCACCGTTAAACACACCCCGTCGACACCAACACTGGCGCCAATATCCAAACCTTGCAGCAGTTTCTCAGGCAAATCAATCGACAACGTATGCAGACCAGATTTACGCTCTACATGCTGAATCGCATAGGAACCTTGAACTATCCCCGTATACATAAAAACTCTATTCTCCCATCAACACTTTGAAGCACTGGCACTATAATAATGTAATAGGATCTTGCAAGATAGCTCAGCGACGTAGGGGTATAAACTCAGACCTAAAAGCAATGGATGAATAAATTCGCCAAATCACAGTCATCATCAACCTGATGATGACGTTTATTGTCAATTACAGTGTTAATTTGCATTTAAAACTGACCCGAGAAGGGCGCTACACTGGCCCACTATGCCTGCGCCAACGCACCTTACCGAGAACGGCCTGCTTATCACTGAATCCATCAATATCAAGTTGATAGAGTAAAATTGCTGTCATATACCCAAAGCGTTTGAAATTTAGGTGTTATAGCCTGCCCCTTTTTGCCCATGGCTGCGTTGTTTGAACTGGAAATATTGACAGTTTCCTGCGTTCAAACGCCTTGCCATGAACAACTTGCCATAAACAACTTTCCATAGATAACTTTCCATAGATAAATCAGGGACGCACTCTAAAACCTAAAGCTTTGGGTATATTATCGATACATTTAAATAGCCTGGATTAAAGACACAGTAATTAAAAAGACTTAATAAACGCCGCAACGCGCACCCTTAGTCGCCAATTAACCACGGTGCGAATCAATGCCACTGAGTAATCTTGCAACCCCTGACCTCGAAGACGCCGTTCAATTCACATTCGCGCCACTCGCCATTGACCAAATAACGCACGCGGCCTTCCGCTAATACACTGCCAGATTCATCTTCACAGAGATTATCAATCTGCCAGTCCACTTGCTCCGCGTTATTATGGATATCCGATATTGCTCCCCATATAGCCTCCTGACCAACGGCGTGTTCATCCGGTAAATTGCAAAAAATAGAGTCTTCAGCAAAAAATGACTGAATACGCTCTTTGTCGTTGTCGTTAACAGCATCGATATACCGCATAATAACTTGCTGGTTTCTACCTGCTTTCATAGATCCCCCTTAAATACGTTAATCTTCTGTTTTATAGTTTTAAGCAATAAGATTCTAAAGTTTAAATTGCCAACAGACTAATGCACTACAGCGAATTTATATTCTATTGAGCTCGCTGGCAATAATAACGCCTTAGACGGCAGTATCGCAATCTTGTTATTCTCATTGGTTGTTTTGTGAGCAGCTACGCTGCCATAACAAACAGCCAAATACCACAGCCCAAACTAACGAGAAATGACAGCGAACGCAGGATATCCTTGTCGGCGATATAAAACACTGACGGAATACCCTGGTAACAATAAAAATCTATGCAGTAACCACCCTGGCACCAACTCCTCAAGCTGAATATCCTAGGAAAAGCAGTTGAATTTAGAACCTGCCCCGCAATGCGCTCTTCGTGGAGTGCTTTGGGTATCAACTGTTTTCTCCAGGTTCAACACGATTGTTTAACACTGCAATTTAATAAAGAGCTCGTAGAATGTGTCTTGACCTACCCTTTACAATAGAATACTACCATTCGGCGGGTCGAAACTCGCCCTACAGAGCGAAAGTTTACGCCGCTTTTTTTCGCTCCACTATCCATTCACCCTCTATCGGGCATCTATAATTGAACGCGACAATCTATGACTATGTAATCATCGGAGGAGGTATTGTCGGTGTATCCACCGCTCTACAATTACAACAACGACAATCTGAAAGCTCGATATTACTAATAGAAAAAGAAGCTAAACTAGCCCAACACCAAACTGCTCATAACAGCGGCGTTATCCACGCTGGTGTTTATTATCAACCTGGCAGTTTAAAAGCAGATTTTTGTAAACGCGGCGCACAGGCCACCATGGACTTTTGTCGTCAGCATCACATTCCGTTTCAACAACGAGGCAAACTCCTAGTCGCCACCAATCCCGTTGAACGTCAACGGATGACGGCATTAAAACAGCGCTGCGAACAAAATGGTATTGATTGCATCGAGCTAAACCAATCCGAATTGCTCCAACGCGAACCTAACATTTCAGGACTGGGGGCGCTATATATCGCTGCAAGCGGTATCGTTGACTTCAAAAAAATAACGGAGACTATGGCAGAGCAACTGCAGCGCTTGGGCGGGGTACTCTCAACCGATACTGAATTGCTGGCTGCACAGGAAGAAGCTGACCACATCATCCTAAAAACCAACCAAGGAATGTTCAAAACCCGCTTTGCTATTTCCTGCTCAGGATTAATGGCAGACCGCATCACAAAAATGCTAGGCATTAAACCCGACTTCGCAATTATTCCCTTTCGCGGTGAGTATTATCAGCTTCCAGTGGAGAAACACCGATTAATCAAGCACCTGATATACCCCATCCCCGATCCCGCGCTACCATTTTTAGGTGTGCACCTAACACCCATGATAGATGGCAGCATTACAGTTGGCCCCAATGCAGTGCTTGGGTGGAAACGGGAAGGTTATAGGCCATGGAGTTTTTCCATCAAGGACAGCCTTGAACTGATTCAATTCCCAGGTTTTTGGAAATTAAGCAAAATCCATTTGAAATCGGGCCTCAATGAATTTAAAAACAGCCTCTATAAACCCGGCTATCTAAAACTAATTAAAAAATATTGCCCACAACTTTCTCTTAATGATTTACAACCCTACCCGACAGGGATCAGG
>JAZFYA010000125.1:0-8558 GCA_036443315.1 Pseudomonadales bacterium
TGAAAAGCGCTCAAACAGTGCTCGCTCAACAACGTCGGTCAGGTTGGCAAGCTAACAACGCGTTCTGATTGGGCATAACAGGCAACGCGCCACTGGACCTACTTCCGCACCCTGAAAAAGCGTTTGCAACGCCCGCCTGCGCAGGAATGACGGACTGAGTTAAAACACCTAAATTTCAATCGCTTTGGGTATATATACAATGAATGAATCCACTGACACGCCTCGTAAAATGGGCATTACTATGTTGATGCTCGCCTGGGCTGTACTGTTTGGGCTGATGGCGTTGTTTTTTGATGACTGGCTGGGAGAACAGCAAAACCCCAACCAAATACCTGTAAGCCGTTTCGCTGATGGGGCTAAAGAAGTGGTACTGCTTCCTAACCGACAGCATCATTATGTGGTTAACGGTAGTATCAATGACCAACCCGTGGTGTTTTTACTGGATACCGGGGCGACCGATGTTGTCGTGCCACAACAGCTGGCACAATGGTTGGGCCTGAGCTCAGGTCGAAAGCACTATGTCACGACGGCCAATGGCACCGTTGCGGTCTATAGCACCCAGCTAAAGACGGTACAGATTGGCGCTATCCGGTTGCGTGATATCAGCGCCAGTATCAATCCGGGAATGGACAATGACGTCGTGTTACTGGGCATGAGTGCTCTACATCAGATCGAATTTACTCAACGGGGTGATACCCTTATTCTCAGGCAGTAGGATGGCTGGTAGAATGGCGCGGCTCTTCTATCGCAACGGTGGGGTGGATCTCGATCCACCAAAAGCTAAATCCTTAAAATCAACGGTGGATCTTGACCCACCCTACAAAACGTTTATCTAATGAATTCACCCAACGACTTACCTGGCTCTTTACCTCGCTCTTTATCTAGTTCTTTACCTCGCTCTCTACCTCACTCTTTACCTAGATATGCCCAACAAGATCTCACCATCACCGTGCAGCGAGCGCTGCAAGAAGATATCGGTGACGGCGATATTAGCGCTCAATTGATTGCCGCTAACGAAACGGCTATAGCACACATTATTAGCCGCGATCATGCCATCCTTTGCGGGCAAGCTTGGGTTAATGAAGTATTTCAGCAAATTGATGCAAGGGTTGGAATAAGCTGGAACACGGCTGATGGTGAATCCGTCACCCCTAATCAAGTATTATTTGAACTGACTGGCCTGGCCCGCAGTTTATTAACCGGCGAACGGACCGCATTGAATTTTTTACAGTTATTGTCCGGTACCGCCACTGTCTGTAAACACTATGCCGATAGTGTTGCAGGCACTGGTGTTACGTTACTGGATACCCGAAAAACTATTCCCGGCCTGCGCACAGCGCAAAAATATGCGGTGACCCAGGGTGGCTGCTATAACCATCGAATGGGTTTATACGATGCGTTCCTGATTAAAGAAAATCATATCGCAAGCTGTGGCAGCATCGAAAACGCTGTATCAATGGCTAAAGCGCAGCGGCCGGGAAAACCGGTTGAAGTTGAAGTGGAAAATCTCAACGAGCTTGAACTGGCCTTAATAGCCGGAGCCGATACGATTATGCTGGATAATTTTAGCCTTGAGATAATGCGTGAAGCTGTGCAGATAACTAACGCCAACGCTAAACTTGAAGCCTCGGGTGGTATTACCAGTAACACCCTAAGACCGATTGCCGAGACCGGCGTTGACTATATTTCTATTGGCGCCTTAACCAAGGACTGCAAAGCGGTGGATTTGTCGATGCGCTTTGTCTAAACTTTATCGACTCGTCATCCTGAATGCTAGTGAAGGATCTCTACCCGCTTGACTACAAAACACGCTTAAAACGAGATTTTCGCCTGCGCTCAGAATAACAAATATCCATCACTCACCATTTACCCATTGAACAGGAATATTAGTTATGCATCTCCGAGGTCTAAACCGCTGGCAAGCTTTTATGATTCACTTAGGCATCAGCGCTGCTATTTTTATCGTCTTATTAGCCATTATTGTTGTTATCTGGTATCCCGGAGTATTTATTCATTTGGGTGGTTGGCAGGGTATTCAAATTGTTGCTGTAGTTGATTTGGTATTGGGGCCGTTATTGACGCTAATCGTCTTTAACCCAGTCAAAAAAAGCTTGCCGATGGACCTCAGTATTATTGCCGCGATACAGATCGCTTGTCTGGGTTACGGTGTGTGGGTGGTTGAGCAACAACGACCATTTGCGCAAATACTGCTAGATGATACTTTATTTGTCATACCCAAAGCCGATTATATAGAGCGGGAGATTGATTTAGATATTCTGGCCAACATTCCCGGCCCAAGCCCCAAACTGATTATGCTTGATCTACCCAACGACCATACAATGATTGCCGTTAAACTCGTCAAAGATTTATTCTCCGGTAATCCACTGCAGTATCATACCGACCTCTACTTACCGATTACCACTGCCAATGAGAACTCTCTCCACCAGGAAAAACTTGCATGGCGACTAGCGCGCCTATCCCATAACAAAGATAAGAACTGTTACTGGTTACCGGTGGACTCGGCGCATTATTCTGATGCCGTTTGCTTTACACCAGATAAAGGTCCGATTGCAATGCGTCCCTATAGTTATGAACCACCTAAGCTAGACACTGAAGCGACTGAGGGCGAAGCTGAATCGACCGAGAGCGAAGCTGAACCGGTCGAAAGAAAGCTGAACTGACTAAAAGCAAAGCGGTAATAGCGTCATCAAAGACCGCTAGTCGCAAGTATTATGCCCTAGCGGCACTCTGCAGGCACCCATTTGGGGTCTATTGTGCCATTGGCTATCACTTTTAGGTTTTTAGAGGTGGCCCAGGTATTAGTCGTAGAAGCACAAGCCCAGGTTGTCATTCTTGGCGCGTTGGGCACCTTAAAAGATTCCGCTAAGGTATCAGGAACACCGTTGACTAATCGATTAGGGGTAAATGCCAACGTGCTACCCGCCGGGAGACCACCACCAATATTGACCTCATTAAATACTACCGTTACCACACCAGTTCCCCCATTGATAACAATAGAGCTAACAAATTTACTGGAGGCACCGCCCGCGCTATTCCAGGATACAGCCAGAGCAGTAAGGCTAGTACCATCAACCACCTCAGAAACTTCCAGCTTAATATCAGCCGTAAGAAATAAGCCTTCGGCAATCCTGGAGCGAACAATATAGTCGGTGTAAGCTGGCCATGCCAAGGCAGCCAAAGTCCCGGTAATGGCCGTGACAATCATCAATTCAATTAAGGTAAAGCCTTGTTGTAACTTACTCATACGCCTGTTCCTATCTGTCAACTTCAATTCGGTATATTTTGCCAGCAGCAAACTCCAAACTGACTCTGTAAACCTAGCGCAAAAAAAAGCCCCTGCAATAGCCAGGGCTTTTCATTCTCACAATTGTGAGGGAATTAACGACACTCCGAAGGAGCATGTTTAGCTAGCAGGCTACCGAGCCCTGATGGAGACACACCACAGGCATTTGAACCTGTATTAGAACCTGCATTACATCCCCAGTCAATTGAACCACCCGCACCATCTGTGATTGCATTAGCCAACGTATCTTGGTAAGGAGCGCCAGCAGTGTCCGTTCCGTTAATATATGGAGCCAAAATTAATGTTGGGTCAGTACTACCATAACCTAAGTTAGAACCATTATAAGTAATAGTGATTTCACCAAGAGCAGCGCCAGCAGCTGTAATTACAACACTATTAACGTACTTACTATATCCACCAAGGTTTGTTGCAGCAGGCCAATCCAAATAAGGGGGAGTCCTGTACATTGCTAAAATTTCTATTGCTAACAACGCGCTCTACAACCACTTAGCTAACAATATTCAGTAGGTGCTTCTCAGCAGTCTAACTGAGGTTATTCAAACCCCGTGCCAACTTTACATTACCACCTCGGCCTTAATAAAAAGTAGTTGGAAAATAAGGCATTACAAGCGGAAACTGGAATTTTCTTTAATCTATAGTAGTCTTAAATGCAGGAAATGTGATGGGCTTAACACGCACTTTTTGCCATAGACTGACGGATTTTGTCAGCCCTGTTACATCTATCGATAGACTTTGCCAAAATACTTGAGCCAGAACACAGTTTTTACTAGCCAGTATCAACACCGAACAGGCAGGCAGCATCTATACTGAGTGCGGTCCAACCGGTATGACATTCGCTAAAAGAGGCCCAAAGAGTCGATGGGAGATGCTGCTTATTGTTGCACAATCCAGTGAGAAGGGTGGATTGCAATCCACCCTACAATAAACGCTGTCATTGATGCGTAGGTGGGAATGACGAGCAAGAATTAATACAGATTTATCCGGTTTCAACATTATGAGTACAAGCTCAACAATAGCACTTAGCGGACTGGCAAGGCGTTTGGTCAAAGATGGCATTCTCGCCGAGGAGGCCGCCCAGCAAGCCTTTCAGGATGCAGTCACGCAAAAGCAGGCCTTTGTCAGCTATTTGGTAGCCAACCAATTGGCCAACAGCGCCGCTATTGCTATAGCCGCCTCCGATGAATTTGGTGCACCTCTATTTAACTTATCTGCGTTTAATATGGAGATGGCCCCCAAGGATTTGGTGGATATCAAGCTGATTCAGCAACACCACACCCTGCCGTTATACCGCCGTGGCAATCACCTGTTTATTGCGGTCTCTGACCCTACCAATCTTAAGGCGCTGGACGAAATTAAATTCCATACCGGTATTAACACCGACGCGGTACTGGTTGAAGAGCATTTGTTAAGTGATGCTATTGCCAAGTATGTTGAAGCCAATGATGAGCCCCTGGGTGGCTTTGATGACTTTGCCGGTGCAGGCCTGGATGACCTGGATATTGAAGCCGTTGATGAAGAGGGCACTGCCGGTGCTGACACTAGCGGTGATATTGATGAGACTCCCATTGTGCGTTTTGTGAATAAAGTCTTGGTGGATGCTATTAAGATGGGAGCATCGGATATCCACTTTGAGCCCTATGAAAAGTCCTACCGGGTACGCTTTCGTACCGATGGCATTTTGCAGGAAATTATCCGTCCACCACTGAACCTGGCTAGTCGCTTGGCGGCCCGCCTTAAAGTCATGTCGCAAATGGATATTTCTGAACGGCGGGTGCCTCAGGATGGCCGGATTAAAATGCGGTTGTCCAAAAAACGCGCCATCGATTTTCGTGTTAACACCCTGCCTACCCTGTTTGGGGAGAAAGTGGTATTGCGGATACTCGACCCTAGCAGTGCCCAAATGGGTATTGATGCCTTAGGATACGAACCAGAACAAAAAGATATGTATATGCATGCCCTGCAACAACCTCAGGGGATGATTCTGGTCACCGGCCCTACCGGTAGTGGTAAAACCGTTTCACTGTATACCGGGCTGAATATTCTTAATGAACCGGAACGCAATATCTCTACGGCGGAAGATCCGGTAGAAATTAACCTGGAAGGCATTAACCAGTGCCACGTTAACCCCAAGGTGGGGCTGACCTTTGCCGAAGCACTGCGCTCATTTCTGCGGCAAGACCCGGATGTTATTATGGTCGGTGAGATCCGCGATATCGAAACCGCAGAAATCTCCATCAAGGCAGCACAAACAGGTCACCTGGTGTTGTCCACCCTGCACACTAACAGCGCCGCAGAAACCATTACTCGCTTAATGAATATGGGGGTGCCAGCCTTTAACGTGGCCACTTCCGTTAGCCTGATTATCGCCCAGCGCCTAGCTCGAAGGTTGTGTACCCACTGTGCAGAACCGGCGGAGATCCCCAGGGACATCTTGCTTAAGGCAGGTTTTACAGAACAAGACCTGGAAACAGCCACCCTAATGAAACCCGTGGGCTGCTCCAAGTGTTCCAATGGTAGCAAGGGGCGAGTGGGTATTTATGAAGTGGTTCGCATCACGGACACGATAGCGCGTATTATTATGGAAGGTGGTAACTCCATTGAAATCGGCGATATGGCGAGGCAAGAAGGCTTTAATGACCTTCGACGTTCGGCACTATTAAAAGCAGCCCAAGGTTTAATTAGCCTGGAAGAAGTGAACAGGGTGACGAAGGATTAATTATGGCGACAACAACGGCTAAAACGCAGGTCTATACGTGGAAAGGTATTGATAAGCAGGGACGGCCTACCAGTGGTGAAAGCCAGGGCATCAGCCAAACCATGGTCAAGGCCCAATTGCGCAAACAAGGCATTACCCCTAAGGCGGTGAAAAAGAAAGCCAAACCGCTGTTTGGCAGCGGTAGAAAAATCACTCCAGGGGACGTTGCAGTCTTTACCCGCCAGTTAGCCACTATGATGAAGGCCGGTGTACCCCTGGTACAAAGTTTCGATATCGTTGCCGAAGGCCTGGACAATCCCACGATGCGGGATTTGGTGATGACCATCAAAAACGACGTGGCTTCGGGGTCAGGCTTTGCAGTCTCCATCAGTAAACACCCAAAGCAGTTTGATGAGTTATTTTGCAGCCTGGTCGGCTCTGGTGAGCAATCCGGCACACTGGAAACCATGCTTGAACGCGTGGCTACTTATAAGGAAAAAAGTGAAGCGCTAAAGAAAAAAATCAAATCGGCACTGACCTACCCCATTGCTGTACTCGCTATTGCCCTGATTGTTACCGGCATACTACTGGTCAAAGTGGTACCCCAATTTGCGGAAACCTTTGAGGGTTTTGGGGCTGAACTGCCGGCGTTTACCCAGTTTGTATTAAATATTTCTGAATTTGTACAGGAGTGGTGGCTGATTATCATTGTGGGCATAATAGCCTCGGTCTTTGTTTTCAAGGAAGCCAGAAGTCGCTCACCAGCAATATCTTTGGCTACCGATAAAATAATGCTCAAGCTCCCGGTTGTCGGTGGTATTGTTTATAACTCTATTATCGCCCGATTTGCTCGCACCCTGTCGACGACCTTTGCTGCCGGTGTACCACTCGTTGATGCCTTAGAGTCGGTGGCTGGGACGGCAGGCAACCAAATTTATACTACCGCTATATTTCAAATTCGTGATGACGTTACCACAGGGACACAATTACATACGTCTATAAGGAGCACAGGCCTGTTTCCCAGTATGTTGTTACAAATGGTGGCCATCGGTGAAGAATCCGGTGCACTGGATGAAATGCTGGAAAAAGTAGCACTCTATTACGAAGAAGCTGTGGATAATATGGTCGACAACATGTCGTCACTAATAGAACCCATGATCATGTCGGTACTGGGTGTTTTGGTCGGCGGCCTGATGATAGCCATGTATCTGCCAATCTTTATGATTGGTTCTGTGGTATAAAATGTTTTGGTTATAGATTGTTTTGGTTAATGCATTGTTCCGGGTATAGCGTGTGCCAATGCTAAAGGCACTGACTCAACAGCGTTATTGCGGTGTCATTGTAGGTTGGCTGTTATCATCCAACCTACAGCCCGTGCCAAACAGTTATGTTCCGCTCCCTTTTTTTAGGTTTCAATAAAACGTGCAATGGCTTGAAGTGCTTAACCAGTTTTCACTATTTTATCTCAGTGGTGCAGTCATTCTCGGCCTGATGGTAGGCAGTTTTCTGAACGTGGTCATTTACCGTCTGCCGGTGATGATGCAACAGGCGTGGAAAACCGAATGCCGCCTTATTCTGGAGCTGGATAACCCGGATATTTCTACCGAGCAAAAAAAGTTCAATCTCGCCTATCCCAGCTCCCGCTGCCCACACTGTAATGCAGCCATTAAACCTTGGCAGAACCTACCCGTTATTAGCTATCTACTGCTAAAAGGTCGCTGTGCAAACTGCGCTATATCGATCTCTAAACGCTATCCATTGATAGAAGCCGCCACCGGCTTGTTATCGGGCATTGTTGCCTGGCAGCTAGGTGCAACACCGCAGACTCTCGCCGCGCTGGTATTCACCTGGTGCCTGATCAGCCTAACCATGATTGACGCCGACCACACATTACTGCCCGATCAAATTACCCTGCCATTGTTATGGGGTGGCTTATTGCTTAACAGCGTTGGCCTGTTCGTTCCGTTGTCCGATGCTGTCTGGGGTGCGATGGGTGGCTACCTAAGCCTATGGTCTGTGTATTGGGGCTTTAAATTATTGACCGGCAAAGAAGGCATGGGCTACGGTGATTTCAAATTGCTGGCGGCGCTCGGCGCCTGGATGGGCTGGCAGTCACTGCTGGTGATTATTTTGTTGTCCTCTCTGGTTGGCGCCATTGTCGGCACCATTATTCTTATCACTAGCAAGCAGGGCCGGGATACTGCTATTCCCTTCGGTCCCTATCTGGCCGCTGCTGGCTGGATAGCACTGCTTTGGGGTGAGCAGATTATCCAGGCTTATTGGCAGTTTTCTGGGTTAAGCTAAGCATTCGTTACAGGCCGTAGGGTGGATTAGCACAGCGTAATCCACCTATACCCAAAGCGATTGGATTTTAGGTTATTTGTCATTCCTGCGCAGGAGAGTGTCGCAAAAGTTATAAATTGAATCCCCGGTCCAGTGGCGCGTTGCCTGTTATGCCCGAACGCCCGCTTGCCAACCTGCCCGACGGCTGCGCAACTCGCTAAAAGGCGCTCAAACAGTGCTCGCTCAACAACGTCG
>JAZFYA010000126.1:0-2002 GCA_036443315.1 Pseudomonadales bacterium
TTTTATCCAAATGTGGCAGTTTACTACCACTACCTTGTACTCCCGCTGCTGCTGTTTTGTGAATAGCCGACGTCTCAGTTTCTTTGCCAGTTTCCGCTGCTTTCATCCTATCAAGCAACTGTATCACGGCCTGATTACCAATCGTCCGCTGCAAGTACATAAAATCTGCATGTTTCTGTAGAGGATGTTGTCTTCCTGCGGCTATTCTCTGGACGACATGATTAATCGAGTGCGGCGTGCCGTCAGGGGGTATGTTCATATCCCTCAACCGTGCTTGAAACTGAGCATGCTCTAACGATGATGTGATTTCCTGCACAGTATCAGTAACACGGGATTGTGGCGCCGCTGGTTCTACCGTCTGCGGAACGTTTGTTGTTTGTGGCATCTTATGCTCCTTATAAAAATGGATGTTATGTTATTATTATAGTGCGAGTTTCAGTAGATTTCATTTTTTTCTCGCTGTCGGCGTTCAAATCCCTCTGTCATTTAACAGTATTTATAGGTCTGTTAAGCTGCGGGGCAGAGTTATGGCGGTATCGCCCTTATTCGCCGTAGCGGCTGGACATATCGCCTATAAAAACAGGGGGTTAGGAACATTTAACACTATGCAGGGGTTATGTTAAGCATCCGAGCGGATAAGTTTTGTTCTATAGGCATGGTGCGTTTGCTCGATTTTCCAGTTGTTGGTTGTCCGCTCACGGCAGATACTGTTGAAAAACTATTTTTCGAGTATAGGGACGACGCCAATAACCACTGCTTAAAGCCTCTCTCATACCCTCCAGTGGCTTCCATCACCACTAAACAACGGGATCTATCTTTGGGCAAATATTTTAACACCTGCTTATAAGATCTCTCATCATTGTTAATTTGTAACACCTTCTTACCACAATCAATGCAAATATCTAATTTCTTTTTAGAAACATCAACACCCATATAGCAATCATATTTTTTTTGTTTCATCATAGCCATACCCTTTATCATCTCAACCTTGTTTATGCGGAGTCTATGCTCCTGGCAACTGTTCGAGTTTTGTTAAGGGAAGAGTGTGGCGACCATTGCTCCCCCACGGTGTCATTGCACCTCAGGAGCGGCGGTCTACCACACTCGCCTAATACCATTTGATCATACGATATTAGGTTCTTAAACACCTTCATTTCTATCATACAAGGTTCTTAAACACCTTCATTTCTATCATACAAGGAGCGGGAGAGGTAGAAGCGGAGCATGAGACTAAGACTGGCTGGCGCATTGCTTGCGCCTTTTTGCACGCAATGTGACAGACAGGCTTAGGCGATATGCGACTTCCTTATTTGCTTGGAACGAAGGCACTTACTACCAGACTATTACTGAACTACTTACGGAGTGCAGGGCCAGAACTCGAACGGAGAGACTAAAATAAAAAGATGGCGTGAGGCGAGCGTGGCACCTGCCTTGCGCTGTTCTTTGCAAGGCTTGTGACACGCGGAGGAAGGATTCATCGAGTTCCCTTCGCGCTTGGTTTTGCTTTACTCTTTGTTGGTTAACCCTGGCCATTCCCCTCCCTTATTGCACTCTTCCAACAAATCAGCCAAACCAAATAAAAATTTACTAGTGCTAAAATTACGACTGCGATTACAATCGGCCCACTTGCGCAGATCCTCTATTATTGAATTAAGTCTTGCTACATAATCTTCACTGCTTGCATACATTTCACGGTAGAATTTTAAAATACCAAATACTTGTTCTGCAATACTATATGGATGCCTTTCATGGGCAGCTATCCTGCTTGACAAACTCTTTATGCTCTCTTCCATCACTTTAATATCACTCATAAATTATTCCCCATATTTCACACAATTTAAGATCTAATTCCACTACTTGTTAAACAGCTTTAAAGGGAGCATTCCCTGTTTGTCCCTAAAAATTGAAAATTTCACGTGATTTTTTATATGCATCAAAAACTTTGTTGAAGTTTCCATTGTAATTAGCGCAACGAATCCTCAACATAGAATTACAATTTTCA
>JAZFYA010000127.1:0-27076 GCA_036443315.1 Pseudomonadales bacterium
CGAATACCAAAACCACCCCAAGCTTCACGGCGGTCGAATTCTGCTATGAGTTTTAGGAAGCGATAATTGGCGGCGTTGATCTGGCCGGCCAGGAGAGTGATTTGATCGCTGAGTTCATCGTTGTCGATAGGGAGACTATCGGACTGGAGTGAGGAGAGATCAATAGAAGAAAGAGTGTTTAACGCAGATGGGTGAATGCCCATTGGGATTGCCTCTATACTGGTTATTTATACAGTATAATTTTAGGCTCTTTTGGTGGGATTGCAATGATTTTCTGCTTGTTTTATAGGGATTTTTGAACTGTTTGGTAAAGATTCACAAATTGGGGTCACCCATACGCTCTGAGAGGGTCGTCAACCTTTTTTTTCGAATTAAGCCATTTTATTTTTACTATTACGCTTTTCTAAAGCAAACAAATAAGTGGCTTCGTCATAGGTTGTGTGGCTTTTCCAACAACGAAACATAATACGGATCCATTTAAAGGCCAGGGCTCTTATAGTGGCTTGATGTGGTAAAAAGGGGACGGAGGGATTATCTTTTGATCAACCATCTCCTGCGCATCTAGGTCTACCACTACAATGTCTACTGGTTGTTTTTTAATCCCTCCGTCCCCTTTCTTTTAGAGCAAAAAACGGTGACTGGTGCATATTAGTTGACACTACACCATGAGATTTTTAGGCGCATAACAGTTTCAAATGGACAAAGCTGATAGGGGCTACCGATACTTGGCGAAAAAAGATCAAGGAAATTTGCTTTACCTGCTTGACCGGAACTTCCTAATGGGTTTCTAATGGGTGACCCCAATTATTTATATTACAAAGGACAAGAGATTCTACTGGACTTTACACCCGCTTTTACTGTGATGAAAACAGCTAAACTACGCTGTCTCATTACCGCTTACTTGTTAGCGCTACTGAACCCAAACCCAGTCGTGGCAGCGTCTATTGATGGGGCTGAGCCTGCGGTGCTAGAGGAAGTTGTAGTCACGGGGATTCGGGGTGCTAACCGCGCGGTAATTGCGGTAAAACAGGCGGCCCAACAGATCATGGATACCTTGGCGGCGGATGATATCGGCAAGTTCCCCGATATTAATATTGCCGATTCCTTTCGCCGCCTACCCGGTGTGAACACACTGTTTGATTCCGACGAAGGCCAATTTGTCGTCGTGCGCGGTATTGATCCGGATCTAAACTTTGTCACCATTGACGGGATGGTGGTGGCTTCCCAGGATGACGAGGGCGGGCGGCGGGTCAACCTGGAGGTGATCCCGGGGACGGCTGTCAATCGATTGGACGTCTACAAAACACAAACACCGGACCTGGACGGCAATGCCATCGGCGGCAATATCAATATGGTCACCAAGAGTGCCTATGATACTGGGGACTTATTTTTTACCGCCGAGCTGTTTATTTCACACTACAGCTTGGATGATGTGCCCGACGATAGGGATGATGGCTTGGGCGGGCGGGCCGGGTTTACCTTTAGCAATACCTTTGGTGTGGAAGATCGGTTTGGACTGGTATTGTCCGCCAGCTTTAATCGGAAAAAACGTGACGAACAGAAAACGTCAAACGATACCTATCGCTATGATAACGCGTTGGACACACCGGTAAACAAACAGATTAGAACGCTACAGTACACCAATTCCTGGGATCGTTATGGCGGCAGTGCCAAATTCGAATTGAGACCCAATGACCAACTCCATCTATTTTTCAATAACTATTATTACACCCAAGAGGAAGAGGAGCATCGCAACTTTGTCTACTTGGAAGAATCCGGTGATGAAGTGCTGAATCTCCGTGAATACAGCGGCGAGATAACCGCCGCCAGAAATACCCAACGCTATTCCTATCGACCGACTGACAGGGAAAATCGTGGCCATCATGTCTCGGTGGAATATTATCTGAATGATAGGCATAAACTGGATGTAGATCTCGCCTACAGTCAATCGGTCTATGATCGTCCCTTTGACGATTTTCGTTTCAGAACCGAAGAAGTCACGCAATTGGGTTATCGCTACGATATGACCGGAACCTTTACCACCCTCATATTGAACGACCCCGACTATATTGTCGACCCCACTCATTACACCTTTGATAAGGGATCTTTTCGCCATGAGCGCCAGGAAGAAAAGGTGAAAGAGTTCAAAGTCGATTATAGCTATAACATGGAAGGCGACGCCTTGGGTTGGGGTGTTAAAACCGGCGCGAAATACCGAGATTCCCGTCGCGCCTATGATTGGGACGAGTGGGAATATCGCTTGGCCAGTGGCGCCGGTGACCTGACGCTAACGGACTTCTACAGCAGTGTTGATTATCGCCCCGATCACTACGACTACCCGATTTTTATCATTGATCATAACGCGTTTAATGCCTACTACGCTGCCAATCGCAGTGATTTTGGTTTCGATGTCAATGAAGGTCAAGAGGCGGATTCCATCAAGTGGTCCACGGAGGATGACTATCAATTTAAGGAAACCGTCAGCGCCGGTTACGTCATGGCACGTTACGCCACCGATACCTTTCAGCTTATTACAGGTGTTCGTTATGAACAGACGAATGTGCAAACCGCCGCCTTTTCTTTCAACGAAAACGACGGCAGTTTTACGCCCAATACCAATCGAGGTGATTTCACCGATGTCCTGCCCTCGATGAACATGAGCTACTCTATTTCGGCGCAAACCAAACTGCGGGCTGCCTTTAGCCAATCGATTGGCCGGGCGAATCCCGGTGATACCTCGGCGCGGCAAAATGTGAGTGTCGAAGACAACGGCGACAGGATTATTCAACGAGGCAACCCCAATCTAAAACCCAGGCAGTCGAATAACGTTGATCTGTCCGTTGAATACTATTTCGATGCAGGAGACGGTTTGTTTTCCGTGGCGATTTTTCGCAAGGATATTAAAGACCTCATCTTTGACGCCACCACCGCCAGCACCGATGCGGAGGGGTTTGAAACCACGATTATCAGCCAGCAAAACGCTAACAATGCAGACATCAATGGCCTGGAACTGGCGTTGATTAAAAACAGCTTTGATTTCCTGCCCGCCCCTTTCCATCAGCTGGGTATGGCCGTGAACATCACGTTTATCGATGCGCAAATGACTTACGAAGATAGTGGCGGTAAAACGGTGACCTTGGATCACCTGCTTGAACAGCCCGATTTTCTCGCCAATCTGTCCCTATTCTACGGTTCTGAAAAAGGTGAGCTTCGAGTGGCTTATCACTATACCGATACCTATTCGGATGGATTGCGCACCGATGGCAAAACTCGGGAGGAACGCCTGTGGACGAGTTATGGGCAAGTTGATGTTCACGCCCGTTATCAGCTGACGGAACACACCCTTTTACAGGCGAATAGTCGTAACCTGACGGATAAACACCGTACCCGGGTAACCGGTGATAAGGGTTCCCTGTTCAGTGAAAACGTGGTGTTCGGCCGCTCTTTTTGGTTGGGGTTGTCCTATACCTTTTAAACATTCTTTAATCGGCCAAGGTAAGAAATGTCAGATAACAAAGCCCCGCATAGACGGGCTTTTACGGAAAGCATGAAAATGTGGGGGCAAATGGCTAAACCATAATAGAGAGTTACTGGTAATATCTAAATGATTACAATGGCTTACTGTATATCCTGGGTTCGCGAACCCAATAATACCCCGACTTTTTCATGCTCTCCTATAAGGATAACAGTGAATCTATTCATCTATTGTCTCTCGGTATTGAGCCTTATTTTGCCTTTGAGTACTCGGGCTGATAATAACCAAACGGTGATTGTGTACTCAATATTGACAGATTACGCCAACCAACTAGGCCAGGAATTTAGAAAAGAAACCGGTATTAAGGTCCAAGCGATTCACATGAGAGGCAGTGGCATTGCGTTGGCTAGGATTCAGTCGGAAGCGCCGCAGCCAAGAGGTGATGTTTGGTTTTGCGGTAGTTTAGGCGCCCATGCACAGGGGGCTTATGAAGGCCTACTCGAACCTTATCGGCCAACTGCCTATGAGCTATTGTCCCCACAATTTCGTGACCCGCTAGGCGCTAACCGTGTCACTGGCTTATACACTGGTATACTGGGTCTTTTGGTTAATGTAGATTACTTGAAGAAAAAATCTCTACCTGTGCCCAGCAGCTGGGAGGATCTGACTGAGCCACGCTATCGTGGAATGATCAGCATACGGACCCCATTGACTTCCGGTACCGCCTACACAACATTGATTACGCTGGTTAAATTATTGGGTGAGGATAAGGCCTTTCGGTACCAGAGACATTTCTACAACGGTGCTTCGGAATTTACAAAACGCCAAACGGAACAAGTGGTTGCAGGTCATAAAGGCATTGGTATTATGTTTGCGCATGACGCAATGGACGCGATACAAGCGTTTAAAAACCTGAACGTAAACTTAAACTTCGTTATTCCAAAGGAAGGCACGGGTTTTGAGATCGGTGGTTTAAGCCTAATAAAAAATGGGCCCAATCCGCAAGCAGCAAAACAATTTATCAATTTTGCCGTGTCCAAGCGAGGCCAAGAAATACTGGCTTTACACGGTTATCGATATCCCGTTCATCGCCAGGTCAAGATCAATTCCGGCGCGTTAAAATTACAAGACGTCCCGCTTGTCGATATCGATTTTAAATGGGCGGGGCAACAGCGTCAGCGGCTACTGCAACGTTGGCAACGGGAAATACACATTACACGTGATTAACCCATGCGGTCTAGGAGGGCGGAAGATGAATGATTTATCTTTGAGAACCCAATTGATCTTGACCTTTTTTACGCTCAGTATTGTACCTTTTATTTTTATTGCCTGGCTTCTACTGAGCTTTTTTACCGAGTCGATGGAGGAACAGGCCCTCAATCACCTGGTGTCAGTCAGAAATATTAAGAAAGCTCAAATAACTGAATATCTAAACACACTTAAAAATCAAACCCAATATTTTGTCGGTGACATTAGTCGGCTTGACATGCAAGAGCATAACACACCCATCTTGAAACATTTAGTCGACTTTAGTGCAGCAATATCCAAATTGGCGGACGATCCCCAAGAGGCTTACCGGCGCTTAAGAAAACTTTATATTCCCGGCAGTGAAGACCAACCAGCCAGTGGGACAGGACCTGGACGAGTATTTTATGATTATACCCACGAAGATATACACCATCATATCAAAAGATTTGTCGATAAGTTTGGCTATGAAGATCTATTTTTGGTCAAAGCCGATGGCTATATTGTATATTCTGTCAAAAAAGCCCGCAATTTAGGCGATAACTTGATCTCGGCGGAACATGCAAGTAGCGGTTTAGCCCAAGCTTTCAAAAAAACCAGCACCTATGCATTAACAGAATCAACAGCGTCAACACTCGCCAGTAATCAAGACAAAATGCCATTCTTTTTTACTGAATTTAATGTGGATAATGCGACTGAAAAAATGTTGGCTTTTGTCTCAATACCCTTGTTCAAATTGGGTACTTTTATGGGCGCCGTTATCTATCAAATACCCGTCAGCATGATTGACAGTATTATGGCAGAACGTGCCGGCTTGGGTGATACCGGAGAAACCTATTTAGTCGGACAAGATTACCGATTGCGTTCAAGCGTTTTTCGGACACTGAAAGGTGCACAGATCAACATTAACACAAACCCTATCAAAACCGCGGCAGTCTCAGCAGCACTCACTGGAAAAACTGACCACCAATTGACAAGATCTTATCTCGGTGACGAAGTGCTGAGTGCTTATACCCCGATTGATGCATTTGGTTTTCGCTGGGCACTGGTTGCAGAAATCACCACTAACGAGGCCTACGCCGGTGTTTATCGGCTGAGTATGCTGACCGTGGTAATTGCCCTGATCACACTACTGTTGATTGTGGGCGTTGGCCTCACGATCGCCAATTCCATTGCTCGCCCAGTGGTGGCGCTCACCCGCGCCTCAGAAAAAATTGCCGCCGGGGATTTACAGCAAACCATTGACCTTTCTAGCAAAAGAAAAGGGCCACGCCGCGATGAACTTGGCCGTCTGGCGTTAAGCTTTGTTGCGATGCGCGATGCCATTGCCGATAAGATAACGGAAATTGAGCAGCAAAATAAAGCATTAATTCGTCTCGACCAGCTCAAAGACGACCTGTTGGCCAATACGACTCATGAATTGAAAACCCCGTTAAACGGTATTATCGGCCTAGCTGAATCACTGATCGGTGGGGTACCGGCGCACTATACAAAAACGCTGCATAATATCATTGCCAGCGGCACACGCCTGTCCCATTTAGTCGACGATATTCTTGATGCCGCACGCTTAAAACACAAGGAAATTCAACTGCGTCTGCAACCCTTAAATTTACGCCAGATTGTCGATTTTAACAACGCCATTTCAGTGGTGGGGCTGGGTGGTAAGGCCTTGCACATTATCAATAGCGTGCCAGAACATTACTGCGTGCTAGCAGATCAAAACCGTTTGTTGCAAATCTTGCAAAACTTGGTGGGCAATGCCATTAAATTTTCAACCGCTGGCGAAATTACCATAACGGCGGTGCAAAAGCGGGCTTTGATTGAAATCAGTGTCAGCGACGATGGCGTGGGTATTCCGCGAGAAGATTTACAACGCATTTTTCACTCCTTCGAACAATCGGATACCACGGCCACCCGAAACCACGGCGGCACGGGTTTGGGATTAGCGATTACTCAACAACTGGTGACGCTACACGGTGGCACCATTTGGGCGGAGTCAGCGCCGGGACAAGGGGCGATTTTTACCTTTACGTTGCCCCATAGTGAAGAGAAAGCCGAAGCAAAACCACACTATGCATTCGATGCCGTAGCGACCACGGTAGGCCCGGTGGATATTGAATTTGTTCCCACCACACCAGCGCATGCGCACAACGGCGGTTTTACCATTCTGGTGGTGGATGATGAACCGATTAACTTACAGGTGGTGACCAACCACTTCTTGGCGGTTAACGGCTACCGGTTAATCACCGCCTACTCTGGCCCCGAGGCGCTGACAACCATCGACGCACAAAAACCGGATTTAATCCTGCTCGATGTGATGATGCCCGAAATGGATGGCTATCAAGTGTGTCAACGCATACGGGAACAGCATACGGCGTTTGACTTACCGATTATTTTTCTGACGGCGCGCAATCAAACCACGGACTTAATCAAAGCCTTTACCGCGGGCGGCAATGATTACTTGGCCAAGCCCTTTTGTAAGGAGGAGCTGATGGCCCGCGTCTCGGTGCAGATGGATATCCGTATCAGCCGAGTCCGCATGGCCAAACTGCGCACGCTGGCCAATACGATTAGCCACTGTGATACCCATGAAGCGGTGATGCACGAAGCCTATGCCCTCTGTGAATCGGACCCCATTATTATTGATGCCGCCGCCTTTTTTGATGGCGACGTGCTGATCGGCAATAGGGGAGGGCAGTTGCACTACCCCGATGGATTAGTCCGACAAAAAGAACGGCTTGTGGCGGGGCAGGACACTGTGACGATGTATCACAGCGTGTCTGATTTCTACACGCTGGGGGTGAAGTTCCCTACATTGAGTTCAGAAGAGTGGGTGAGGAATATCGCCTTGCAGATTAGCAAAAGCATCACGCAGATTCGCAAAATATCGTCCAACCCGGACAACGCGTTGATTTTATCCGATATTATCCCCTGTTTAGAGCAAATACTTTTCATCCAAGTCGAAAAAAATTACTGTTTGGTCACCAAGGAGACTGACAACGGCATTAAGGAGCTCATATTACGCATTCCATTTAAGCAGATTCTATTCCATGTGGAAAAAGATCAGTTATTGCAAGTCCACCGGTCTTATGCCGTTAATCCCAATAAAATCCTATCGATTCATGGCAAGAAACAAGAAATGCAACTCGAAAGCAATCAAACTGTACCTATTGCAAAAAAATATGTGCATGAACTCAAAAGGCAATTTCCTCAATTGCATGGCGTATTGACGTGATGCCATGCCGCCGTTTCGCAGATCATCGACGTCCGCAGTAGGCTCCTATTCTCGGACAGCCTCCTAGTGCTCGAATAACACCAAAAACTGATAGCTTCGTCCCAGATTAGCCTGCTTTATCCCACAGTTCCGTTGTTTTATCCCAAACCCTTGGCTGTTATCCCAAACGCTTTGCATGTAATCGTTGATCGGTCTTAAATCAATTCCGAGCTGAACGAATCGACAACCGCTTTATTTTAGCGTCGTAATCGTTACAGCCATCTAAATTTTTTAATCAACTCAATTAGAGGAAATCAACATGAAAAATATACTTAGAACGTTAGCTTTATCTTTATGTTTTGTCTTACATTCTGTTAATTCATATGCAGCTGGTTATGCGTGGGGAACGCTTTACGACGTCCACTTCACGGGCTCTGGAGCAGTAATTGCGTATATAAATGGCCCAAGGCAGAACGTACCCACTTGTGCAGTGTCTTTCCCAAATAGATTTGCGATTGATGGAACCTCTGCAGCAGGAAAAGTACAGGTATCTGGCTTGTTGTCCGCATACCTGACACAAAAAGTAGTCGTAATAACGGGTACAGGCGATTGTGTAGCTACCGGCACAGAAGAAACTATTAATTACTTCTACATTGATTAACCCATTCATCTCCGACCACTATCGCTTTAATAACCGGTTGGACCGTTGGAGTTCGCATTCTTGAGGACTTCGCTGACTGCACTGCGACTCATCCGATAAAGGGATTTAGGCTATGGGAATTGCGGAACACTGCAAACAGCAGCGATGATTTGAGGAACCTATGAAGCAGGGATAAGGATGGGAAGGCAGTTAGCCTTCCCAACTCCCGAAGCTTCCTCAACGGACCTACGCTGGTCACCACTGAATGCACACCATTGAACAAACACGAACGACAAACACATTTTATTTTTTAAGGAGAATTATCATGAAACACTTTAAACACATCAATAGAGTATCGACTAAAAGGCGCTCCAAGCGCATTGTGAACAACATAATGGCCAGCCTTGGATTTTTTTGTGCAACATTAACAGTGGTTCAGGCCGAAGAGCTTCCCGCTCTGGATAAAGCATGGGGGAGTATACTGATTGCTAATTATACTCCCGTTTTTGATTTTGGTAACAATGGCTGTTTTCCTGCTGCGGCGATCAGTCGTTCGGGCCAGGAAAACCCCGGCTTAAACAACACTGGCGCCATAAATGGAAATTGTCACGATGCAGGTTTCCTGGATAGGTCAAATACTTACCACCGGTGGGTTCGTCAGTACAGCGAAAATGATGAGTATGCGGCTCATATGTATGAGCTGTATTTTGAAAAAGATCAAGCTCTGCCAGGTTCTGGCGGCCACAGGCACGATGTGGAGACAGTCATCATCTATTTCAAAAACCAGCAGCCAACGCACGTTGCTGTTAGTGCCCATGGGAATTACACCCGAAGAGAGTGGAATGATGTGAACAAAATAGGCAATCAACCTAAAATTTTTTACAAAAAGGATGGGTCCGGTAATACGCACATTTTCGATTTTGGATCCGCTTCGGAGAGTGCGGAAAATCCGTACGGTGCTTGGGTGACTCCCCCTATAGTCAGTTGGTACGAGGTATACGGAGATGGAATATCCAATTCAACAATGAGATACAGGTTCAACAACGCTGATTTCGGTAGCGCAAGCATGAAATTTAAAGATTCAAATTTCAAAGATGAAGTGAATAGATCCGACACGTTGCCGACTGATGATGATGATGATTATCCGCCATTCACAGAAGACAGTGTTAATGCCTCGCAATGGAGTCTTGAGTGGCCTGTAATTATGCCGTCAGCGCTTATGTTGTTGGAGTAGTAACGTCCAGATGTTGTCCCTTGGTAGAGTGGCACTGATTAAATCCCTGCGTAGCGGGGATTTAATCGCGATAGCGCTACTATCGAGCGATTGTATTGGTGTATCACTACTTTCTTGTCGAACTAAAATTTGCTTCGTCCAGCATTTTCCTCAATCTGAAACTCATCCAGATACCGGCGAATGACCTCTTTATATCTGTATACTATCCATGCGCAACCCGCGAAATCTCGTCTGGTTTTTGTCGCCCCAGATCTCTGCGTCGCACCCAATAAACTGCTAGGCGTTGGCAGTCAAATGTTCGCGTCTCGTGGTGTATAATCTTCCCCCCGACACTTAACCCTAACCTGCGCTTTGTCAGCAACTCTCAGTCAGTGGAGCTATTATCCTAGAAACCTCAGCTGAATTCCAGTTGTCGCCAGTTGAAAAAAACAAGAATCCATCCCTTGCTTTCATATCCACAAAAACAAGAATCGGTTCACTGTTTGGGTGGTCATCCACCCAGTTCATAATATCCTGCAGGCAATGGCCCAGCCGATCATCACTCGAATTTGTGTACCGAGATGCTCAAGTCCAGGATATAGTCTTTAGAATAAGCGTCTCGTGTATTCGGGCCCGTTTGTTTTATACAAATTGTAAGTTATACTTACAATTTGTATAAAACAAACGGGCCAAATAATGGAAAAAGCCGCGTTCCTACCGCGAACTGCCGAAGCCACGCTAAAAAGACTGGCCACGTCATTTCCGGTCATTGGTATTACCGGTCCGCGTCAGGCGGGTAAAACAACCCTGGCCCGACATGAATTTGCGGAAAAGCCTTATATTTCACTGGAAGACCCCGACCAGCTCGACTTTGCGCATACTGATCCACGCCGATTTCTGGGCCAGTTCAAGCGGGGTGCAGTGTTAGATGAAGTGCAGCGCTGCCCGCAGCTGTTCTCATACTTGCAACGCATTGTCGACGAAGCCCAGCAAATGGGCCAGTTTGTTTTAACCGGTTCGCAACAGTTTGGCCTGCGGGAAAAAATAACCCAAACGCTTGCCGGTCGCATTGGTTTGATTCATCTATTACCCTTTTCCGCCAGTGAGTTGAAGGCTTCAGGTCTTGAACCGGAATCACTGGACAGCTTGCTTTACAAAGGTTTTTATCCGCCATTATACGACCGCAATATTCAACCCAATGACTGGTATGCTGCTTATGTTCAAACCTATATCGAGAGGGATGTGCAACAACTTATCAAGGTTAAAGACCTGAATACCTTTCGGACGTTTTTACGTCTTTGCGCTGGTCGAGCAGGTCAAATCGTCAATCTAAGTGGCATTGGCAACGATTGCGGCGTATCCCATAACACAGTCAGAGAGTGGTTGTCCGTGCTGGAGGCGAGCTATATTGTGTTCCAGCTACAGCCGCATTTTAATAACTTCTCGAAGCGGATGATAAAAAGCCCCAAACTGTATTTTTATGATACTGGCTTATTAGTCTGGTTACTGAGCGTTAAGCAAGCGGAACACATCGCCATGCACGCCATGCGCGGCGCACTGTTTGAAAACTTTGTTATCGGCGAACTACTGAAACACCAATATGCTCAGGGCGAGCCCCCGAGCCTCTATTTTTGGCGGGATAATAACGGCCTGGAAATCGATGTGATTATTGACCAGGGCGATGGGTTAGTACCGATTGAAATCAAAGCCGGTCAAACCGTCAACAGGGATTTCTTCAAAAACCTGAAAAAATGGCGAGCATTGGCCGGTAATAAGGCCAAACAAGCCTATTTGATTTACGGTGGCGATCAGATCCAGGACAGGAGCGAGGCCAACGTATTATCCTGGCGGCATTTGGAGAAACTCTATGAAAACTAGCTTGATGGAGTAGCCGATAAAATCAGTTGAATTTACGCAGCGGGAGTTAGCGGAAAAGAGTGAAAAAAGCCGAGAGTGTCAATGTTGACCCCGAGTTTAGATTGACGGAGCAGTCGGTATGGAAATCAATGCTTGCGTGATTGATAGGCTTCGTCCGGCGAGGCACCATCAGCCCTCGCAACCCAATCAACTACCCTGGCTTCTAACTCATCCCATTCGTGCTGCCAAATCCACAGTAGTAAGGAGGCGGCGAAGAAAACATCGGTGACTTGATAACCATCCCAGAAAAAACCAAGCAGACTGAGTACCGCGATAATAGAGCGGTTGGCTTCGTGGATTACAGTGTGAATGACGTGGCTGCACATGGTGGTGGCTCCCTGCTTAGTCGTTTGTTTAACGTGAAACGAGTATAGGGACGGCCAAGGTGGGGGTGCCAGTGGTTTGGGCTAAAGCCGAAGGGTTTGGGGTAAAGCGCGCGAATTCTGGGGTAACGCAAATAAAACTGGGATAAAGCAGCAGGATTAAAGCGCTTGATGTCGATATTTGCGCGAAGGATAACGGCCCATTGATGTGCGACCACAGGTTTAGGTTAAACTGGCGTTGCCAAGCTACCCCATCCCCTGCGTCATTCCGCGGCTTGGCCACGGGGTCAATAGCCGCATGCTAAGATCCCGCAGGTAAGCGACGGGATGATGGAGTGTAGAGCCGCCAGGCAGTAGTGGGTAATGGGCAGGCCGAATAGTTAGCTTTTGCGCGCGCAGCAGCCAGTCCGACTTTACACAAGAGGCAGTGGCGAAACCTTGGGTAGGATTCAAGCCGAAGTACGGCGGCCCAGTGGCGATGTCTGGTTTGACGGCAGTCTAGGTGCTCATGCCCAAGGGGCCTACGAAGGTTTACTCGAAGCCTATCGGCCAGTGGGCTATGAGCAATTGTTGCCACCGTTTCGTGATCCATTGGGCGCCGGCCGTGTCACTGGTTTATATACCGGCATACTGGGTTTTGTCGTTAATTCGGATGCGCTAAAAGAAAAAGGGCTGCCTGTGCTCAGCCGTTGGCAGGATCTACTTGATCCGCGCTATCGCGTGCCAGTGGCCAACGCCTGTCCCACTTGGTCGCCACTTGGTCTGATAACTGAGGAGCTTTGAACCCGCTGTTCGCAATGCACGGCCCACTGTCGGTTGGAACCCCACGCCCTTTAGTGGGCGTGCATTGCGAACAGCTACTCTAGTACCCGGATACTGCACAGTCTAGCCACCCTCGGTAGTCTAAGCCCTCACCAGGGCGTGGGGTTCCGACCGTTAGTGAGCCCAGCGTAGAACAGCGGGCTTAACTCCAGATTGATGGCTCCTTAATATTGTTCAACCTTAAGTAAGAGCCATTAGCTAATACCCGTTCCCGACACTAAGCCAACCCGCATACTGGGCAATGTGGTTTTTTGGCCACTTTTAATTTGCGCCACTCCATGACCCTGGCATCAAATATCATCAGCCAACCCGTTAACGGCTCACCAAAACCAATCAACAGCTTGATTGTCTCCAATGCCTGCATGGAGCCAATCACCCCCACTAGCGGAGCCAGCACACCACTGTGTGAACAACTTAGCGTTTCATCACCCACAGCATCATCATACAAACACCGATAACAAGGACTATCGCTAACACGGGGGTCAAAGACTATTAGCTGTCCTTCGCTGCGAATAGCGGCCCCGGATACCAGCGGCGTTTTCAACGCGACACTCGCGCGATTAATTTCAAACCGGGTAGCAACGTTATCGCTGGCATCCACCACCAAATCCACTTTATCGATAGCGTCCAGTAAAAGCTGACCGGTCAGCTTTTCACTGATGCATTGAGTTCTGACATCAGGATTAAGTGCAGCAATGGCTTCGCTGGCTGACACCACTTTGGGTCTGTCGAGATCCTCCATAGTGTGGGCGATTTGCCGCTGTAGATTACTGAGATCAACGGCATCGAAATCCGCCAACCACAACTCTCCTACACCGGCTGCGGCCAAATACATCGCTACCGGACATCCCAGACCGCCCAGGCCAATAATTAACACTTTGGAATCAAGTAGTTGTTGCTGGCCTTGATAATCAACGCCATCCAGCATTATCTGACGACTATAACGGAGTAACTGCTCATCGTTCATTGGCGCTATCCACACACTTTTGTTGGATTATTCAGCACATCGCCACTGTCCGCCGCTGATTCGATCCACACTGGCAAAATCCTGATTAGTAAAGATATGATTAAAGCCCCCCTGCTGCAATAGGTCTCGAACGTCCTCTCCCTGATTGTAACCATGCTCCAGCAATAACCAACCCTGATCACTTAAATAGGCGTGGGCATTAACAATAATTTCTTCTATATCTGCCAAGCCTTTATTATCGGCTACCAGTGCCGAGCGGGGCTCAAAACGCACATCACCAATGCGTAAATGAGGATCTTCACGATCGATATAAGGTGGGTTGCTGACGATCAGATCAAAGCATTGCTTTGTAATCGCCTTAAACCAATCAGATTGTATGATGACTACATTATCCAAAGCCAAATTTCTTCGGTTGGTTTCCGCCAGACTTACCGCCTGAGCTTCAACATCACAAGCCAATACTTGCCAGCTGGATTTTTCGCGAGCCAAAGCCAGAGCAATGGCCCCTGTGCCAGTCCCTAAATCCAGAACATTGGCCCGCGGGTAGGCTGACAATAGCGCTAATGATTTCTCAACCAGCAGTTCAGTTTCTGGGCGAGGAATTAATGTGGCGGGACTCACTTGTAAATCCAGCGACCAAAAACCCCGCTCACCGATTAAATAGGCAATAGGTTCGCCCTGTTCACGACGCGCCAACAAGCTTAAAAAATGCTGCTCAATTTCATTTGATACGCTGACTTGCGGCCAACACCGCAAATAGCTGCGGTTTTTTTGCAAACAGTGGCACAGCAATAATTCCGTATCCAGAGCCGCTGTATCACTCAGTGCTTGTAACCGATTACGCTGTGATAGCAACTCGGCAATGGTACTACTCATTAACCCACCTCCAGTATTCAGACGCCGCTGTTATTCTGTAGCCATAGCCTATGCTGTAGCCATAGCCGCTAACAGATTAGCCTGGTGCTCATTGCGCAAGGGATCAATCACCTCACTCAGTGCCCCCTCCATAATCTCATTGAGTTTATAAAGGGTAAGGTTAATGCGATGGTCGGTTACCCGCCCTTGAGGATAGTTATAGGTACGTATGCGTTCGGAGCGATCGCCACTACCCACCAAATTACGACGTTCATCGTCCTGTTGTTGCTGCTGTTTTTCCTGCATGCCAGCCAATATTCTCGACTGCAATAGGGACATTGCCCGCGCCTTGTTTTTATGCTGGGAACGCTCATCCTGACACTCCACTACAATTCCCGTCGGCAAGTGGGTAATACGAATCGCCGAGTCGGTTTTGTTTACATGCTGACCACCAGCACCAGAAGCTCTATAGGTATCGATGCGCAAATCATTTTTATTGAGTTCCACTTCGTCAACGCTATCCACCTCAGGCATAATCGCTACGGTACACGCTGAGGTGTGAACGCGCCCCTGGGATTCAGTTTCGGGCACTCGCTGCACGCGATGAGCTCCGGATTCAAATTTTAAATGCGCATAAACATCCTGCCCACTAATCCGAGCAATCAATTCCTTGTAACCGCCATGATCCCCTGCACGCTCGCTGACCACGGTCATATTCCAACCTTGATTTTCAGCGTAGCGGGAATACATCCGAAACAAGTCCCCGGAGAAAATGGCGGCCTCATCGCCACCCGTACCCGCTCGCACTTCCAAAAACACATTACTGGAATCGCTAGGATCTTTTGGCAACAGTAATGTTTGTAATTCCACTTCCATTGCATCGCGACAAACGTGAGCATCATTTAATTCTTCCCGCCCCATCTCCCGCATATCGGCATCACCGTCTTTTAATAACGCCTGAGCTTCTTCAATATCTTCCAGGATCTGACGATAATTTTCATAGCTTTTTACTACCGGGTCGACTTCTGAATATTCTTTGGATAAAGAACGAAATTTATTCTGATCACTGATCACGTCACTATCACTGAGCAAGGCACCCAGCTCTTCGTGGCGATCAACCAGATTATCCAGTTTATTAATAATCGATTCTTTCATTATCTCTTTGTTATCTCACTTATTTTACTTATTTCACTTAAGGGTATCTATTCATCATCGTCATTTGAATGATAATCATCTGAACTGTAGTCACCTGAATTATTGTCAATAGACCCATCACGGTCGACATCCAAACCAAATAAATCATGACTCCAGGTAATCAATTCCTTACGCCCTTCAGCACTGGCCTTTTTTATTTCAATGCTGGGCTTATGAATTAATTTATTGGTCAGATTTCTGGCCAACTGATTGAGCACCTGCTCTGCCGACCCTCCCTTGGCCAATTGCTTTAAGGCTTTTTTTAATTCCAGGTCGCGGGTAGTTTCCGCCTGAACCCTGTAAGCCTTTAAGGTTGACACGCCATCTAACGAACGAACTTGCTCAATGTAGTCATTAATACCCTCATCGATAATAATATCTGCTTTACGCGCTTCCGACTCTCGATTGCGTATATTCTCATCAACAATGTCAGTGAGATCATCGATGCTATATAAATAGATATCATCCAGCTCACCTACCTGCGCTTCGATATCTCTAGGCACGGCAATGTCCACCATCAAAATGGGACGATGCTTACGCAGTTTTAACGCATGCTCCACTGCTCCTTTACCCAAAATGGGTAACTGGCTGGCGGTAGAGGAAATCACAATATCCGCTTTCACCAACTGCTCGGGAATCTCCGACAGCAACACAGCTTCAGCACCGAATTTCTGAGCCACGTCTCGCGCATGCTCCAATGTCCGGTTAGCAACAACTATCCTATCGACGTTATTTGCTGATAAATGCCGGGCAACCAGCTCAATGATTTTTCCGGCGCCAATCAGCAGTGCTCGGGTATCACTCAAATCGCTAAATATATGCTGCGATAAATTCACCGCCGCATAGGCCACCGAAACTGGATTCTCACCAATGGCCGTATCCGTACGTACTTTCTTTGCGATTGAGAACACATGAGAGAATACCCGGGACAATTCAGCGCCTACGGTATTGGCTTCCTTCGCGACAGAGAAAGCGGACTTGATCTGACCAAAAATCTGCGGCTCACCTAACACCATGGAATCGAGACCACTGGTGACCTCAATCATATGCCGCAGGGCAGCCTGCTCCCGAAAAACATAACAGCAGCGCCTCAATTCAGCCAGCGAAATTTGGTGGTATTCCCCCAACCACTCCAGGGCCCGATGATCCAGATCATCTTCAGGATCAACGGTGTTATCGCTCTCCATCACACCCTCTGTGCCACACTCAATGGCAAACAGCTCAGTGCGATTACAGGTCGACAGGATCACTACCTCTTCCAGAGATGAGGCACTCAAGGCTGCTTGCAACGCTTCAGCCATCTGCTCTGGAGGAAATGCCAGGCGCTCGCGTAAGCTCACATTAGCTGACTTATGATTAATGCCCAGTACAATTAAACCCATACGACTGTCTAAAATCTCAGCAGATTAGCAATAAAAGCGGTGATTCAAAAAAACGCATAATTCTAACAAGTTCCTGCTCAAAAGTGGATCCACAGAACAGCCGGATATTATGTAAAGGCTTCCTAAGTAAATCTTATGTAGTTATTGCAAGGGGCTTTATGTCATCATTGGCCGCAGAAGATAAGGATCGGACACTATGAATAAATACCAACTGGCAGCCCTGACTCTATGTACGATCTTAGCTGCCTGCTCCACGACCACGACAGAATCCGGTGATGTCAATGCTACCACCCTGCAGAATGCAACACCGAAAACAGCTGCCGAAGCACCCACTCGTCCGTTTCCTGCCGATAGCTTTCACGACCTGTTAGTGGCCGAGTTTGCCGTCAAGCGCAATCGCTATGATTTGGCGCTGGGCAACTATTTACAACAAGCTCATCGAACCCGAGATTCAGGAGTTACTGCCCGAGCAACCCGATTAGCGCAGTTCCTTCGAGCCGATAAAGCTACCCTCGACGCGGCTCAATTATGGGTAGAGCTGGAACCCGACAATCTGGAAGCGCAGTATACACTCTCTACTATGCTGGCAAAAAATAAACGCCCCATAGAAGCATTGCAGCATATGACGGTAGTACTGGAAAACGGTGGCAAAACCAACTTCGCTGCCATTGCCGCCAGCTCCCTCGATCTACCTAACAGCAGCCGCATAACAATAGAAACCCGGCTGGATCAACTGCGGGTCAAATTCCCTGAGAACATTCAATTACTCACTGCAAAATCACTGCTGTTACAGCAACGTGGAGAAACTGAGGCCGCGCTGACAATGATTCGGGACGTTCTGGATCTAGATGAAAACGATCTGCATGCCGTTGTGGTAGAAGCACGATTACTACAACAACTAAAACGCGGTGACGAAGCGTTTGTACGTCTCGAAAAAGTCGTCCTCCAATATCCGAAAAACCGACGCCTGCGTTTGCAGTACGCCCGCATGCTAATGACCAAAGATATTAATCTAGCCAAACAACAATTTGAAAAACTGCTAGGCAGCTCCCCCAATGACCCTGACCTGCTACTGTCACTCGCTCTCATCAGCAAAGAAACTGACAAC
Source organism: Pseudomonadales bacterium (assembly GCA_036443315.1). Lineage (GTDB taxonomy): Bacteria > Pseudomonadota > Gammaproteobacteria > Pseudomonadales > Dasaniaceae > Oceanicoccus. The sequence goes on from JAZFYA010000127.1 coordinate 18,356, forward strand.
CTGGACGATGCTGAAAAATACTTTCAGCTGCTATTGCAGTCAGGCCATAGAACCACAGAAGCCCAGCACTATTTAGGCCAACTGGCCGAGCAGCGCCAACAATGGCAAACAGCCATCGACCACTATAGGCTAATCCCACCGGGAACCGATTTCCTCGCCGCCACCAACCGTATCACCCATCTTTATTTGCAACAGGGACGCGTTGAGACTGCCCGTGATTACTTACAGAGTATACGCCAGCAATACCCCGAACACGCCGTGCGGATTTATTTACTAGAATCCGAAATATTGTTGCGTAGCAATAGGTTTGAAGAAGGCCACGCCCTGTTGAGCGAAGCGCTGCTAAGCCACCCACAGCAAGCCAATCTGCTTTACGCGCGATCCATGTTCAGTGAGAAAGTGGGTAACATAGACTTAATGGAGCAGGATCTGCGGGTCATTATTAACCAGGATTCCAACAATGCCATTGCCCTGAACACCCTCGGCTATGTATTTGCCAATCGCTCCGAGCGACTGGATGAAGCCTATGACCTGATCAAGCGGGCACTTGCAATAAAACCCAACGACCCAGCCATTCTCGACAGTCTGGGCTGGGTGGAATTCCGGCGTGGCAACCTGCAGCAAGCGGCAGCATTATTAACCCAGGCCTATAAAGCCTTTCCCGATCACGAAGTTGCTGCCCACCTAGGTGAAGTATTGTGGATAATGGGCCGGCAACAGCAAGCGCGCTTGATTTGGAAGCAAGCACTGCAACGCAAACCCGACAGCAACTATCTCAGGGAAACTTTGCAGCGATTCAAGGTTGACTCTCCACAACCCAGCCCACAGCCCAGGCAACCAACTGCCGCTAACACCAGTTCAGCAGACTAATGGTTGTCTTTAACCACCAACAATTGGCTTTTCAATTGAAGCCCAGGATTGCATTAAACGGCGCCATTGCGGCAACTATCCTGCTCTTGTTGAGTGCCTGTAGCGGCCTGCAAACCCGCCCGCCAGGAACCGAAGATTTCACCAATAATGGCGATCTTCACTATTGGAGCCTGCGGGGGAAAATCGGCATTCGTGATGACCATAGCGCCACCAGTGCCTACCTGAATTGGCAACAATGTGGTGACTATTATAATATACGTCTCAGCGGCCCTCTGGGCCAGGGAGCCGCCCATCTCTACGGTGATAAAACCCGGGTTACGCTGCAAAGTAGCGACAATCGGCCCATTACCGCCAGTACGCCAGAACAATTACTTGTTCAGCAGCTGGGCTGGGAGATTCCGGTTTCGCGGCTGCTTTACTGGATAAGAGGTATCCCGGATCCAAACTTGAGCTATACGCCTGACGACCAGGGTTTTCAGCAATCGGGCTGGCAGCTAAGTTATCCCAAGCGAATGAGCATCGATCAATATACTCTGCCTAGCAAGGCTATCGCCAAACACCCGCAATTAAAATTGACACTCATTCTTAAACACTGGAATTTGCAACCGAATTGCAGTTCGCTCCCCCCTTCCCTATCATCCTATAAGAGCACATCACCACTGTGAGTACACCTCCAGTGACAAGCTACAGTCTGCTCTCTCCAGCCAAGCTGAACCTGATGCTACATATCACCGGCCGCCGATTGGATGGCTATCACCAGCTGCAGACTGTATTCCAGCTATTAGATTATGGCGATACCCTGCACTTTACACGCCGTGAAGATAGTGATATTACGTTGATGCCCGACATTGTAGGCGTCGCCAAAGAAGATAACCTGATTATCCGCGCCGCCCGACTACTGCAACAACACTCCCCCTGCCATTTAGGGGTAGATATCCGCTTGGAAAAAGTGCTCCCTCTGGGAGGAGGAATTGGCGGTGGCAGTTCCAATGCCGCCACCACATTATTGGCACTCAACCAACTCTGGAACAGCGGCTTCAAACTGGACTATTTGGCCAACCTTGGACTGCAATTGGGTGCTGATGTCCCGGTATTTATCAGGGGGCATTCAGCCTGGGCAGAAGGCGTCGGTGAACAACTGCAAGCTATTGAAATCCCTGAAACTTGGTACATTGTGATAAAGCCAGACTGCGAGGTCTCAACCGCCGACATTTTTTCCCACAAACAATTGACACGGAACACCGCTCCAATCACAATAGCCGCCGTTTTCAAGCAGGGTAGTCGGAATGACTGCGAACCGATTGTTAGAACGCTGTATCCGCAGGTAGATTCAGCCCTCAAGTGGCTTAACAGTCTCACCATTGACGGTTCACCGGCTCGATTAACTGGCACTGGCGCCTGTGTCTTTGCAAGCTTCCCCGACCCAGTGTCAGCACAGCAAATTCTTCACCAGCTACCTAAAGGATTGCAGGGCTTTGTAGCCAAAGGGGTTAATGTATCCCCGACCCATCTAGCCTTGGGTTGTCATGAATGGGGTCTGTAATGACTAATGAGTAGAAGCACTACCGAAAAGTTTATTGGGGTGTCGCCAAGCGGCAAGGCACTGGGTTTTGATCTCAGCATTCGTAGGTTCGAATCCTACCACCCCAGCCATTTTTTTAGCAGCTAGTACTAATGTTAGTAACGGGTACAATTGACGGCAAAGGGCAGCAAGACAACGCTCGGGCAAGTCCCCTGCTCTTATTCCCTTCCCCAGCAATCTGACAGACTCGGCAACAACCGTGCTATTAAGATTCAAATGAATTCAACACATGCAACAGCTAAAGCTTCGCAAACAGGTCAGGAAAATATCGTGTCAAAGTTGATGGTTTTTACTGGTAACGCCAACCCTGAGCTGGCTAGCAAAGTCGCTAAGCAACTACACTTGCCCCTGGGTAAGGCTGATGTCGGCCAGTTTAGTGATGGTGAAGTAGCTGTAGAAATTAAAGAAAACGTGCGCGGGGCTGATGTCTTTATCGTTCAGTCCACCTGCCAACCGACTAACGACAACCTAATGGAATTAATCGTCATGATTGATGCCATGCGTCGCTCTTCTGCAGGACGTATAACGGCGGTAGTTCCCTATTTTGGCTACGCCCGCCAGGACCGCCGGGTACGTTCATCGCGGGTACCCATCAGTGCCAAAGTCGTTGCTGATATAATGACTGGTGTGGGTGTGAACCGAGTGTTAACTGTCGATTTACACGCTGAACAGATTCAGGGCTTTTTTGATGTGCCGGTCGATAACGTTTACGGCTCTCCAGTATTGTTAGACGATATCAATAAACAGGCATACTCCAACATGATCGTGGTATCGCCTGATATTGGCGGCGTTGTTCGTGCCCGCGCCGTGGCCAAGCAACTAGACGATTGCGATTTGGCCATTATTGATAAACGTCGCCCACAGGCAAACGAAGCGCAGGTGATGCATGTTATCGGCGAAGTCGAAGGCCGCACCTGTGTCTTAGTGGACGATATGGTCGACACCGCTGGCACCTTATGTAAAGCGGCTGCGGCACTGAAAGAAAATGGCGCCATCAAAGTCGTCGCCTACTGTACCCACCCAGTACTGTCGGGCAATGCACTAGAGAACCTGAACAATTCAGATCTCGATGAGTTGGTAGTGACTGACACTATCCCCCTCAGCGATGTAGCCAAGGCTTGCAGCAAAATTCGCACTTTAACCATGGCTAGTTTGTTAGCCGAGTCGGTTCGCCGGGTTAGCAATGAGGAATCAATCAGTGCATTGTTTCGCTAAAATTGTTCCGTTAAATCGGCACAATGCACTAAGTTGCAGTGCGTAGTACTGTAGGGACAGATCTTCAGCTCTGTCCTCACTTGCAGAACTTAAGCCACTCCCAAGTGGCACTGAACTAGTAACACAAAACTAAGCACTAGAGGCACAGGAGATTTTTTGGTTTAACCACCCGACTTCATAAAAGATGTCGGGTACGAATGGTACTTACTTAAGGCTATAACCGAGGCGCTTTGAACCCGCTGTTCGCCATGCAAGGCCCACTATCGGTTGGAACCCCACGCCCTTTAGCGGGACTTGCATGGCGAACAGCTACTCCGGCTGGATACTGCACAGTCTAGCCACCCTCGGTAGTCACTACCCTCACCAGGGCGTGGGGTTCCAACCGAGTGAGGGTAGTGACTACCGAGGGTGGCGGCGGAATACTACCGTCGCAAGCCGTTAACAGCGCTGCCCTTAAGTAAGTGCCATTCATGTCGGGTACCAATGAAGTAGCTTGAGGACACAGCGCTAAAGATCTGTCCCCAACGCTTCGCAGTCCACGCCAATTGCTGGTCGCAGGCAACGGCGTATTTCGCTAACTTTCGCTAACTATAGGAGACTCATTATGTCTAGCGAATTCACACTAAATGCAGAAACCAGAACCGACCTGGGGAAAGGTGCGAGCCGCCGCCTACGTCGTCTGGAAAATAAAACCCTAGGGATCGTCTTCGGTGGCAAGAACAAGCCAATACCGATCACCATTGCCAACAATGAAATCGTTAAACTGGCAGAAAGCGAGGCTTTTTTTACTAGCCTGGTTGATCTTTCTATTGACGGCAAGACTGAACAGGTCGTTGTAAAAGATATGCAACGCCACCCGGCCAAAGACACCATCTTACATATTGATTTTATGCGTGTCAGTGCCACAACCAAAATCACTATGCATGTACCGCTGCACTTCATTAATGAAGAAAACTGCAAGGGTGTTAAACAGGAAGGCGGCATCATCTCCCACGCCCTGAACGACATTGAAGTCAGCTGTCTGCCCAAAGACCTGCCTGAGTATATCGAAGTCGACATGATAGATCTGAATATCGGTGACAACATCCATATTTCCAACCTGACATTACCCGCAGGTGTTGAAAGTGTTGCCCTGATCCACGGAGAAGACCACGACTTGCTGGTTTCCGCGGTTAACGCACCTCGTGGTGGTGGCGATGAAGACGATGAAGATGAGATCACTGCAGAGCCGGCTGACACTGAAGAAGGCGGCAACGCAGAAGAAGGCGACGCAGAGTAATATAGTAAGGGGACAGCGGGTGCCAAGCGCTCACAGCGCCGACGCCATAACATAGATAAAAGCCTCTCCCCTTTATTTTTGCTCCTAGTTAACTTGCCTCTTGCGGCTTTTCCCTCCCTTATAAATATAAGCAGGCCCCACATTGAGCGCAATTAAACTTATAGTAGGCTTGGGAAACCCCGGCCGGGAATATGAGGATACTCGCCACAATGCCGGGGCCTTGTTCGTTGAAGAACTTGCCCGCCAGCAGAATTCTCTGCTAAAACAAGAAAGTAAATTTTTTGGCTTAACCAGTCGCATCAATATTGACGGTTGCGATGTGCGCTTATTGGTGCCATCGACGTTTATGAATCGTAGCGGCCAGGCAGTCGCGGCCATTAGTCATTTTTATAAAATCGACACTGAGCAAATGCTAGTAGCTCACGATGAACTGGATATCGAAGCAGGCACCGCGCGCTTTAAACAAGGTGGCGGCCACGGCGGCCACAATGGACTGCGCGACATCATTGCCCAGTGCGGCAACAACAAAAACTTTTACCGCCTGCGAGTGGGTATCGGCCACCCCGGTTCCGCCGATAAAGTCACCGGCCATGTATTGAACAAAGCCCCACAGAGTGAGCACCAGAAAATACTGGATGCCATAGGCGAATCGATTCGCGCATTACCCGATGCAATTAACGGCGATTGGGCCAAAGCGATGAATTATTTACATACCTTTAAAGCGTAACCTGAACGCCGGAAAAAATGATATCGCAGGGTGAAACGTGTTCCACCCTACTATTCGCAACTATTCTTATGGGTGGATCTAGATCCACCCCACTAGAGAGATCACCATGGGTTTTAATTGCGGTATTGTCGGCTTACCTAATGTCGGTAAATCCACATTATTTAATGCACTCACCAAAGCCGGTATCAATGCGGAAAACTTCCCCTTCTGCACCATCGAACCAAACTGCGGCATTGTGCCGATCCCCGATCCCCGCCAGGACCGACTGGCGGAAATCGTTAAACCGCAAAGGATCCTACCCACTACGATGGAGTTTGTGGATATTGCAGGACTGGTAGAGGGCGCCTCCAAAGGCGAAGGGCTAGGCAACCAGTTCCTGGCCAATATCCGTGAAACCGATGCCATCGCCCATGTAGTGCGTTGTTTTGAAAATGACAACGTGATTCACGTCTCCAATAAGATTGATCCCGCCAACGATATTGAAATTATCAACATGGAACTGGCGCTGGCAGATTTAGAAAGCGTTGAAAAACAATTACAAAAAGTTATTCGCACCGCCAAGGGTGGCGACAAAGAAGCCATCGCCCAACAAGCCCTGATAGAAAAAATCATACCGCAGCTGGAAGAAGGCAAACCGGTCCGCTCGCTAGCGCTAAGTGACAGCGAAAAAGCAGTACTGCCGTCCTTGCACCTGCTGACCACCAAACCCACCATGTATATCGCCAATGTTGATGAAGACGGTTTTGATAACAACTCTTTTCTCGATGTGGTTCGAGATATTGCTGCAACCGAAGGGGCTATCGTAGTCCCCATTTGCAACAAACTAGAAGCTGAAATTGCCGAATTAGACAACGATGAAAAAGCCGAATTCCTGGAAGATTTAGGTATGGAAGAAGCAGGACTAAACCGCGTTATACGCGCCGGTTACACATTACTTAAGCTGCATACCTACTTTACCGCCGGCGTTAAGGAAGTTCGCGCTTGGACAATTCCGTTAGGCACTACCGCACCGGAAGCCGCCGGTGTTATCCACACCGACTTCCAGCGCGGTTTTATCAAAGCCGAAGTCGTTTCCTACGATAACTTTGTCGCATACGGCGGCGAACAAGGGGCCAAAGAAGCAGGCAAATGGCGACTGGAAGGCAAAGGCTATATCGTCAAGGATGGCGATGTTATCCACTTTAAATTTAACGTTTAAACCTATTGTCCCCAGCGTGAACCGCAAACTACGCCATGGTTTTTAACTGGCGACTGGGGCTGAGCTGCTCCCTTATTACCGCCAATAGGTGAGCGCTGCTGCTCCTGAGCCCTTAAGGACCTGCTCGACCACATGGACCCGATCACTGTTACCTGTCCGCCTCAGCGCTAATCGCCCTTCTGTTAGCAGTTCAACCACGGGTAATCTATATGGATAGCGAACCATTGGACTGACTAAGCGGGTTTAGCAGTAGCCGACTTAATCGCCACCGCATTAGCCAAATCCACAAACCATGCTTGACAGCCAGGAGGCAAATCGCCAGAATACGCGCCTCTTAAAACCCCTGTTTGGGGAATTAAAAACCCTATGGCGAGGTAGCTCAGTTGGTTAGAGCACATCACTCATAATGATGGGGTCGCAGGTTCAAATCCCGCTCTCGCTACCATATATCCCTTTGTTTTTACTGACTAAAGTACATATCAGGGAAAAACGGAAAACGGGGACAGATTTATTTTTCTGCCGGAAAACGGGGACAGATTTATTTTTCTGCCGCAGTACAGCCCAAGAAGATGCTACTTTTTCACCAACAATCGTTTTCATTATTTTTTACTTCACTCATTAGATCGTTATTTTTATCGCAAACAACCACTAGCTCTTATGCTGAGAATGGGAACAGATTTATGTTTTTAGCCCATCCGTTTTACAGTGTTCAATAACCCCCCAGATTTCTATATGATACCTCAAGCAATCCATAAAACGTGTAGGTTTTTCAATACAGTATCTGCGAAAAAATAGGTATTTAGGGGCAGGCACTCTACCCTTGACATTATTTACCTACCAGTTAAGATCAAAAGCACTCAATCGCTAAAAGGATTTAACGATGACCATACCAAGGAAGGGGCTTACCCACCCTGAAAAATCCCCTGTATTGCCACATCACCTCTTGCTGCGAATAATTTACTCTACAAGCGATTTAGACTCTGGAAACATACGAAGCTAGGAAAAAGAAACGGTGATCAAGATGATTGACGCCACTATTGGCTAGCCCGGATATTTCACCCGATGGTAGATTTTGTACGATGGACTGAGTGTGCATATTGGAAAAAGGAGAAGAGGCGACAAGCCCCCTATCTACCTAGAAGGCGACATAGGATCTCAAGCCCTTTTTTTCAATCTACACACTCAGGGCAAGTACAAAACTGCCAAGCGACGGTGGTACAAAGTGTACCCGAACTAAAAATAGACTTTACGCTTGCATAGTCGTACAAAACATGAATTTATGAGCGTGCGGGTGAAATATCCGGGCTAGCGCCACATAGAAAATACTATTCGACCGACTGGAACATATGGCTTTGCAAGCTAATAAGGAATCTGAATGTCTAACTTACAACCTATCGAATTGATCGCTGCAAAAATCCTTTTCATTCGCGGCCAGAAAGTGATGATCGACACAGATCTCGCCGAACTTTACGGCGTACCTACCAAGCGATTAAACGAGCAAGTCAAACGTAACCCTCGGCGATTCCCAGATGATTTTATGTTCCAACTCACCGAAGCAGAGAAACAGGAGGTGGTCGCAAATTGCGACCACCTTAATAAACTGAAGTTTTCCAAAGCTTTACCTTTCGCTTTTACCGAGCACGGCGCCATTCAGACCACCAATGTGCTTAATTCTCCACAAGCTGCTGAATTAGGCGTTTATGTCGTCCGGGCCTTCGTCCGGCTACGCGAACTACTCTCCTCCAACGGGAAAACGGGGACAGATTTATTTTTCTGCCGCAGTACAGCCCAAGAAGATGCTACTTTTTCACCAACAATCGTTTTCATTATTTTTTACTTCACTCATTAGA
>JAZFYA010000128.1:0-14507 GCA_036443315.1 Pseudomonadales bacterium
CACCCTCGGTAGTCTAACCCCTCACTCGGTTGGAACCCCACGCCCTGGTGAGGGGTTAGACTACCGAGGGTGGCTAGACTGTGCAGTATCCAGGTACCACCGGAGTAGCTGTTCGCAATGCAAGGCCTGCTAAAGGGCGTGGGGTTCCAATCGATAATGGGCGATAGTGGGACTTGCATTGCGAACAGCGGGTTCAAAGCGCCTCAGTTATAGCCTTAAGTAAGTACCTCGGACCAGTGTTAGCATGCCCAATACCGCAGAGAATCAGCTGGTTTGCCCCAACAGCCCAATCAAAAACCAAGCTGTGATTTCCCGCAGACCACCCTCTGCGCTTGTTTTTATCTGCCAAATCACTGGGACATACTCTCTACAATTGTGATCACCCTACGAATAACAACCCCCGTTATTAGCTCTAGTTTCAATGCGTATGAGCAGGTTAATGATGATGATCGGTATGGTTTTCGGCGGGTTGTTGAGGTGTCTGATCGTGAATGTGTGTGTTAGACACCTTACCATCCCCGATGTGGTGCCCGAGCCCCTTCGCACTGGCTAAGAACTTTTGATAAGCAGCGGCATCAAGTTCGGGCAGTATCGTCATGAAAGTAACCACGGGCCACAAGGCGGCGTCGTTGTGCGTTGCCCCCCATGCCGGCATACCAGTCATTTTTATACCATGCTTTGTGACCCAAAAAAGTTCAGCAGTGCTCATGTGCACTGCGGATTTGGCCAGATCCGGTGGCGCGGGATTCAAGCCCTGTCCGACCGCTTCAGGCGATTGGCCTGGAGCACCATGGCAAGCTGCACACATCGTCGCGAAATCGTTGGCACCGGCCAGCTTTAGGTTCTCATTGCTAAGGTCCGGCACTTGGACTTTATGCGCCCGCCGCTCGATGGAGGCATGCGAAACGGTAGAAAGTAGCCAATTGACAATGCCGCTATGCGGCGTTCGCGCGCTGACATCGTACAGACCCGAGTAGGCAAACCCGATGCTGCCTACCAAAGTCGCGAATATAAATGTCGTTAGTATTTTCATTGCTTATTCCAGTGACTGTATTGAGGAGGCATTGGTGATGCGCTCGAATAATACAGTTTCAATTAAACCACTTCACAGTATTGATTAAGCAAGTAGCCTTGAACCCGCTGTCCTACACTAGGCTCACTATCGGTTGAAACCCTACGCCCTTGAGAGTATCACAAAACCTTTTTCAGGGTGTGGGATTCCAACCGAGTGAGGGGTTAGACTACCGAGGGTGGCGGGATACCGCACAAGTGCCAGAGGGCGCAAGCCATAAACTTAGAAAAAACAGTTGAATCTAGAACCTGCCCCGTGAGTACAACGAGTGCTTTGGGTATCAACTGCTTTTTGATTTTTCTATGACAGGTTTAAACGTATTGATCAACCAGACTAAGCGAACGACTAGTAAGGGTTTCTGTGTTGCCAGACTCATGCAAAGCGTTCTCCATATCAGCCTGCGTTGACAATGGACTACTATCTTTTCCCGAAGCATGGCTATGTTCAGTATCATCAGCTTGAGCTTCTTGCTGATGAGTGTTTTGATCGGAGACGTCCACATCGGCCAAATCCAACCCCTGGTTCTCCATCATTTCACGCAGTCTTGGCAAGCCTAGATCTAATGCTTCTCGAACCAGACCATGACTACTGGTAAACACCACCGTGGTTTGCTCAGCTTGAGTACTGATTCTTACTTGTAAGGGCCCTAACTCTGGTGGATCCAGTGCAATCTCTGCCTTGCTGATATTCTGCGAACTCATCCACATCACCCGCTGCATCACAGTATCACCCCACCCCGGCTTACCCACTTCTACCGGTACTGCAGTTTGGAAGGTTGCTGGACTGGACTCGCGGTAAGTCTGCGGAGCTTCAGTGCGCGTTAACATCGACGAATTAGACAGCGCAGCCAATTTATCAATACTGGCTAACGTGTTGTCAGCCGAAGCCACCATTACATCAGGGTTTCCCCTCTGTGGTTTGAGCGAAAACTGAGTCAACAAGTCCACGGTGAAGGGCTGTGATATTGCAGCTGTCGTTTGTACCGATAGAGCGGGCTGGCGAATTTCGACACTATTGACCTGTAGTTTATCCGCATTATTTGATTTCTTATTAACCGTTAATTCACTCTCAAGCGGATTTGCGGATAGCTGCTGGCCACGCCCTTCTTTACTCACATTCAAAGCACCATTCGGCAAAACTGGAGCCTGGCCCTGTTGAATAAGCTGTGAATGGCTTGTCGCCACGGCGGTCGGCGAAGTCGTGTTAGCTGTAGCTATCTCTGGACTCGCAATCGCAACGACAACATCGGCATCGGCCTTTCCTTCAGCGCTCCTAATTGCAGGAACAAGCACTGCTTCCTCAAACTCGAACGCCACAACAGCTGCCCCGTCTTCACTATGAATTTGTACAGTGACGTTTGCCACTGCTGTATCCAGCGGCAAAGATAGGCCCTCGGCAGGCAAGATATTGCCGCTTGCAAGCTCCGGAACTAACTCTTCGGATGCAATCACTCCTGGCAGAAGCTGCTCTGGAGAGATTTCTTCGATACCCGTAACAGCAGCCTGCAGCTTCTGAGTAGGTGTAGATGTGCGCTGTTTCTGGTCTTCAAGAACTCCAGAAAACTCGTTATTATTTAATGAGTTATTACTTTTATCTGCAGTCGACGTGAGCTTTTTAATACCAACGGCAGAGGGTGTTTCACCGATCGCCAAAAGACCGTTACTGTTTAGGCTTTGACCTGCTGAGTTCATTGTATACCCCATAAGCAAGAGAAGTTGTCATGTCGCTGAACGGGGTAATGCAATTAGATTGCCAACTTTATAATGGATATTGAGACGTGTTTGAAAACAAGGGCTATAAGTCTGCCGAGTGCCTGCAGCTAAAGCTTAGTAAGGCCCTCTTGTACCTGAGCATAGGACTCTATAATCTGCTCCAACAACTGATCGCAACCCGCGGTTTCGCCTTTAGCACCAATCTCTTCCACAGCCCGGCACAGCTCTGTTAGCGTGGTTGCACCCATGTTACTGGCACTGCCTTTAAAGCTGTGGGCCGCACGCCGAACGGCATCAGGATCAGCAGATGCGATCGCCTCCTTGATTAATTCAATGCGCACCACACTGTCATTTTCGAAGGTTTTAATTAACAGCGGGAACTCCTCGCCCATCACTTGTTTCAACTCATTGAGTGCATCCACATCCAAGTATTGACTAATATCTGTCACAATTTAAATCCTTGTTAGTATTTTTCCTAATGCAAAACAAGATTAGACGAACTTAACTTTCGTGTCGTTATCCAAAATCTATTCCTTCCAATTCTAGGCACTAGGCAAGTTCCAATTCTAGGCAAGCGCTGAACAAATACTCTTTCAACCTGGAAAACTCAGTAGGCGACTCGTCAATCAAATAACATAGTGGGCACTTCTATTAATTGCTTTTATTCGAAAAATTCAAGATGAAGACCTGATAGAACCCCTATATAAAGGGTTCTAGAGGAGAGCCATCCCGAAATCTTGTAATATTTTCAATTAATAGAGGTGTCCTAGTGTTTAATTTAGATTTTTTGTCGTTTAGCGCTGTGCTCACTAGGTGAATGCCTCTTGATCGCCCCAGACAAATATCGCGCATACCTGATTCCCCACACCAGAATAGACAACCGAGTCGCATAGCGAGCGTAACAGAAATATACCTCGACCAGAATATTCATCAGCCTTGCTACTTTGCTCAACGAATATCCGCTGAAAATCAAAGCCTTTACCGCTATCTTCAATTTCAATACTAAGCTGACCACCCGTCATTGTACCCGTGTAGTGTAATTGTATGCTTATCAGTCCTTCTACCAACGTCAACAAGGATTGATTGCGCAAGCTGTAATATTCGCTAAAGCCCTCTGGTGAACGCTTCAATGCCGAATCTAAACCTAATACACCGTGCTCCAGGGCATTGGCATACAATTCTGCCATGACGGTATAAATCTGGCTACCAAAGGGACGTAAAAATGGCACTTGCATTAACACCTGTAAAAGTAACGGCAAAGGATCAAAATCTTTTAACGTCGCAGGCCGCAAGTCGTATTTCAGACTCCAATCTTTGGGCCCAACTTCCTGTCCACCGGCAAACGAGGGAACCGCAACGGAAAAGTCTTCCGGCTTGACAACGGTTACTTCAATCAAAGAAACATCATCCTCCAATGTTTCATCCATAATAAATGAATCGACAGAAACATTGAGTTCGAGAAATAATTTTTCTGGCTGCTGATTGCGCTCAAAAACCGCTAATAATCGCGCCTCCCCATACATCTCACCCTGCTTATTCTCTGCTTCATGGATACCGTCAGACCATATATATATACGGTCGCCTGGTTCCACTTCGTAGGTTTCTACCACATTGCTAAAGTCAATATTGGCAAGAATACCAAACGCTAAATGACTGGATTTCAAACGGGTAATCGCGCCGGTTCTCGGGTGATAAATCATGCAGTCCGGTAAGCCCCCATTCCACACCCGTGCAACCCCACTGATAAAATCTATCTCTGTCACCAGTGCACAACAAAAAACACCAACAGGCAATATTTCGTGCAGTTTAACATTGATTTCCCGAAGAATTTCCCGCAGGGAAAAACCTTTTTCCAACATACTATAAAAGGTTTGCGCCATTGGCATGGCACCAATGGCCGCATCCAGGCCATGACCGGTAAAATCGCCAAGCAATACCAACAAATTCCCAGTCGGACCCACCCCCGCCAGAGCAACATCACCATTAAATACTGCAATCGGTGATAGCGCATACTGAATATTTGGGGCATCAAGACAACCCGCGTGGGCCACTTTATCAAATACCCGTTTTGCCACTTCCTGCTCACGTAACATACGAGTATTGTGGCGGCCGATTTCATCCCGCTGGTTTTGTAGCGTAAGATGCATATCTCGCATGCGGATAAAGGCATCGATTTTGGCTTGTAAAATAATGCTGTTATAAGGCTTGGATAAAAAGTCGTCGCCACCAGCATCCAGACAGCGAGCCAGAGAATCAGCTTCCTGTAAGGATGTCAGAAAAATAATAGGTACAAACTCTTCTCCCGCTAGTATTTTTATTTTTTCCGCTGCCTCAAAACCATCCATCTCTGGCATCAAAGCATCGAGCAACACTATCCCCGGGCGCTCACGCTGGAACACCTCCACCGCTTCCACACCATTAGTGGCAATAACGACAAGATGCTGTTGCTTGCGTAAAATCGCCTCCAACAACAAACGGTCAGTATTGCTATCATCAGCGATAAGAATGGTAATTTTCTGGGAGTCAACACCAACTGTTTGGGTATGGCTGCTGTTATTAGTACTGACTGCACTAGTGGTAGAAATTTCCATAATAAATTACCACAGCTTTAGCTAAGAAATAGGCCAGAAAATACACCCACTGGTGGATTTTACTGCGGCTAAGGGTGCCCTTTGGGTCGACCCTTCCGCTGTCTCCGCACCACCCCGACTGTGACCCGTTAGGGCTAGCGTAGCGAATACATGCCCTATTAAGCATAGTGTCTCGAGTACATTATTTCTGTTTACAGTCAAGGCAGTACCTAACAACAATGCGGCAATAGTCATACAGCGTACCAGGCTGAAAAGTAACGTTACTCTTGATAGCTGGTAGCATATGGAGAAATAGTACGGAATATCAATTTATAAGCGTGCTACTGTGATATCCAGGTGAGAGTCTCCATTCAAAAACAAGACTGGAGACTTAATGGATATCAAACAACTTTTCAAAATTGGAAATTGAAAGGATTTTTTTTACATCCTCATTACAATTGAGAATACTGATATTCGAGCTATCACCGCCGGCATAATCTCTTAATAACAACAACATACCTAACGCCGAGCTATCCAGGTAAGAGGTCGCATTCATATCCACATGATAGCGGTCAGGCTTAGCTTCCACCCCTTCATACGCACGGCGAAACTCCTGATGCGAACTAAAATCAAAACGCCCTTCAATATTGATTGTCAATTCGCGGCCATCCGCCGCAGCCGTCGATGAAATTGTCATATAAAATCCTCCGTCTTTATGCCTGTGAGTTCTAGTTAAAGTTCTTAAGACAGACACATAATACAAATAGTCAAACCGGGAAAACACACCTTCAATATATACTTCAAACACTGACTGCTAAATATAACGCCCTGTTTTGACCAGACAACTAAACTTGATAGCTTTTTCAGAATAGACCAAAGCCAGTAAAAGTGACACTAGTATAAGAAATTTATGACATACTGGACATGGACGGGAGAAAATCACCCGGAAGGCTCAATCGGTCTCCGGTCATCCTGCTCACGTTGACGTTTCTTTTCCAGCTCCCATTCTTCTTCCTGTTGTTTTCTGGTGATCAGCGCTTGCATATTTCTTGTCCGGGAATACTGTTGCTGCCACTGTCTCCGAGCTAATTCACGCTGGTCTTCAGCCAGTATTGTGCGCTGCTGCTGAGTGTCTACCGCCTGTTCAAGGCTGCCAAAAAAACGCTGGTAATTACCCAGTTGCTCTGCACTAACGTCTTTTCCCGCCAGGGTTTTAAAGTTTTCACCATAATCCTGCTGATAATGTTTTAGCTGTTCTACTTGCTGTTGATGAACATCGGCAGTGCGAATCATCTGCCCCAACTGCTCAGCTGCAAGCTGCTGGCGAAGTTTGGCCAACTTAAGGACGGTTTGTAATCGACGAGAAGATTTTTTCATCATCACCCTTCAAGAGAGAACATTCACGATTGACCCGCTACCACCGGTAGGCCACCCTTATTTTGGTTAAGATTGTTTTGGTTAGGACTGTTTTGGCCAAGCGTGTCTTGGCCAAGACTATTTCCAACCTGTGATGGCGACTGCTTCAATGGGATAATAACGGATTGCAACTGCACAACGCTGGCCTCCAAATCCACTGACTCGGTTAAACCCTGCTGCAGAAAATTGCGAATAGCTGGCAGACGCTCGATAGCTGCATCAGTTTCCGGATCACTACCCGCCACATAAGCACCCACACTGATCAAGTCGCGATTCTGCTGATAGCGTGAATAGAGATGCCGTAGCCGTTGCGCCGATTGCAAATGCTCCGGACTGATGATATTGGGCATTGCCCGGCTGATTGATCCTTCTAGATCGATAGCTGGATAATGGCCCTCGTCCGCTAAGACACGAGATAACACCACATGGCCATCAAGAATGGCTCGGGCAGCATCGGCCACCGGATCCTGTAAATCATCACCTTCCGTTAACACCGTGTAAAATGCCGTCACTGAGCCATTGCCATCAGCATCATTGCCCGCGCGTTCTACCAGCTGGGGGATTTTTGCAAAAACGGAGGGCGGATAGCCCTTGGTGGCAGGCGGTTCACCAATCGATAAAGCAATTTCTCGCTGCGCCTGCGCATAGCGGGTTAGCGAATCCATTAGTAATAAGACATGCTTACCCTGATCGCGAAAGCTTTCCGCCAACCGAGTTGCTAACATGGCGGCCCGTAGCCGCATTAAAGGTACGTCATCCGCAGGAGAAGCCACCACCACCGAACGGCGCATGCCTTCTTCATTAAGCACCTGCTCGACAAACTCCTTAACCTCCCTGCCCCGTTCACCGATCAGCCCCACCACGACCACATCCGCTTTGGTAAAGCGAGTCATCATACCCAACAATACACTTTTACCTACACCACTACCGGCAAACAAACCCAGACGCTGACCACGACCAACGGTCAGGGCGGCATTGATCGCGCGAACCCCTACATCCAGTGCGGTGGAAATGGGACTGCGTTCCAACGGATTTATCTGATCAGCCTGCATAGCAATACTGTGTTCACAACCCAGTGGTCCCTTGCCATCCAATGGGCGACCCGTACCATCGATCACACGCCCCAACAATTGATGTCCCACCGGCACCCTATCCTCATAAGCAACGGGCACTACCTGCAGACCAGGTTTCAAACCAACCCCTTTTTCGATCGGCATTAAAAATAATTTTTTTTCGGAAAAACCCACCACTTCCGCTTCTATACTGCGTTGATCGTCATTGATAACCAAGCAACGGCAACCGATGGACAGTTCCAGACCAACCACTTCCAGGGTCATACCAACAACACGAATCAACTGCCCGGAAACAATCGGCTGCGCATGATTATCAACGGGCAACTGGTAAGCTGCAAAGCGCTGGGTAAATGGCTGCCGAGACTCCACCACTGCCATTAACCCCCTAATGACTCTGGCGGCGAGCCCTTTTTTTCAACTGAATCGTCTACGGAGTCTTCAACGGAATCATATACAGAGTCTTCAACGGGATCGTCTACAGAGTCTTCAACGGGATCATATACAGAGTCTTCAACGGAATCATATACAGAGTCTTCAACGGGATTGTCTACAAAGTCTTCAACGGGATTGTCTATTGAGTCTTCAACGAGATTGTCTACAGAATCATCCGCCCGTTGTTTGGCGCGCATTCCCAATTCGGCAAAACGCCGCTCCACCAGTCCATTCACTGTCTGCTGAAATTGTTCTTCAAGGGTATAATCAACGATGCTGTGTTGCGACTGGACGCGGCAGCCACCGGGAGATAGGGTGCGGTCAATTTGTAACTGCCACTGTTCGGGAATATCTGTCTGGGTAGTGAGTAATTGGTAATCCTGTTCACTGAGATGAACAGTAATATTGCTAGCCTCCATCGGTAACGCCGCGATAGCCTCATTCACTACCTGACCGATATGGGCCGAATCAATCGTTAGCTCCCGACGCAAAACTGCACTGGCCACACACGTTGCCATATTAACCAGTGCCTGCTCAACTTCATCATCCTGCCCCCCCAAATATCGCAGCAGTTCACTAACGGTTTTGTTAAGGCTAGCAAGCTGTTGCTGCACCGCTTGCTGACCACTGTCAAGCCCCTTCTGGTAACCTGCGGTGCGCCCTTGTTTCAACCCATCCTGGTAAGCCTGCTGACGCACCTCTTCGTAGGCCTGATTGGAAATGTCTTCGAGTTGAGCTGCCGTTAACGAGCTGTATATAACCTCGTCCTTGCCGACATTGATTAATTGCCCTCTGGGGCCACGCTGTTTAAGTTTCTCAACCTGAACGACCTCTCCATCCCTGACCTCAGGCAGGTTCCATGCGCCATAACTAGCGGATTCTTTGGCGGGGATTCTGGAACCTTGCATGGACATAGAGCCTATTATAACGCATTACATTTTGTTCAAATTTGACAGTCTTAAGCGGCGCAAAGCGAGCATCAAACCTGCAAAACCGCCCGTCGGAATACCTTGATCCCAAACTTTAGTTTCCTACCTCTAAACCATCTCTTCACCACTGCCACCGAGAACAATCTCACCAGCATCGGCCATACGACGGGCAATAAGCAGAATTTCCTTCTGCGCTCCTTCCACTTCACTGAGTTTGACCGGCCCCTTAGCTTCCAAATCGTCCCGCAGCAGTTCGGCGGCGCGCTTAGACATATTGCCAAAGATTTTTTCCTTCAGCTCTTCGTCGGAACCCTTGAGGGCAAGGATAAGCACTTCAGAGGATACTTCTCGCAGCAATGCCTGAATACCGCGATCGTCCAGGGTTTTCAAATTGTCGAATACGAACATCAAATCCTGAATGGTGATACCCAAATCTTCATCAAGCTCCTTAATTGATTCCATCAACTCAGCCTCGATGCTACTTTCGAGGTTATTCATAATTTCCGCAGCAACCTTGGTCCCACCCATATCTTTAACCTGAGAACCAGCATTACCGGAAAATTGTTTCTCCAGAATAGTATTCAATTCCTGCAGGGCTGTGGGCTGCACTGTATCCATCGACGCCACTCGCATCACCACATCGAGGCGAACTTTTTCCGCTAGATTAGACAGTACCTCAGCGGACTGGTCACCATCCAGGTGAGCCATGACAATCGCCTGTATCTGGGGGTGTTCGTTGCGAATAATATCAGCGACAGAACGAGCATCCATCCATTTGAGCGTATCCAGCCCACTGGTATTACCACCAAGCAGGATACGATCCACCAAGGAGCCGGCTTTATCTTCACCCAAAGCCTCTACGAGCATATTGCGGATATAACCTTCAGACCCCATACCCAAACCCGTCAGTGCGCTAACATCGCCGAGAAAGTTCGTCATCACTTCCTCTAGATGGTCCTGGGGAACATTTTCCAGGGAGGTCATCGCGGTACCGATGCGCTGTACATCTTTGGGACCCAGGTGCTTCAATACCGCAGCAGCTTCTTTCTCACCCAGTGACATCATCAGGATGGCTGCCTGATCCAGCTTTGAAATATTAATCTTAGCTCTACTTACTTTGTCATTCACCCGATGATACCCAGCTCTTCACCACTTGCGCAACCCGCCCCGGATCTTCCGCAACCAAACCTCTTACCGCATTAATCTGTTGCTCATAATTTTCGTTGGGCCCAGGGAGTAACATACTGTCACCACCGGACAATGTCACAGTTTCATCACCTAAATTGCCACCCAGATCACCGGATAACTCACCCAATGCCCGCTGTGCCTCCAACTCACGCATATCTTTCGCTGCGTCGGTGAGGCTACGCATCACTGGCCGCAACACCCCAAAGAATAGCGCCATCAATATTAAAAATGCACCACCCATCCGGGCATAATTCATTATCGCTGGTTGTTCCCATAAGGGCAGCTCCTCAATGGGTAATACATCCTTGACTTCTTTGGGTAGAAACGCCGAGTTAACGATATTAACGCTATCGCCCCGGGCCGCGTCATAACCGACTGCATTCTTTATCAGTATAGCCAGTCGATCCATTTCGTCCTGAGGCATGGCTGCGGATGTAACCTCTCCGGTTTCAGCATCCGTTATGCTGATATTATCCACTAATACCGCCACCGATAAACGCCGCAGACGGCCCACTTGATGACGCGTGTGACTGATGGTTCGATCCAGTTCATAATTGCGTACCGATTGCCGGCGACTACTGCCAGAACCACTTCCGGAACCGCCTGCTCGGATGCCTGCCACCTGTTCTGGTGCCTCAGCATCCAATGGAGGCTGGTTGCTTAATGCGCCGGGAATGCCACCCACGCTACCATTACTACGGCCTTCTTCAACAATTTGCTCGCTGCGAATAGCAGGTAAATCTGGATTAAATAATTCATCAGTTTGTTCAACCTGGGTAAAATCGATGTCTGCACTCACCTCAGCCCTGAAGTGATCCACCCCCAAAATGGGTTCTATAATGGCACTGATCCGCGCAACCAATTGGACCTCGAACTGATGAACATAATCCAGTTGCTTGTGGGCCATGGCCATATCCTGATCAGCATCAAAATTCGACAGTAGATTGCCGCGCTGATCGACGACAGTAACATGCTCTATAGTCAATTCGGGAATACTCGACGCCACCAGATTGGCAATGGCTCGCACCTGTTGAGTATTGATACCAGTACCGTTATACAACTCAAGAAACACCGAGGCGGAAGGCTTGCGGGAATCGCGAATAAAAGCGGTAGTTTTGGGAATAGCTAAATGTACTCGCGCACCACGCACAGAGCGAATACTGGAGATGGTCCGGGCTAGTTCCCCTTCCAAGCCACGTTTAAAACGAGCACTCTCCATAAATTGGCTAGTGCCTAAGGGCTGTTCTTTGTCGAGCATTTCAAGACCAAAGCTGCCATCGGGGGAAATACCGGCACCCGCAAGTTTTAGCCGAGCGTCATGGATCTGGTCGGAAACAACTAACAGGGCACCACTGCTGGGGTCAACCTTGTATTCGATTTGGTTGCTCTGTAATACATTAAGGACATCGGCGGGATCCATCTGGTCAAGATTGCTATAGAGGGGGCGGTAATCCTGACCTTGAGACCACAGCACCACCCAGAAGCCAATAGCAACACTGGCGGCCAAGCCGACCATCAAACCCAACTGACGCAGAACACCAAGGCCTCCAAAGCCTTCCAGTAAACTACTTTGGCTGAATCCTGGTGCGTCTGTTCCAGTTTCAGCAGGTAATGCCGCCATTCTTTAACCTCTTAATACAACTCTATTGTCAGATTACTGCAGGGGTTGAAAGCCAACGTCAGATAGGCATATTCATGACATCTTGATAGGCCTCAACCAACTTGTTACGCACTTGAGTTAAAGCCTGAAATGACACACTGGCTTTTTGCGAAGCCACCATTACTTGTGACAGAGTGACACCCGGATCACCCTGCTCATAGGCCTTGGCCAATGCTCCAGAAGTGTGTTGAGTGTCATTCACTGAATTAATAGCGTTGCTAAACATCTCACTAAAGTCAGGGACCTTATTAGCCCCCCCTACCCTAGTGCTAGCACTCATTTTAGCACTATCACCAACGCGTATTTCCGCCTCAACATCGGAGCGAAGTTGAATACCTGAGCGAGTCGAATTAGACATCGCCTGGGCTTTCATATCGCGCATTTGCGCCAACAAATTGTTTACATCAATTCGATTAGTAACATTAGTGACCATGGATAACCTTCCCCATTCTTTCTTTCCTTCAATTCAATTCAGTAATTCAGTACATTCCAGTCAAACAACTGACATGGCCACATTACCGACTGGAGAAACCAGCCCCAAACCTTGACAACTAATTGACAGATCTGTGACTTAGTAATCTTTCAGGGAAAGAAATAGCATAAACCGGGCCAAGATTTTGGGGGACAACTAGACGGAGAGCGTTGCGATGGGCGCCAACTTTCATTCATCTCATACCAGCCCAAGGTCTGTCTATACTGAAAATATACCCAAAGCGATTGAAATTTAGGTTTTAGAGTGTGTCCCTTAATTTATTAATGGAAAGTTGTTTATGGCAAGTTGTTCATGGCAAGGCGTTTGAACGCAGGAAACTGTCAGTATTTCAAGTTCAAATAACGCAGCCATGGGCAAAAAGAGGCGTGGTATAACACCTAAATTTCAATCGCTTTGGGTATAGATACTAATGGGCAGAGCGAGAACATCTCACTCTCTGGAATGAGGGTTACCTTTGCAGTCAACTTTGCGGCCAAACAGCGCTTGAAGCTCCGTATCGAGGCTACAGACAAAGGTAAAAAGCTGGAAATAGAAGTGATTGCCGGGGTGGTATACACCGTGCCGCAATCCTCCACGTGTAACTTTTGCGCGGGGCTACGCTCTCACAACAAAAGCCTGCACAGTGAGGCCAAAGACTTTATCAACCAATACATCATCGCCAACAGCAACAAGAAAATCTAAGTTAATCTCTACCAACGCCAAAAGTCGCAAACAATTAATAGCGGTGCCCTAAAGATTAACCACATTCATAAACTGTACACTGGTTTCACCACCGAAACGCTCAACCCCAGCTTGCTCAAAAGCATAATCTGCCCGCCCCCCAGATCGATCCAGCCTAAGGTTGGCAAAATCAAACAAGGTATTATCTGCCAATTGTGATGGCGCCACATTCTGCAACGCAGCAAAAATACTGCTGACTCGGCCGGGCTGATCTTTTTCCCACTGCTGCAACATTTGCTTGATATTTTGCCGCTGTAAATTTTCCTGGGAACCACAAAGATTGCAGGGAATAATCGGAAATTGCTTTATTTCAGCATATTTCTCCAAATCACTTTCCTTGCAATAAGCCATAGGACGGATCAGCACATTGCGTTTATCGTCCGATAACAACTTGGGAGGCATGGCTGATAATTTGGACCCGTAAAACATATTGAGAAACATTGTCTCAACAATATCATCACGGTGATGACCCATGGCAATTTTATTGCAGTTAATATCTTCGGCAAAGGAGTAGAGCGTGCCTCTACGCAAACGAGAGCAAAGACCACAGGTGGTTTTACCCTCGGGGATTTTTTCCTTTACCACCGAATAGGTATCTTTCTCAACAATATAGTATTCAATCTCCAGTGTATCGAGGTAGTTAGGCAGCACCTCTTCCGGAAAGCCAGGTTGCTTTTGATCCATGTTCACCGCCACCAGCTCAAACTTCACTGGTGCGCTGTGTTGCAGATTAATCAGGATATCCAGCATTCCATAGGAGTCCTTGCCCCCGGACAGACACACCATCACCCGATCACCCTCCTCAATCATCTTGTAATCATCGATCGCACGGCCGACATAGCGGCGCAGCCGCTTTTGCAGCTTATTGAACTCGGTTTTGTTTTTTTTCGATAAATCGATCACTTCTCTATAATACCTGGCGTCTCTAACTTTCTATTAATAAGGCTTACCAACACCTTCAGGCGGGAGCCTATAGCTGCGCATTCTACTGAATTTTGCCAAAAAAATCCCCAGTCACGAAACTGACAATAGATCGCCGGTGAGACAGGTTAAATGAGAATGGCGCTTACTTAAGGGCAGCGCGGTTAACAGCTTGCGACGGTAGTATCCCGCCACCACCCTCGGTAGTCTAACCCCTCACTCGGTTGGAACCCCACGCCCTGGTGAGGGGTTAGACTACCGAGGGTGGCTAGACTGTGCAGTATCCGTGTATCACTGGAGTAGCTGTTCTACGCTGAGCTC
>JAZFYA010000129.1:0-10447 GCA_036443315.1 Pseudomonadales bacterium
CCAATAAGGTCAAAATTTTCAAAAAAAGCTCCCTTTTCATCTATAAAGAAGTCAATGCATTAGGCGTCCGCAGTACCCAAAACACTCCGCGAAAAACACGTCGCGGGGCAGGCTCTAGATTCAACTGCTTTTTCTAGGATGATGGATTCAAGGTTTATAGTCAGACCTGTGCGTACTGTTCGCCCCCAGCCAGCCAACGCTGAATAAGTGGCTCGATATGGTTGGGATGATCCCGGATCAGATCCTCAGCTGTGTTCTTGACCTGTTCCAACAAGTGGCTATCTCGTTCAAGATCGGCAATTCGCAGCTGCATAAGACCAGTTTGACGAGTGCCCAATAACTCCCCAGGGCCGCGCAACTCTAGGTCTTTTTCGGCAATAACAAAGCCATCACTGCTTTGACGCATGGTTTGTAGCCGTTGTTTGCCCAATTGTCCCAATGGGGGCTGGTACATCAGCACGCAGTGGCTGGCAATATCACCGCGCCCGACCCGGCCGCGCAACTGATGGAGTTGGGCCAGTCCCAGACGTTCGGCGTTTTCAATAATCATCAGGCTGGCATTGGGGATATCTACCCCCACTTCGATAACCGTAGTCGCGACCAGTAAATCCAGTTGATTGTTCTTGAAGGAGTCCATAATAAGGGCCTTTTCGTCGGCCTTCAACCGGCCATGAATCAGTCCTACCCGGAGTTCCGGTAAGGTCGTTTGCAGGCTTTCACAGATATTTTTTGCTGCTTGTGCCTCTAGGGCTTCCGATTCTTCGATCAGGGTACATACCCAGTAGGCTTGCCGGCCCTCACTGCAAGCATTGCGCACCCGTTCGACTACCAGGGGCCGGCGTTTGTTATCGATTACCACTGTATTAATCGGGGTACGGCCTGGTGGCAGCTCGTCGATTGTGGACGTATCGAGATCGGCGTATGCGCTCATGGCCAATGTTCGTGGTATAGGCGTGGCGGTCATGATGAGTTGGTGGGGGTGACCTACTGCGGCGCTGGCTTTTTCCTTGAGTGCCAGTCTCTGGTGAACGCCAAAGCGATGCTGTTCGTCGATAATCGCCAGGCCCAATTTGGCGAACTGTACCTCCTCCTGAAACAGTGCATGGGTGCCGATAATGATATGGGCTTGGTGATCGCCGATGCTCGCCAGTTGCTGTTGACGTTGCTTGCCCTTAACCTTGCTGGTGAGCCAAGCCAGTTGCATGCCCAGCGGCTGCATCCATTGACTAAAGTTAGCAAAGTGTTGTTCGGCCAGTATTTCGGTGGGAGCCATTATCGCTACTTGATAACCGGAGGCAACGGCTTTCAGAGCGGCGAGGGCGGCTACCACGGTTTTACCGGAACCCACGTCCCCCTGTACCAATCGCAGCATTGGCTTGGATTGTTCCAGGTCGGCATCAATTTCAGCTATCACTCGCTGTTGTGCACGGGTTAATGTGAAGCCTAGCTGTTGTAGGAACTCTTGAGCCAGTACGTTATCCCCGAGCAAGGGCGGCGCACCACAGCTGCGAGTTTGGTGACGTAGTTTCAACAGACTGAGGTTATGGGCTAACAGTTCCTCAAACGCTAGTCGTTGTTGGTAGGGGTGCTCGCCTTCGCGCAACAATTCTTGCGGGGCATCGATAGGTGGGTGATGCAGGTAGTACAGGGCTTGCTCAAGACTGACCTGTACTCCAGCCAACGTAGGTGCTCGTGGCAACCAATCGATCAGAGTATTGGGCTTTAACAGGGTGAGTGCTTGTTGGGTCAGTTTGCGCCAACCGTGCTGGGTCAGGCCCTCCGAGCTCGGATAAATCGGTGTTAGGGATTGTTCCATTGGCGGCGGTTGCTCGTTGATACTCTGGTATTCTGGGTGATAGAACTCCAAGCCACTGGCACCGTAACGAGCTTCACCAAAGCAGCGTAAGCGGGTGCCCGGTATCAAGTTCCGTTTTTGCGCACTAGAAAAGTGGAAGAAACGCAGGGTCACGGTGCCGGTGCTATCTTGTATTCGACAGACTAGACTGCGACGGCGGCCAAACACGATATCGGCGGCGCGGATTTCACCTTCAATCACTCCGTCAGAGCCAGGTTGCAGGGCAGCGATGGGTGTTATGCGGGTGCGATCCTGGTAGCGCAGTGGCAGATGAAATAACAGGTCTTGTACAGTTCGTATGCCCAGCCCTTCCAGTTTGTCCGCCATTTTGGGGCCGACACCCTTGAGCTCCAGTACCCGTATTTGATCAAGCGTCTTTTGCTTGGTCTTCATAGGGAAAGAATTTCCCCTGGCTGATATTGCCGGATCGCCTGGACTAGGACATCAATGGCTCCGATTGATAAAGTACTCCCCATGGGATCCATATCCATATCGGCCAATTCTTGAATAACGCCGGTCTGTTCCAATACGGTTTGTGCTTGCTGAATAATTTGCTCCCCAATCGGTGTTGTTTTTACCGGACTGCGGCTGTGCTCAAAGATAGAAACCTTAAGTTCTTCTTCAAGATTTTTTATAGCTACACTCAGGGTGGGTTGGCTGAGATAACATTTTTCTGCCGTTTTACTAAAGTGACCGGTTTGTTGTAGCGCGACGATATAGCGCAATTCAGTTAACGTCATCAGCCTTCTCTTAGATATTGGCCCAATGCAGGAATATAAACAGGGGTGGTAGATTAATATTTTCTATTGAAAGCTGCCAATACTATCAGCCACTTTATTGATAAAATAAGGATTGATAGAGCAGGGCGATACAGTTTGGAGGTTGATAGGTGATGGGCGCTAACATTTTAATGGTGGGTTGTGGTGATATCGGTATTTCGCTGGGGGTAAAGCTGGTCGCCATTGGGAATCAGGTTTGGGGGTTGCGGCGGGATACCTCACGTCTGCCTGCCACTATTACGCCGGTTACTGCGGATGTTACTGAGTTAGAGACCTTGGTCCAGTTAAGTTCGCTGACGCTGGACTATGTGGTGGTGAGTTTAATTCCCGCCAGTGTCACTGATGAAGGTTATCGAAAAACGTTTGTTGAGGGTTTGGACAATCTGTTGAAAATACTGGTCGATTCTCGATCGCTTAAACGACTATTCTTTATTTCTAGTACCAGTGTTTATCACCAGACCGACGGTCAGTGGGTGGATGAAAATAGCGAGACAAACCCCGATGGTTTTTCCGGCCAGCGTTTGTTGGAGAGCGAACAATTATTGGCCTCTAGCGGACTACCTTACACTGTGGTTCGATTTGCAGGTATCTATGGGCCGGGTCGGCAACGCTTGATAGAGCAAGTGCTGGCTAAACAGAATTGTGCTGAAGAACCGATCCTTTATACCAATCGTATTCATATAGATGATTGCGTCGGTTTTCTCGCTCATTTAATCGGTCTGCATCAACAGGGGCAGGTGTTGGAATCCAGGTATATTGGGGTGGATAACGAGCCGGTTTCACTGTGGGCGCTCATGCGTTGGTTGGCACAGCAGCTGGGTATCGATCCTGTCGCGATGACAGTCACGGCACAGACTCGTCGAGGAAATAAACGCTGCAGTAATCGGCGACTCCTGGCAACCGGTTATCAATTGCAGTACGCGAGCTACCAACAAGGTTATGGTAAGTTATTGGCGAGCCAAGCATAAACACCTTGTTACCCAGATAAAAAAAGCGAATGATGCTAGTTCGGTTTTTATCTATGGAGTACTAGCCTCGTCTGTCAATAAGTCATGCCATAAATTTATGTAAAGCCGTCCTAACGGATAACGTTGAGTTTAAGGAACAGTTATGCAAGTAATGTTTAGAAAAATAATACTGCTAAGCTTAATAATGATGTTGTCGTTGACGACGGGAGCAGCTGAAAAATCCCAGCGTTATTTTCAAGAAGTATTGGATAGTGGTCAGCTGCGGATAGGGGTTTCTATCTTCTCACCCTGGGTCATGAAGGCGAAGGATGGGCAGTTGATTGGCTCGGAAATTGATATGGCCAGACGCTTAGCGGTGGATATGGGCTTGTCGCCGGAGTTTGGTTTGTATGAGTGGAAAAAACTAATTCCAGCGCTGGAGAATGGCGAAATCGATATCATTGTTTCCGGTATGGGGATAAAACCCAAGCGTGCGCTACGGGTTAATTTTAGTCGCCCCTATGGTGATGTGGGGGTTGGTTTGGCGGCTAATACTCGACTAACTGCAGATTTTAGCAGCCTAGATGATATGAAAAAACAAGGAGTGAATATTGGTGTGATAGCTGACACAGTATCCGCCGATGTAGCAAAAAGGCTGTTTTCCAAAACCACTATTAAATATTTTTCTACTGAAGATGAGGTCCAACAGGCCTTGCTTAAGGGTGATGTGCATGCGGTTATCGCTGCAAGCCCATTACCCAAATTTTTATCGCTAAAATATCCCGAGCAAATTGATGTGCCGCTGGCAAAGCCATTGTTAAATTTCAAAGAAGGCTTGGCGATTAATAAGGGCGATGCAGATTTTCTAAATTTTCTCGACGCCTGGGTAGTGGCGCGCACCGCTGATGCCTGGATTCCCAGCACTCGCCACTATTGGTTTGAAACCCTGGAGTGGCAGGAACAGCTGCCGAAATAACCAGGAAAACCATGATGAAAAGACAGAACATGGTTGTTTTGCCAAAAGCGTTCAACCTAAATAAATCAGTTGAACCGTAGCGAGGGTGACCAAGGTGCTGAAAATAAAGTGTTTTTGTGCTTTTTTAGAGGATCGCGTAGTTACTCTACGGGTGAGTCTAAAAAAGTGCAAAAGCGCTTTATTTTCAGTGCATTGGGCGTCCGCAGTAGGTTCAACTGATTTATTTAGGTTCAACCACAATCAGTTACATTTACTGCTGAGTTTGTTCCTTTGCCTGACAGTGGTTGAGGTACTGGAGGTTCGCAGTGATGAACTAGAGCTGCTGGATGAGAGCCAATATCGTGGTGAACTTGAAGAAGTGGTGGTTATCGGCAAGGAGCCGGTGTGGCGTTCGGAGGAGAAAATCGAAGAGTGGCGCCCTGATAGATTCAAGTTATCAAAACAATCTTCAGCATCACGGATCCAGTGGTTTCCCGAATACACCAAAGATGAGCGCGATAACTACGATGGTGTTCGCGATCGTACAGGGGAAAAACCGGAGTTGCAGATTTTTAAATGGAAGTTTTAATCGAAAAATTAAGCTGATGATTTTTATAACGAAAGAATGATTTCCACTTCGATGGCAGCGCCTTTAGGAAGGGCCGCGACCTGTACGCAGGCTCTTGCGGGAAAAGGCTGTTGAAAAACGTCAACCATCACTTCATTGACGACGACAAAATTATTGAGGTCGGTTAAAGAAATATTGACCTTGACAGCATCATCCAAACTGCCATCCGCTGCCGCTGCAACTGCGGATAAATTATTAAACACTTGGGTAGCTTGCGCCTTAATATCACCATCTACCAATTCCATGGTCGTAGGAATTAGTGGAATTTGCCCTGACAAATAAACAGTGCTGCCCACTTTTACTGCCTGAGAATAAGGGCCAATAGCTTGGGGTGCTTTATCAGTTACAATAATTTCTTTGTTGCTCATGGTATGTTCCAGAATGATTTAACTGAAAGAATTTTTTAATAAATAAAAAAAGATTAATGCGTGGCACGAGTAACTTTAACAACTGCTTTTATACTGCGGATATGTTTCATGATCCGGGCCAAGTGAATACGTGAATGAACACCGACGACGACACTAACGGTATTCATACGGGGACCCTCTTCTTCAACGCCAATTTTTTCGATATTTGCATCCAGGCTATTTATCTTAGTTGCTAGCACAGAAATAATGCCGCGGCTTTTTTCCAGCTCTATCTTCAGCTCAACAGAATATTCCCCTTCAACATCTTCGTCCCAGCGAAGGGGAACTGAACGCTCGGGATTGTCGCGAAATTCTAGACTATTATGGCAGTTGTTGGTGTGTACCACCATGCCTCGTTCGGCACTAATAAAACCGACAATCGAATCACCGGGGATGGGATAACAACAACGGGCAAAATTAATTCGGAAGCCTTCACTGCCCTTAATCATTAATGGTTGATGGCTGGAATTATCCGGGTGTGTGGTTTTGCCATCGGCATCGGTTTCTGCCAACAATTGATGCGCGGTTAAAAATGAGACGCGACCTCCCTGCCCAATTTCTTCCAGTACCTGATCAAAGCTAGTTATTCCGGTATCACTAAGCAGGCGTTCTTTTTGTCGTTCACTCAGTTTATCGATACTGCAGTTGAGGCTGACGAGCGCTTTCTCTAATAAGCGTCGACCTAAAACGATGGATTCAGTTTTGCGCTGGCTTTTCAAAAAGTGGCGGATATTGGTGCGGGCTTTGGCGGTAACAACAAAGTCAAGCCAGGCCGGATTAGGTTGTGCACCAGAGGCGGTAATGATTTCGATCGTCTGTCCGCTTTGCAGAGGTTCAGACAATGGCGCTAGCCGGCGGTTGATACGACATGCCACACAGTTGTTGCCAACGTCGGTATGAACGGTATAGGCAAAGTCTACAGCTGTTGCCCCCTGTGGCAACTCCGTGATCATTCCCTTGGGGGTAAACACATACACCTCATCGGGGAATAAATCAATTTTAACACTTTCTATAAACTCCAGGGAGTCGCCAGCCCTCTGTTGCATTTCCAGCAAACCCTGTAACCACTGCCGGGCGCGGGTGTGGCTGCCATTAAGCGGTTGACCGTCGTTAGTTTTGTATAACCAGTGAGCGGCAATACCGTAATTTGCCATCTCTTCCATTTCCGATGTGCGGATTTGAATTTCAATCGGCACGCCGTGCATGCCGAACAAAACAGTGTGTAAGGATTGATAGCCGTTGGATTTTGGGATGGCAATATAATCTTTGAACTGGCCAGGCACAGGCTTATATAGGCTGTGGATGCAGCCTAATACGCGGTAACAGGTGTCGACGTTGTCAACAACGATACGGAAGGCAAAAATATCCATAATTTCGGAAAAGGATTTTTTCTTGCCACGCATTTTTTGGTAAATGCTATAAAGGTGTTTTTCCCGGCCAACTACTGTGGCCTTATGTCCCTCCTGCTCTAGGCAGGCATCAATGGATTCTTTGATTTGCTCGACTAGCTCTGTGCGGTTGCCGCGGGCAGATTTGACCGCAGTTTGAATTCGGGTTGAGCGCATGGGGTGCAAGGTTGCAAACCCTAAATCTTCAAATTCAATGCGGATGTTGTGCATGCCTAACCGCTGGGCTATAGGGGCATACATATCCAGTGTTTCTTTGGCAATACGGCGGCGCTTTTCCGGTTTCAATACACCCAGCGTACGCATGTTATGTAAGCGGTCTGCTAGTTTCACCAGAATAACGCGAATATCCTTAGCCATAGCCAAGGCCATTTTTTGGAAGTTTTCTGCCTGGGCTTCGGCGTGGGATTGGAATTCCATTTTGGTCAGCTTGCTGACGCCATCAACCAGCTCAGCGACGGTCTCCCCGAATTGTTCGCCCAAAGCGGCTTTGCTGATACCAGTGTCTTCGATGACGTCGTGTAACATTGCGGCCATCAGACTTTGATGGTCCATATGCATATCAGCCAAAATGCCGGCAACGGCCAGTGGGTGTGTTACGTAGGGTTCGCCACTGCGGCGGCGCTGGCCTTCGTGAGCTTGCTCAGCGAAGTAGTAAGCACGTTTAACTTGGTCGACCTGTAGGGGTGAGAGGTAGTTGTGTAAGGTACCACCGAGGGCATCGATACTGTGAACTTCTTCGCGGTTGTCGCGTTGCTGAAAGAAGCTGTATTGTTGCATGGATTTTTATACCATCTCTATAGTTAGGATTCCCTTGTAGTATAGCTGATAGTACTATTATTCATTGTTCTGGTCGATGCTGTGGAGCGTGGACAGGTTTTTGCCCCTTGACAACTGTTCCAGGGTTGTTCGGCTAAGTGACATTCATGTCACGATGCAAAGCCTGGATTTTCGCCCTTACATTACTAGTTATGGAAGGTGACCATTGATGAGGGGTAGGGGTTGTCGGGTATGGCAATTGAGTCAACTGCCTGCAGGGCAATGGGAAGTTGCAATAAAAAATTAGCTGTTACGATAAACATCCTGCGTAGCGACAACCTAAAAAACTGAAAAAGTCATGGAAGACTTTTTCAGGGGTAACTATTCTCGGGGCTAGCTAAAGGCTATAGCTGACTTTATGGAAAGATTACAGCGCTTGGGGTGGGTGGGAATACGGTATCGTCTTCCGCTTCCAGTAGCATTTCCATTTCGTTCTGCTCTTCAGTCCGAGGATGCAAAATTTCTTCCGCAGTAATAAGATCATCGGCAATTTCGCGCAGGGCGATAACGGTGGGCTTATCAGAATCTGCACTAACCAGCGGTTCTTTACCACCGGTGGCGAGTGCGCGTGCGCGCTTGCTGGCGATCATCACCAATTCAAAACGGTTATCAACTTTGTCCAGACAATCTTCGACAGTAATACGGGCCATGGATATTGTGCTCAGTTAACGGTATATAGGAGTGACATAGGTATTGAAAATACTGTGCCTGCTTTGCAGCTAGGGCAAATCGACTGTGCAGTGTACCAAAAACCACCCGTTTAGGATAGCAGTTCTACCAGCAGCTGTTGGTGGCATTGGCGCTGGGAATCTTTTCGCAGGCGGCTACAGCGCAATATTGCATGTAAGTCTGCTAGTGCATCACCGAAGTCATCATTGATAACCAGAAAGTCCGATTGCTCATAATGGGACATTTCATTGACAGCCTCGGCCATGCGCTGGTCTATGACTGCACTATCGTCCTGGCCGCGATGGGTCAAACGTTGCCCCAAGGCGGCTTTGGATGGAGGGAGAATAAAGATGGAGATGGCCTCTGGCATCAGTGCGGCAACCTGCTGGGCTCCCTGCCAGTCGATCTCCAGGATTACATCCTTGCCGCAGGCCAGAGTTGTTTCTACCCATTTTTTGGAGGTGCCATAAAAATTGCCAAATACTTCTGCATATTCCAAGAAGGCTTGTTGCTCCAGCATGGTTTGGAATTGTTGATGATCAGTAAAATAATAGTTGACCCCGCTTTCCTCGCCAGGGCGTATGGGGCGGGTGGTATGAGACACCGATACCTGCACGCTGTTACTGGATTCTACCAGTGCTTTCACTAGACTGGTTTTGCCTGCACCGGAGGGGGCGGAGATAGTGTAAAGTTTACCTGTGGTGGTTTGGGGAGACATCTGTTGGTTGATTCCTGGCTACTCAATATTCTGAATTTGTTCGCGCATTTGTTCTATCAGTACTTTCAGTTCTACCGCGGCCTGGGTGGTGTCATTAACAATGGACTTCGAAGACAGGGTGTTGGCTTCTCGGTTAAGTTCCTGCATTAAAAAATCCAGGCGTCGGCCACAGATGCCTCCTTTGTTTAATACTCGGTGTACCTCATTAATATGGGCATCTAGTCGATCCAGCTCTTCATCCACGTCGGCCTTTTGTGCCAGGATCACCATCTCCTGTTCCAGTCGGTCCGTATCCAGTTCAACTTTTAATTCCTCCAGTCGATCATGCAATTTTTGGCGTTGAGCTTGCAAGATGGCAGGCAATTGTTGTCTGACGGCGGTGGTAATATCGGCAATGGTGTCTAGTCGCTGCTCGATAAATTGTTGTAGTACGGCTCCTTCCCTTTCGCGGCTCTCTACCAGTTGTTCCAGTGAAACCTGAAAGAAAGCCAGAATACTTTCGCTGATGATTTCATTATTAGCATTTGGCTCCGACATGACACCGGGCCATTGGAGTAACTGCAGTGGATTGAGTGCCGAGGGCTCCTGTAACTGTTTTTGTATTGCTTCACCGGCGGTAATAATCTGACTCAATAGGTCGTTGTCGATATTGATATGTGATGTGCTACCACTGGGTTGCATTTGCAAGCGCAGGCTGCATTCGACTTTGCCGCGGCTTAATTGTGTTCGCAGTTTCTCCCGCAGGTTGTTCTCAATCTGGCGCATGGATTCTGGCAGTTTAAATGTGTGCTCGAGATAGCGGTGGTTGACTGAACGAATCTCCCACACCAATGAGCCCCAATCGTGCTGGGAAGATTGTCGAGCAAAAGCGGTCATACTGCGAATCATAGGGGTTGAACCTGATTTTGGGAAAGGTCGCCATTCTAGCCTGAATAAACCTCTGCGTCAGCGTGTGTTCTAACTCTAGAAAACTCAGTTGAATCTAGGGCCTGCTCCGCGACGTGCTTTTCGCGGAGTATTTTGGGTACCGCGGACGCCTAATGCATTGACTCCTTTAGATAACTTTTTAATGTGAAAATAAGGGCACTTTTTTGGGTAGTTTGACCTCACCATTAGAGTGATACCCGAATGGCACTTACTTAAGGGCAGCGTTATTAACGGCTTGCGACCGTAGTATCCCGCCGCCAGCCTCGGTAGTCTAACCCCTCACTCGGTTGGAACCCCACGCCCTGGTGAGGGGTTAGACTACCGAGGGTGGCTAGAC
>JAZFYA010000130.1:0-11164 GCA_036443315.1 Pseudomonadales bacterium
ACTGCACAGTCTAGCCACCCTCGGTAGTCTAACCCCTCACCAGGGCGTGGGGTTCCAACCGAGTGAGGGGTTAGACTACCGAGGGTGGCGGCGGGATATTACCGTCTCAAGCCGTTAACAGCGCTGCCCTTAAGTAAGTGCCATTCCCCTTAGATATTTGTATTCACTTGTCAACGAACAGCCTCCTGGGCGTTGGGTCCCAGCTGCCTGAGGTCTGGCGCTGCTGTCTTTGGGTGTTAGTCATTTGCTATCCGACGCTCACTTATTCAATCACTTTGGGCACCAGATACAAGCCCGCTTCCGCTTGCGGTGCGATGGCCTGGAAACTGTCCCGCTGATTGTTCTCGGTGACGGTGTCGGCTCGTAGTCGTTGGCTGGCATCCAGTGAATTGGCCATAGGCTCGACATCGGCAGTATCCACTGCCTGCATCGTGTCGACCATGGCGAGGATGTCATTGATACGCTTCGCTACTTCAGGCATGTCCTGTTTATCGATGCGAATGCGCGCGAGGGTGGCGATCTTTTCAATATCAGATTGTTCTACGGACATTGTATTCTGCTCTGCATTGTCTACTTTGCTAATACGACCTGCAGCCCTGCTGTTCGATAATGGCGTCCACAATCTGGCGGCTATAATCACAACGAACGGGGGCTGCTGATCGCGGTCGGGCTTTTCTGGTTACAGCTCAAGCAAAGCTTGGGACTGGGGACAGATCTTCATTTAGGCGATAAGTCATTATAAACACTAAACTTATCACATTTCCGCCTTGCTCTAAATCCCTACCGTTGTTAGAGTGGCAAATTTATTGCAAGTTTATTGCAAGTTGGGGGGGGGATTATACTGAAATCCTGCCAATTGAATGATGCATACCATGCTGCTCCAAGTTTATCCGAGTGGCGGCCCGCGTTCAGAAACTGCAAGGTGAACTATCTAAATGTTTAAAAGAATAAGAGGTCTTTTTTCCAACGACCTATCTATCGATTTGGGAACGGCTAATACGCTAATTTATGTCCGCGAAGAGGGCATTGTTTTAGATGAACCTTCGGTAGTGGCTATTCGGGTTCACAACGGTCAAAAAACGATTGAAGCGGTGGGCACCGATGCCAAGCGGATGCTGGGTCGTACTCCAGGTAATATCACGGCTATTCGCCCGCTGAAGGACGGTGTGATAGCCGACTTCCAAATAACAGAAAAAATGCTGCAGCACTTTATTTCCAAGGTTCACCAGAACAGCTTTATACGCCCAAGTCCCAGGGTGTTGATCTGTGTGCCTTGTAAATCTACTCAGGTGGAACGCCGGGCGATTCGTGAATCGGCTTTGAGTGCGGGGTCACGGGAAGTGCGCTTGATCGAAGAGGCAATGGCAGCGGCCATTGGTGCGGGTCTGTCGGTGGAAGAAGCGACAGGATCGATGGTGGTGGATATCGGTGGAGGTACCACCGAGCTCGCGATTGTTTCATTGAATGGTGTGGTGTATTCCGATTCGGTGCGAGTGGGTGGTGACCGTTTTGACGAGTCCATTGTGTCTCATGTACGTCGCGCATACGGTAGTCTGATTGGTGACGCCACTGCCGAAAGAATCAAGCAAGAAATTGGCTGTGCTCACAAAGACAGTGAATTACGTGAAATTGATGTGCGTGGTCGCAATCTGGCCGAAGGGGTTCCCCGCAGTTTTGCCCTCAATAGTGATGAAATATTTGAGGCCCTGCAGGAGCCATTAACAGCTGTCGTGCAGTCAGTAAAACGTGCCCTGGAGCAAACACCTCCCGAGTTGGCGTCGGATATTGCAGAAAGCGGTATAGTGTTGACTGGTGGCGGTGCTCTGTTGCGTGATATCGACAGGCTGATTTCCGATGAGACCGGTTTGCCCGTGTTGGTAGCGGATGATCCCTTGACCTGTGTGGCTCGTGGCGGCGGTAAGGCATTGGAGATCATGGATCGTCACGGTATTGATTTACTTTCAATTGAGTAAACTTGAAAGTGACAGCCAATTACTGAAAGTTTGTAGCTGCAATGTGTAATGACAGTATTGCGAGGCTCGCGGGTGAATGCTTTTTAACCCCGCCGTCAATCACAGCATGGGGTTAGCCGATTAAACCGCTTTTTGTTAAAGGTCCTTCTATAGGCGCCAGGTTATTGGTGCTTAGTACTATTGCTTTAACATTGATCTTTGTGGGTCAGCGTTTTGATTGGCTTGTCGCTGCTGAATCCAAGCTTTCTATTATTGCCGCGCCTTTTTATTGGCTAGCGGATATTCCTGCCCGATTCTCTGATTGGTCCGACAAAACCCTACTCAGTCGCGAAGTCCTAATGGATGAAAATAAGCAGCTGCGAGCAGAATCTTTGTTGCTAAAAGCCAAAGTGCAAAAACTGGCCACACTGGAAGCGGAAAATGTGCGTTTGCGGGAGCTGCTGAATTCTTCGGCATTGTTGGATGATAGTGTGTTGGTGGCAGAGTTGATTGGTTTATCACCCAATCCTCTTCATCACCAGATTATCGTCAACAAGGGTGAGAAGGATGGACTGTATGTTGGCCAGCCGGTGATCGATGCCTTGGGGTTAATGGGGCAGATTATCAAAGTGGGTTCGGTACAGAGTAGAGTATTGTTGATCACTGATGCCACCCATGCCCTGCCGGTACAGATCAATCGCAACGGAGTGCGTAGTGTTGCTGAAGGGTTGGGTTTATTCCATGAATTAACGCTGCGACATGTGGCGGCAACTACCGATGTCAAAGTAGGTGATTTGTTGGTTAGCTCTGGTTTGGGGCAACGTTTTCCAGTGGGTTATCCGGTGGCCATAGTCACCGAGGTCACCATTGATCCAGGCCAGCCTTTTGCTACGGTCAAGGCAAAACCCAGTGCCGCGCTTAATCGTAGTCGGCATGTGCTGCTTGTCTTTACCCGTGCTAAACAGCGAGGGGAAGTGGCAGGGGAAGGGACAAACACCGGCAATCGGGGGGGTTAAGGGTGGTGCCTAGTTCCGGCAACGGGCGTTGGGTGATCGTACTGACACTTGTTGTTGCTTTATGGTTAAGTATATTGCCATTACCGTTGTGGGCTCAGTGGGTGCGGCCTGAACTGGTGGCAATGGTTTTGATCTATTGGGTGATTGCTCTGCCTGAACGGGTGGGTATCGGCATTGCCTGGCTGGTGGGATTAATTCAGGATATCGTAGAGGGTGCGATGTTGGGACAAAATGCCCTAGCCCTGTCTGTGCTGGCCTATTTGGCATTGATCCTTTACCAACGTTTGCGAATGTTTACTCCAGTACAGCAAGCGACGGTGATTTTTGTATTGATTGGTATGAATCAGTTGTTGTGTCACTGGGTGCAAACGCTGGGCGGCACGATATCACCGAATCTGTTATTTTTATTACCCGCACTGGTTAGTGCGTTGTTGTGGCCACCGTTATCGACATTTTTACGGATATTACGCCGCGCCCATTCTGTAAACTAAAGAGGCGTAAGCTAAAAGGCTGTGAGCTGAACAGCAAAGGAGCCATAAACCCGGAGCTTTGAACCCGCTGTTCGCGCTGCAAGGCCCACTATCGGTTGGAACCCCACGCCCTTATAGTGGGCCTTGCAGCGCGAACAGCTACTCCAGTGGTGCGATCATTACTCTGGATACAGTGTTGTAGCCACCCGCGGTAGTCTAAGCCCTCACCAGGGCGTGGGGTTCCAACCGAGTGAGGGGTTAGACTACCGCGGGTGGCGGGCAGCCCACGCCAGCGTCAGAGGTCGCAAGCCATTCACTTGCGGGCTGACTTTTAGCCGATGGATGACGTGTGACTACATATAAAAACTGTCTTTACCTAGCCTCCCAATCCCCTCGTCGAGCTGAGTTACTTCAACAAATTGGGCTCGAGTTTGAGCTACTAGCGGTAGATGTGGATGAAACGCCATTTGCCAATGAATCGGCGCCGGATTACGTACAACGGCTTGCTATCGCAAAAGCCCAGGCCGGCTGGCGACAGCTTGAGGAGAGGGGGTTGCAAGCGTTACCCGTGTTGGGGGCTGATACCTCAGTAGTACTCGGTGAGCAGATTATGGGTAAACCCAGAGATCGGGCACATGGGCTGGCAATGCTAAAATCCCTTTCGGACCGCACTCATCAGGTGATGAGTGCGGTATGCTTGTGTTACCAGCGCCAGCAACTATTGGCGCTCAATATCACCGAGGTAACCTTCAGGCCTATCACAGAGATCGAGTCGCTTGATTATTGGGATAGCGGTGAACCTTTGGGCAAGGCAGGTGCCTATGCCATTCAGGGGCGGGCTGCGATATTTATCAAACGCATTAAAGGCAGCTATTCCTCGGTGGTAGGCTTACCTCTGTTGGAAACTAGTCAGCTGTTGACACAGATACAGAGATAGCTATCCCTATAGCGACCCAGACAGGAATGGAATTGAAGTTCAATGAGTGAAGAGATTTTAGTCAATGTGACACCGATGGAAACCCGCGTGGCCGTGGTGGAAAACGGTATGTTACAAGAAGTCTATATAGAGCGCACTGCATCCAAAGGTATTGTTGGCAATATCTACAATGGCAAAGTGGTTAGAGTCCTGCCAGGAATGCAGGCGGCTTTTGTTGAAATTGGTCTGGAGCGCACCAGTTTTATTCACGCCTCGGATATTGCGGTGATAGATGATGATGGCATGGAGCAGCGCAACAGTGAAGTCCCCGATATTCGAACGATGATTCGTGAGGGTCAAAGCCTGATCGTGCAGGTGGTTAAAGATCCTATTGGCACCAAGGGAGCCCGTTTAACTACCCATATGTCGGTGCCGTCCCGCTATCTGGTGTATATGCCTCATACTCGCCATCTTGGTATTTCCCAGCGTATTGACGATGAAGAAGTCCGCAATCGGATGCGTGAGATGGTCGCACAATGTATTGCGGCTGAAGGTATGGAAGAGTTAGGTGGGTTTATTATCCGTACCGCAGCGGAAGATGTGGATGAAGAAGGCTTGCGCATGGATATGCAGTACTTCAAACGTCTGTGGGCAGCGCTGGAGCGTAAAATGAAGGAGCGTGTCGCGCCTGCTATTATTTATGAAGACCTGCCGCTGTATATGCGTACCATGCGTGATCTGGTTCGTCCAGGGTTGGAAAAGATTCGTATAGATTCCCATGAGAATTTTCAAAACGTCCAACAGTTTGCTGAAGATTATATTCCTGATCTGAAAGGCAGTATCGAATATTATTCTGGTGAGCGCCCCCTCTTTGATTTATACGGTGTTGAGGATGAAATTCAAAAAGCCTTAGGGCGCAAAGTGACGTTGAAGTCTGGTGGTTATTTAATTATCGATCAGACCGAAGCGATGACCACCATCGATGTCAATACGGGTGCTTTTGTTGGTCATCGCAATCTGGAAGAAACGATTTTTAAAACCAATCTTGAGGCAGCAACGTCCCTGGCCCGGCAATTGCGGGTGCGCAATCTGGGGGGCATTATTATTATCGATTTTATTGATATGAAGGATCCCGAACACCGCCGTCAGGTTCATCGCAGATTGGAAAAAGCGATGGAGCACGATTACACCAAAACGATTATTACCGGTGTTTCAGAGTTGGGTTTGGTTGAGATGACTCGCAAGCGTACCCGCGAGAGTCTTGAACACGTCATGTGTGAAGATTGTCCTGTGTGTGAGGCTAAGGGGTCTCAAAAAACGGCGGAAACCATCTGCTATGAAATTTTCCGCGAAATTTTACGTGAGGCCAGGGCCTACGATAACGATAAGCTGTTAGTACTGGCTTCCCAGTCGGTGGTTGACCGCTTACTCGATGAAGAGTCCGCCAGCGTCGCTGACCTGGAGGAATTTATCGGCAAGAGTATCCAGTTCCAGGTTGAAACTATGTATAACCAGGAACAGTTTGATGTCATTCTTCTTTGACAAAAAAAGGGTGTTTTGTGGGTGGAATCTAATGGCAACTTTTTCAGGGTTAACTAAACAAAGGGTGTTAACAACGACGTGTTGAAGCGAAGTGCCATATGGATTAACCGGTTGTTATGGACTGTATTGGTGGCAGCTCTGTTGTTGTTGGCAGTCTATGTCAGCCTTGGTCGTTATTACATCGGTTATGTGGAGCAGTACCAGCGAGCATTGTTACAGCATTTTGTTGAGTATACCGATTTACCCTTAACCGTTGCACGCCTGCATGGGCGCTGGACACAGTTGTCGCCGATATTCACCATGGAGCAATTAACGCTTTATGGCCCCGCCGAAGGTGATGACGTTGTACTCACCATTGAGAATGTCAGTTTTCAGTTGGACTCTATCGGTAGCTTGCTACATGGTGCCCTGCAGATCAAGTCTTTGCAGATAGCGGGGGTGCATTGTTCGCTTGCAGAGGTCGAGCCCGGTCGCTGGCAACTAAAAGGTTATCCCGCAGCAGAGAACAACAGTGATTTTGATAATATCATTGATTTGGCACTTTCCGTAGAAAGCGCTGAATTAATCGATGCTCAGCTACACATGTCTTTTTATAAAGGTGGTACGGCTTTATTGGAGGTCCATGAGTTATCACTTCGCCATGATCATGATTTTCGTCGCATTCGCATTCAGGCAAGCTTTGATCAATCGCAGAATCCTTTAATCGCTATCGTTGAAGCGCAAGGAGATCCCCGTGACCGAGAAGATTTTTCAGCCCGTGCTTATCTAAAACTGGACGATATTGATTTTACTGCACAACTGCCAGCGGTAAAAGCGCTAGGTATTGATTTGCAGGATGCTCGCGTTGACAGCGAAATTTGGTTGGACTGGCAACCGGATACAGTGATCGCGATTCAGGGTGCTGTTAGCATTCCTCTGCTGGATATTGCTGCGTTAAGTGGTGAGGCTTTGGAACCGGTAAAAGATTTGCAGTTTGATTTTCGCGCTGAAAAAACTGTGGGGAATGACTGGCAGGGTTGGTTACCCATCATTCAAGCTCAATGGCGGCAGCAGCAAATAAGGTTTGAAAACATTGTATTAACGTTGGATGCCGATTACGCACAGTTTTCAATGTCCAGCCTATCAGTGGATAAAACGATCCAGCAATTGATTGATCTTGAACTGCTTAACGAAAAGGGCGTGGCAATAATTCAGACTTTGGCGCCAACGGGCAGACTAAATAATTTGCATCTCAACGTATCCCGACACTTGTTCGGACAACAGACTGCTAATGCCGGGCAGAAACAAACACCGCCTCGTTTTGTGCTGCAGGCTAATTTGGATAACGTTGGTCTAGCTGCCTGGGGGGGCGCGCCGGGTGCCAGCGGCGTTAACGGTTATTTGGAAGTGCTGCCTGATGGTGGCCTGGTTGAGCTGGATACACAACAGTTTTCCCTGGATTTTCCAGCGCTGTATCACCACCGTTTGGAATTTGAATCGGGCCGAGGACAGGTTAAGTGGCATATTGGTAAACAGAGAATCACCGTTAACAGTGGAGCGCTATATTTACAGACAGATCACGGCCCCGCCACGGGTTTGCTTAGTCTGGACTTGCCGGCAAATCAAGACTCTGGTGATCCCTTGATGTGGTTGGTGATGGGTATCAGGGATGCTGATACCCATTATCGCAATAGGTATATTCCCTATATCCTGAATCAGGGTTTTCTCGATTGGATGGCAGCCAGTGTGCCGTTGGGCCATATTATTGACGGCGGTTTTATTTATCGTGGTTCGTTGGCACAAGATGGTGTTGCGGATCGTACTGTTCAACTGTATTTCAATGTCGATAACACCACACTGGACTACCATCCTGATTGGCCAGCCTTAACCGATATCAGCGGCTTGGTATTGATTGATGATGACGAGGTTGATGTAAAGGCTAGCCAGGCTAAACTTTTCCGGCTCGAGATTTCCAGGGCTCAAGTAAAAATCAGACCGCTTGAACAGGGAGGCCTGTGGCTAACCGTCGATGCTGTGGCAAACGGTAATGCCAGCGATGCGCTACGCATTGTTAATGAGAGTGCTATTCGGTCAATAGTAGGTTCTGTCTTTGAAAACTGGCAGTTGGATGGCATAACGTCTGCCGAGGTGAAGTTGGGTATCCCCCTGGCAGGTGCCAATGCCGATCCTGATATTGATGTGTCAGTTAATTTAGAACAATCCAAACTGTCAATACCGGATTATCGGTTGCAATTTGAAAATGTAAATGGACCGATAAATTACCACAGCGATTCAGGTATTACCTCTAAGGGTATTAAGGCTACGCTCTATAACAAACCGGTGGTTGTGAAGGTTGCACAATCTGATGAAGGCGCGATTGCTGTCGATATTGCCGGTCGACTGGCGATAAAAGATGTGGCTGATTGGAGTAAGCGGCCTGCACTAACATTTGTTTCGGGTGAGACTGACTTTAATGCACGTGTTTTTATTGCAGCTAAAAAGCAGGAGACAGATAAAACCGGGGGGAATAAACTAGAGAGTGCCAATTCTGATGGTCGCAATGAATTTTCTGTTAGTTCAAGTTTACTTGGCATCGCTATTGATTTACCAGCACCTTATGACAAAACTGCAGATACCGAACATTCCTTTTGGTTAAAACTACCATTGATGGAAAACAATCCTCTATTGCGGATGGGGCTAGACGATATGGCTGAACTACACGTTCGGCTTGATCAGGGTAAGCTGGTAAGCGGGCTGGTGATTATGGATCGCAGTGAGAATCTTCAGCATCGTGAAGGCTACTTAGTGGTAACAGGGCGTAGTCCATATTTTGATATTGACCAATGGCAGCCAGTATTGGATCGCTATGTGCAGGAGACCGACCGGCTGGCAGCGAATGGTGAAAACGGTAGCACGATTGAAGTGAGTGTCAGAGATTTAGTGTTAGAGCAATTTAGGGGCTTTGATCAGAGCTTTGAAACTAGTTTAGTCAATATTGAGCGGCGCTCAGCGGGTTGGGCAATATCCGCAGAGAATGCTGTCTTTGAGGGTGAATTAGTCCTTGCTGATGATGACTCCCTCCCGTTGAACATAAAACTTGATCGTTTGCATTTGGCTGAAGATGCATGGGTTAGTGTTGCTGATGATGAGGTTGAGGGTGAAAGTAAACGTGGTTTGGCCGCTTTCGATCCAACAGGTCTAAATAATCTGGCTGCTGATATTGCAATCGTTGATTTAATATTAGGCGATGATTATTACGGAAATCTTGAGTTTAAATTACGCAGTGACAATAACGGGTTGCGATTAAGTCATTTAAAGGGAAATATTAAAGGCATAAGCATTGGTGAAAATCAACCGGCGACCCTAGAGTGGTTGCGTACTGAGCAAGGTGATCAAAGCCGTTTTTATGGGGACTTTTCTTTTGCGGATATTGGTGGGGTTCTGGAAGCCTGGCAATACGAGCGGATTATTGAGAGTGAAAAAGGCGGGGGGACACTGGATTTATCTTGGTCTGGTCGCCCCGATGAGTGGCAACTCAAAACATCCCAGGGGCCGATCACTGTCAAAATCAAGGATGGTAGATTCCTCAAGGCCTCGGACGCCACCTCGGGCACCTTGAAAGTCGTAGGCATTGTTAACTTCGCTAATATTCTTCGTCGTCTGCAACTGGATTTTTCTGACCTTTATAAAAGTGGAATTAGCTATGATAAAATTAAAGGTGGGTTGCTGCTATCAAAGGGTGATCTCATTATTGTCGATGACCTTACGGTAAAATCGCCTTCCAGCCGTTTTCTTATAACGGGGCGTGCCAATATGGAACAGGAACAATTAGATATGAAATTGATTGCGACGTTGCCTGTCGCTAATAATTTGCCCTGGATTGCAGCCTTGGCTGGAGGCTTGCCCGTAGCGGCCGGAGTCTACGTAGCCAGTAAAATTTTTGAAGATCAGGTCGATCGCTTATCCAGTGCTGTCTATACCATTAAGGGCGACTGGAATAACCCGGAGTTAAAATTTAAGCGGGTATTTGATGATAGTAAAAATTCAAAGTCCCAATCCACAAAAACTGAAAAAATACCAAAGGCAAGCAAAGAAAAAATAGCAGCGGATTTGGAACCCGTACCATGAGTTCGGCTCTCAGTTCAGATAGGGAAAAAGCGCCATGAGTTTGCCACGGATTGCCGCATTGCAGATGGTCAGCACAAATAGTATCGATGAAAATCTTGTTGTAGCGGAGCGCTTGATTGCTGAAGCCGCCAAGGCTGGTGCAACGCTAGTGGTATTGCCTGAAACTTTTGCTCTATTTGGCGCGCATGTTCAACAAACCTTAGGTCAACAAGAAGCCACTGGGCATGCAGTGGTTAGACCGTTTATTTGTGAACAGGCAAAACGTTGGAAAATCTGGATTGTTGCTGGAACTATTCCCGTTGCGCCTACTCCTGCTACCCCTTGCCCTAAAGAAAAGCCTCTTACAACAACAGCTGCTAGCGAGCGAGTATTTTCATCCTGTTTTGTCGTTAATGATAAGGGAGAAGAGTGTGCCCGTTACGACAAAATGCATATGTTTGATGTAGAGGTAGCTGATCAACAGGGGCGTTATCGTGAGTCGGATACTTTTCTTGCTGGTGATCATGTCGTGGTTGT
Source organism: Pseudomonadales bacterium (assembly GCA_036443315.1). Lineage (GTDB taxonomy): Bacteria > Pseudomonadota > Gammaproteobacteria > Pseudomonadales > Dasaniaceae > Oceanicoccus. The sequence goes on from JAZFYA010000130.1 coordinate 10,520, forward strand.
CGACACCCCTGTTGGTCGTTTGGGGCTGGCTGTTTGTTACGATATTCGCTTCCCGGAGTTATTTCGTGTCATGTTCTCCCGAGGTGTTGACCTGATCGCCGTGCCATCGGCGTTTACATTGTTAACCGGTGAAGCCCATTGGCTTCCCCTGTTACGAGCAAGGGCTATTGAAAATCAATGTTATATCATCGGGGCCAATCAGGGTGGTGCTCACAGTAGCTCCCGTAGTACTTCCGGTGGCTCAGCTATCATTGATGGCTGGGGTAATGTGTTAGCGGAGGCGGCCCGAGGTGAAGCTTGTATCGTGGCTGAAATCAACCTTGATAAGCAGAGTCAGCAACGTCGTGCAATGCCCATCAACCAGCACTTGCGTTTCACCGTGTTAAGTAAAGAAACCAGCAAACAATAGCGCTGCTTTGAACCCGCTGTTCGCAATGCAAGGCCCACTATCGCCCCTTATCGGTGGAAACCCCACGCCCTTTAGCGGGCCTTGCATTGCGAACAGCTACTTCAGTGCCACCGACTTGGATACTGCACAGTCTAGCCACCCTCGGTAGTCTAACCCCTCACCAGGGCGTGGGGTTCCAACCGAGTGAGGGGTTAGACTACCGAGGGTGGCGGCGGGATACTACGGTCGCAAGCCGT
>JAZFYA010000131.1:0-6040 GCA_036443315.1 Pseudomonadales bacterium
AAAGCGATTGAAATTTAGGTGTTATAGGCCGCTCCTGCACATCCATGCGCCTGCGGCATTAGTGCATCCATGCACGTCACACCCCCTTTTTGCCCATGGCTGCGTTGTTTGAATTTGACAGTTTGAATTTGACAGTTTGAACTTGAAAGTTTGACAGTTTCCTGCGTTCAAACGCCTTGCCATGAACAAAAGGGACGCACTCTAAAACCTAAATTTCAAATGCTTTGGGTATACATCGACTCAATGGACCAGCGCACGCCGTCATCTTCGATCACTTGGTCACCTGTCAACGTGGTATCGGTTGAAAGCAATAGTCGTGTATTAGTCCACGGGTCATCGCCTTTATATCATTCACATATACCATTCACGCCAAGCGGTCCTGACCAACTGGCCATCACTATACAGCTTTTGAAAAACAAAGCTGTATAAAGCGCAGCGATTTTTCGCCGCTTTCGTCAAGTTTTTTTGCAAATTTTTTAAGGCATTGTGGGAGTAGCTAATGTCTTCAATAGGGCACGATACTAGGGCCTGCAGGAGGATGTACACGGTGGCCAATCAGGGCGCGTTTAAGCTTGTTGGTGTTTGCGGCGTTTTTAGCGAGGACTGTCTGAGCGCAGCGAGTTCCGCAGCAGCCGCAAAGACCAACAAGCTTGCGACCGGCCACCGTGTACATCCTCCTGCAGGCCCGGGGTGCCCACGCTAAAATTTTTCGTTATAATTTTCTTGCTGAAACTCTAAACTTTAATTTTTTGTGGCCTGGCCGAATAAAAAAAGTGTTACTTTGATGATTTTTAATGTTTCGAAAAGAGCGGTCGCCGCTATTTGTGTAATGGTTGTGGGTTATGAATGCGTTGCAGAAGAATATTTTTATACTGTTGAGGGTCTTTGAGTTCAACCAAACCCCCTGGGCGGTGACTGGCTTGGGGCTGTAATTGCATCGTGAGTCGAGAAATCCAAAAGCGAGTGGCAGCGATCCGTAGAAAGTCATTCCATAGCAACGCTTCATCATTACTAAAAGGTCGGACCTGTTGGTAAGCCGCTACCAGCGTAGCAGTCAGTTGTTGATTAAGGCTGCCGTCAGTTTTAGAGCACCAGTCATTGATAATCACCGCCAGGTCGTACATTAAGTAACCGCTGCCAGCGCTATTAAAGTCAATAAGGCCGATGAGCGTGTTACCTTCAAATAAGGTGTTATCCCGGAATAGGTCACCGTGAATAACCGCCTGGGGCAGGTCAGGGTGCTTGGCAACTTGCTGCAGAAAGCGAGGAATTTCATCCAGTAATGTCTGCTCAACACCGACCAATTGCGGTCTTAAATCGGCAGCGCAATTTTCCAGCCAGCCAAAGCCCCGGCTACTGCTGTGTTGTAGCCCGGATTCAACACAGACTTTATGGACGTTGCCTAGGGCTTGGCCAATGGCCTGGCATTGTTCCTGGCTGGGCTGATCCGGATGTTCACCCCCAAGTTTGGGTATTAACAGTGCCGGTTTGCCCTGTAACGACTGTATAGCGGCGCCGTTGGCATCGGTAAGGGGACAGGGGACGGGTAGGCCGTGCAGGTTGAGGAGGGTCGTTAGCGCAACAAAAAAATCGAGTTCCTGGGTATCTATAGCCTCAAAAAGGGTCAATACAAAATGCCGGGTGGGCTCAGTTTGTAACTCGTTGGGAAAATCCGATGGGTCGGTACTGACAAAGTAATTGGTATTTTCAATGCCGGCAGCCACCCCTTCAAAATCGATCAAGGGCCCGATTCCAAAGGGCTCAATAAAATGCTCAATGTTTTCTCGATCCAATACGGTATAGACTGCCATGCCTTCCTCTGCTTGCTTGAGTTGCGGGGCGCGGTGATAATGTGCCCACTGGAAACAGTGCACATGATCCTAGAAAAAGCTCTATCTTCAACACCTTGGACGCCTTCGCTACGATGGGCCTGCCCTGTGAGTACAACGAGTGCTTTGGGTATCAACGGTTTTTTCCAGGATAATTTAATTATACGTCAAGATACCTATTTCATCTCCGCGACTAACGAAGCGACAACATGACTATGACAGATGACTATGACAGATAACTATGATAGATAACTATGACAGATAATAACCGCACACCGATTGTATTGGTTGATGGCTCTTCCTATCTCTACCGCGCCTATCATGCCTTGCCTCCACTAAGCAATTCCAAGGGGCAGGCCACGGGTGCAGTGAAAGGGGTGATCAATATGTTGCGGAGGTTGTTGAAAGATTATCCTGGCAGCCCGATGGGGGTGATATTTGATGCCAAGGGCAAAACCTTTCGCGACGCTATTTACCCGCAGTACAAAGCCAATCGGCCACCAATGCCCGATGATTTGCGGGAGCAAATTGCACCGATCCACAACATTATTAAAGCGATGGGTCTGCCATTGATCATTGTCAACGGAGTAGAGGCGGATGATGTGATTGGTACTTACGCGCGCCAGGCTACAACGCGGGGGTTGAATGTGGTGGTGTCTACGGGTGATAAGGATATGGCCCAGCTGGTTAATCAGCATGTGACCCTGGTTAATACTATGACCGATACGGTGCTGGATGAAGAGGGGGTGCGGGCCAAGTTTGGCATACCGCCAGCGCTGATCATCGACTATCTGGCGCTGATGGGCGATAAGGTTGACAACATACCCGGTGTGGCCGGAGTAGGGGAGAAAACAGCCCTTGCCCTGCTACAAGGCGTTGGTGGATTGGACGTACTTTATGCCAATCTGGACAAGGTGCCTGCGCTCAGCGTGCGTGGTGCTAAAACCTTGCCTGCCAAGTTGGAAAAGGAAAAAGACAAGGCCTATCTGTCCTATGAGCTGGCTACCATTAAACTCGATGTCGAGCTACCTGAACCCATCGACTCTATTGCCATAAAGGCCCCAGACAGCGAGCAACTACTGACTAACTTTAAGGAAATGGAGTTTAAATCCTGGGTTGAAGAGCTGGAACGTGGCGGTAGCGGCATCCCTGCCAATCCTGCTATGCCGGCTGCGGCGCCCGAGCAGCCCACCCTGGAAGCTGATTATCAACTGGTTCTAACCGAGACAGATTTTGACCATTGGCTGGCCAAACTGAAGCGGGCGGAGTTGTTTGCCTTTGATACTGAAACCACCAGTCTCAATTATATAGAGGCAAGGGTAGTGGGGGTATCCTTTGCGGTGGAAGAGGGTTGTGCCGCCTATGTGCCCTTCGGTCACGACTATCTGGGCGTGGCACAACAACTCAGCGAAAAACAGGTGCTATCCAAACTAAAACCCCTGCTGGAAGACCCAGCGCAGTCCAAGGTTGGGCAAAACCTGAAATACGATCAAAGCGTACTGGCCAATCACGGTATCGACCTCAAGGGTATCGATTACGACACCATGCTGGAGTCCTATGTGCTCGATAGTACCGCCACTCGTCATGATATGGATAGCCTGGCTCGGAAGTACCTGGATACCAGCACGATCAAGTTTGAAGATATCGCCGGCAAGGGTGCCAAGCAACTTACTTTCAATCAGATCCAGCTAGAGCAAGCGGCTCCCTATGCGGCGGAAGATGCTGATATTACGTTACGTTTACACCAAACACTGTGGCCCAGGCTTGCTGCCGATGCGGCCTTAAAATCCGTGTTGCTGGATATTGAGTTGCCACTGCTGCCGGTTCTATCCAGAATCGAGCGCAACGGCGCGCTAGTTAGTAAAGACTTACTGTCAAGGCAGAGTATAGAGTTGGGAGGGCGCTTAGAGGCGCTGGAAAGAGCAGCCTTTGAGTTGGCCGGAGAAGAGTTTAACCTCGCTTCCCCCAAGCAGCTGGGGCATATCCTGTTTGAAAAACTGCAATTGCCGATTATTAAGAAAACCCCGAAAGGGGCAGCTTCCACAGCAGAAGAGGTGTTGACGGAGTTGGCGCTGGATTACCCACTGCCGAAGCTGCTGATGGAATATCGGGGCTTGAGCAAGCTGAAGTCGACCTACACCGACAAGCTGCCTGAAATGATAAACCCCACTACCGGTCGCATCCATACCTCTTACCATCAAGCGGTCACGGCCACTGGGCGCTTATCGTCATCGGACCCCAATTTGCAGAATATTCCCATTCGTACCACCGAAGGTCGTCGAGTGCGGCAGGCTTTTATAGCGCCGACAGCGTATAAAATTGTGGCGGCGGACTACTCGCAGATTGAACTGAGGATTATGGCCCACCTCTCCCAGGACCAGGGGTTGCTGGATGCCTTCGCCCACGGCAAGGATATCCATCAGGCGACAGCCGCTGAAGTATTTGGGGTGACCTTGGAGCAGGTTTCTGCAGAGCAGCGTCGCCGCGCCAAGGCGATTAATTTTGGCCTGATTTACGGGATGTCCGCCTTTGGCCTGGCCAAGCAAATTAGTGTTGGTCGCCATGAAGCGCAAGCGTATATCGATACCTATTTCGCTCGCTATCCCGGCGTTAAAGAGTATATGGATCGCACCCGTGCCGATGCGGCGGAGCAGGGCTATGTTGAAACCTTATTTGGCCGCAGACTGCATTTGCCGGAGATCAATGCCAGCAATGGCATGCGTAGACAGGCCGCAGAGCGGACGGCGATTAACGCGCCGATGCAGGGGACCGCTGCGGATATTATTAAGAAAGCCATGGTGGCGGTGGATCAGTGGCTGATTGAATCAGCGATCGATGCCAAGATGATAATGCAGGTTCACGATGAATTGGTGTTTGAAGTCGCCGCCGCTTCAATAGAGCAGCTGTCATCGACTGTTACCGACTTAATGGGAGCAGCCGCAGCACTGGATGTACCGTTAATCGTAGATGTGGGGGTGGGGGATAATTGGGATGAGGCGCACTGACATTAGCCCCTCAATAGCCACATTGAATGCAGAGACAGATTTTCAGCGCTGTCCCCGACGGTCTTCAACAACAAGCGAAAATTTGCTATGGCACGGGAACTAACCTGGACAGGTCGGGTCATAGTTACCGTGATTGACAACCATCAACACTAATTAATGCCTCTAATTTGAGTAGTGGCTCTGACAAACCAGAGCTTTCCCCTAAAGCTCTGGTATGTTTTCCCGGCGCGATTTAAGGTCGCTGCCGGGATTTTTTATTTTTCTTCCCTTATCTGTTCCTTTTCCTGCTCCTCTATCAGCATCAGCAATTCTTCATCCAACGATAGCCAGTGATTTAATGTGTTTCGTAGTTGGTCCAGCCCGGTGCGTTTTAAAGCGGAAAATAACTGCACACTGATTAGATTTTGTACTGGCTGCAATGCGTTGCGAATGTTAAGCAGAGTGCTATTCGCTGGTCCCCTTTTTAGTTTGTCGGCTTTGGTAAGCAGAATATGCACTGGCATCTCACCGCTATTAGCCCATGACAGCATCATCCTATCAAACGCCTGCAGCGGGTGGCGACAGTCCATGAGTAAAATTAAACCACGCAAGGACTGGCGTTGACGCAGATAGTCTTCCAGATGCCTCTGCCATGTCTGTTTCACTTCCAGGGGTACCTTGGCATAGCCGTAACCGGGTAAATCCACTAGTCGTTGATGCTCACTAAGGGCGAAGAAATTGATCAGTTGCGTGCGCCCAGGAGTCTTACTGGTACGAGCCATGCGCTTATTATCCGTCAGGGTGTTAATAGCACTGGATTTACCTGCGTTGGAGCGACCGGCAAACGCCACCTCGCAACCCGTATCGGCGGGGCAATTGGCAAGTGTGGGGGCGCTGGTCAAAAACTGGGCTTGACGGTAGTTTAAGCCTTTCAGGGATAGTTGCTCGGTCAATGTAACGACCTTTGTAGTGGCGGGGAGAAAAGCAGATTCACTATTCATTGAGAATCGATTGAGATAAGTCATACTACAGGAATGACGATAGCGGATACTACAGGGATGGCGACAGGATACCAGTCTTGTGTATAATCCTAGAAAAATCAGTTGAATCTAGAGCCTGCCCCGCGACGTGTTTTTCGCGGAGTGTTTTGGGTACTGCGGACGCCTAATGCATTGACTTCTTTATAGATGAAAAGGGAGCTTTTTTTGAAAATTTTGACCTTATTGG
>JAZFYA010000132.1:0-21049 GCA_036443315.1 Pseudomonadales bacterium
GGATTAGTCGCAAGTTTTTTTGTTCGTCTGAAGTCTAGTGTTCTTTTAATGAATTAAACAATATTGATTACGCTTGGTGCATTCATCCACTAGATGCTCTTTAGGCGCTTTAAATGACGGATGAAAAGCTATTCCGATTGAGGAATCAATAAATTGTCTCCCAGCTTGTTGGTATTAAACTATTACTAATCAATGGTTTATATTGCTATTCAGGGTTGGCTAACTATACTGATTTCTGAATGGTGGCTCAAGCTTGCTTAGTGTGCAGGCTAAGCGATATACAAGCCTTTTAATAAGTGGCCTATTCGCTGTTCCAGAGGAGTGAAAAATACGGTATGGAGTGAATTAATTAATTAATGTTAGTAGAGTTGCTTACTATGACTTTTATTGCCCAGAGTCTCTTTCTTAGACTTTTTTTGCCCATCTTAGCATTTTTTGCCTTGGTTATTGCTGGCTTTGTTTTTTATATTCCCTTGTCTGTGAAAGACAATGCAGTTAAAGAGGCGGTTATTTCAGCCAAGCAGACGGTTAAGCAATTTAAAGCTATTCGAGCTTACTATACCAAGAATGTGGTTAAACCCGTTATCAGCCAATCGCAAATTCAAGCATCTTATGATTACAAGGGGCAGGCAGATCGGATTCCCTTGCCTGCAACGATGATACACGATTTGAGTAGACAGCTTTCAGAGGGGGGTGTACAAATTAAGCTCTACAGCGGTTATCCTTTTCCCAATAGAAAGAATCGTCAGCTAGACGACTTTGGTAAGGAAGCCTGGCGCTATCTAGTCAATAATCCGGATAAGGTTTATTCAAGTAATGAACAGATAGGTGAGCAGTTGTTTGTACGCGTAGCCATTGCCGATAAAATGGTCGCCGAAGCTTGTGTTAGCTGCCACAACAGCCGTGCGGATACGCCAAAAAATGACTGGCGCTTGGGCGATGTGCGGGGCGTGTTAGAGGTAAGCACCAATGTGGAAGCAATAATTGCCCATGGTATAGCACTATCAAACAAAATCGTTTTAGCACTGATATTGGCCCTAGGTCTTTGTGTCGGCCTGATGAGCGTTGTTTATCGCAAAACTATCGGTGGGAAAATAGCGTCTATAACCGCCACTATTAGCGATATTGCCGATGGTAACCTTTGTCATAAACTAGAGTGCCAGGGAAGCGATGAAATTGATCAAATCGCTACTGCTGTCAACCGCTTAACAACACAATTTTCCAAGGCTATACAAAGTATTTACCATATATCAAATGAGCTAAGGGTGAGTGCAAAGGGATTGGTGTCGGCGACACAAGGCACCGCAGAGGGTATTGTTAAGCAGCATACCCAGGCAGCTCACGCAGCCACGGCAATGGCGGAGATGGTGGCAACCGTACAAGATATAGCTAAAAACGCAAGTGGCGCGGCGGATGCCGCAAATAGTGCAGGAAATGCTGCTATCCAGGGAAATCAGGCCGTTTTAGAATCGAAACAAATCGGGCAAAAAATGCTGGAGGAAACAGATTCGGCGGTTAAAGTCATGGCACATATGGAGGTGAATGCCGATCACATTGGATCGGTGTTGTCGGTGATAGGCAATATTGCGGAACAAACTAATCTGCTCGCTTTAAATGCTGCTATTGAGGCTGCCAGAGCAGGTGAACAGGGGAGGGGGTTTAGCGTTGTTGCAGACGAAGTAAGAAATTTGGCTAGCAAGACCATGCAATCAACCAAGGAGATCGATGAGATTATCCAAAGCCTGCAAGCCACAACTCAAGAAGCAGTGCAAGTGATGGGGGGTGTTAAAGAACAAGCTAATATCAATGTTGAACAAGCTCAGAGTACCAGCGAATCCCTGGGGACAATTACCAGCAATATCGATCTTATTAGAACGATGAATGAACAAATTGCCGCAGCATCGGAAGAGCAATCTACGGTGGCGGGGGAGATTAACCACAATATAACAACTATTGTCGAGGTGTCTGAGGGAACCTTGTCGGGATCGGAGCTAACGGCAAAAGATGCAGGAAAATTGGCAAAACTGGCCGATGAACTTACGGCATCCTTTAAGGCATTTAAAATTCAACAGGAATAAATTTTTTCAGTGCGCGACCCTAGCAGGCCGGTGTAGCCAATACGGAGAAGAGGGCCAGGTCTTGTATTTTTAAACGATTTAACTTAGCGGTGTAGTTGTCGGACATCTTGTCCGCTTATCACCGCTGTAGCGCGCCACTTTGTGATCGTATAAATTCCCAATTTATTTATTACGTAATTAGACTGAACTGACGAATGTCATCCTGAGGAATATTGCATGGATACAGCGTCTATGTCCAAAGGATGGAATTCATTTCAGTATCTCTTTATAGGTATATTACTTTTTGAGCTGCTGGAACACGTTCCTTGTTAATACCCAAAGCGATTGAAATTTAGGTGTTATAGCACGCCCCTTTTTGCCCATGGCTGCGTTGTTTGAACTTGAAATATTGACATATTCCTGCGTTCAAACGCCTTGCCATAAACAACTTGCCATAGACAAAAAGGGACGCACTCTAAAACCTAAATTTCAATCGCTTTGGGTATGTTTATAGCCCCACATTTCTCATAAAAACGCAAACAATAATATGGACACACCGACCAGCTGGTCTGGTATCATCACTCATACAGGCAAGCGAACCCTACAAGAACCGAAAAAATGCACTCTATCCTGGAACGTTTTAACCATTTTTTTGAACTGGCTCCGCAACGCCTGTTACCCTGGCGCTGGTGGGTATTAAGTCTATTTTTAATAACCACTGCCTTTATGACAACCGGCATGATAACGCGTTTTACCATGGATATGTCGCTAGAATCCTGGTTCCAGGACGACGATCCCGCCACAGTAGCATTGGATAAATTCCGTAGTCAATTTGGTAGTGATGACGGTGTTTATATCGTTTATCGCGCAAAAGATGGGGATGTTTTTTCAGAACAATCCCTGAAAACCCTGCGAGCCCTGTATACCGAGCTGGATAATGCGCGAGTCGGTTTAAACAAGCAGCAAGATGAACAAAACTTGTTGATGCGCATTGAACGTATCGATAGCTTGTTTAACGGGCGTTATCAGCTGGCAGATGGTGACACCCTGATTACAAAAAAACTGCTTGCCGATGATTTTCCGCAAACAAAAGCAGAGCGTGAAGCACGCCGCGATATTGCCAAAACCCAGGACAATTTTGAACTGGCCTATTATTCCAAAGATTTCCAGTATGCTGGCATTCGTCTTAAAACCGACTTCGGTACTATTCCGGTTGAAAATACATTTAATAATCAGGCAGTTGATGAAACCAATCTGCTAGCAGATGACAGCTTTGACATTGATACAGAAATGACGGTTGATAGCAGCGCTGAAATTGAAACCCTTCAATACCAGGATATGCAAATGACTGAATACCTGGATTTCATGACGCAATTACGGCAAATCGCTGAAAAACCGCAATATAGCCATTTCGAATTTTACTATATCGGCACTGCACCATTGATGGAATTTTTCCTAAATTCCATGCTGCGTGACATCGTCTTATTATCAATCATGGTGATGATAATTATGGGCCTGCTTTGGATTTTATTTCGTTCATTCAGTGCAGTAGTCTGGTCAGTTGTTGTGATAGCCGGTTCCGCCTTCTGGACTATAGGCATGACCAGCTGGCTTGGCATTGCTATGTCTACCATGGTTAATCTTACCTTTATGCTGATATTGGCGGTTGGTATTGCCGATTGTGTCCATGTGCTCAGCACCTATATTTTTTATCGTCGGGCGCAACATTCGCACCAGCAGGCCATGACCATGGCCTATCGCAAAACCGGCTTGCCAATATTTTTAACCACCATTACCACGATGGCAGGCATGTCTGCACTAATGCTTAGTGATATTCCACAAATCAGCACTTTTGGTGTTATGTCGACAGTGGGTGTGGGTATGGCATTTATATTAACCATTTTTGTATTGCCGGTACTACTGGATATTTGGCATCCTTACCATAATAAAACTAGCAGTAATGAAGACAAAAGAAATAAAACAGTCGCTAAAATAAAACAGCATAATAAAATACACTGGTTACAACAGCTACTAAGCCATATTCCGGGTTTTGTGAATAAGGCACCCAGAACCATCGTATTTGTATATATGGCTATTTTTGCCCTATTTGTTTATGGCACCTCGCAAGTCAAGGTAGATTCAAATTTTGTAGAGCTTGTGCGTGAAGGCAGTGTTATTCGGATTGCCCATGACATCGTCGACAAAAATATGATGGGCAGTCAGAGTATGGAATTTATGCTCAATTTCAAGCAAACAGATGCAGTAAAAGACCCAGCAGTATTAAAAACTATCGAGGCATTACAACGTCATGTAGAGCAAAACTATCCGCAACACGTAATCAAAACTTTTTCGTTGGCAGACTTTGTGAAAGACACCAACAAGATTATGAACGAAGGTCGTGAGGCATTCAAACGCATTCCTGACGATGCGCGTCTGACGGCACAATATATTTATCTGTTTGATACTGCCAACCCGACAGACAGGCGCAACCTGGTTAGTGATGACTACAGCAAGACCCATATCTCACTACAGTTAAAAAATGCCGGTTCTTATGAATACGCTCATTTCTTTAACGCAATACAGCAGGATATCAACCGATTGTTCGCACCATTAAAAAGCAAATATCCTGAGATGGAATTAAACGCAACCGGTTCATTGGCATTGTTAATGAAGTTGATAGATAAAATTAGCTGGACACAAATCAAAAGCTTTAGCTTTGCATTAATGATTATCACCATTTTGATGATGGTAACATTGGGCTCGGTACAGGCCGGACTGATTTCCATGCTGCCCAATCTGCTACCCGCTTTCTTCACTTTTGGTTTGATGGGCTTAATTGGTGTACCATTGGATACCGATACGCTGGTTATTGCGCCATTAATTATCGGTATTGCGGTGGATGACACGATTCATTTTATTGCTCATTATCGTGATGCCTGGTTTCAACATGGCGATGTAGACAAGGCAATAAAAAGTACTATTCGTGAAGTTGGACAAGCTGTCAGTTTTACGACCCTAATTCTGGGTGTTGGTTTTTCTGTACTGGCTTTTTCAAATTATCTGGGGCTGGCAAAAACCGGCATCTTTGGCTCAATGGCCATTTTCGTTGCCCTGTCATCTGATCTGCTGTTGTTGCCCGCCTTATTCAAATGGCTGAGACCGGATTTAGGTCGCCGCCGTTATTTGCATAAACAGACAGAGGCAATTCCTGCCTGAACACAATGAAAAAATCATGACTCAATATCGATTAATATTGCTATCCTTATTTTTTAGTTTCTCTGGCCTTAGTCTCGCCGATGATGCCCGCGCCATCATGGAACAGGTAGACCAAAGAGAACGTAATGTTGCTGATTCCACACTCAGCAAATCACGTCTGTCGAGCTGCAAATTTGGTAAAAAGCAATCCACTATCACCTGTGTAGAAACACCAAGGGTAAAAGTACTGGAATCTATTTCTAGACAGCTTGGCAGCAATAAAAAAGACAGTCAATCTGTTTCTATTTTGCTGGAGCCTGCCAGTGAAAGGGGAATCGGCATGCTCACCTACAGCTATGATGATGTCAGCAAAGATACCGAATCTTGGCTATATCTATCGGCATTAGGCAAGGTTAAGCGCATGGCCAGCGGTACGGGTGAGGATCGCGAACCTACTGCTTTATTCGGTTCGGAATTTACTACTGAAGATATGGAATCCGGCAAAACTGATGAATACTACTATCAAATATTGCAGGAAGGGCTTTATGCGGGCAACCAAGTTTGGGTTATTGAAGCCAAGCCAAAACCAGCACGACTTAAAAAAACTAATTACAGCAAAATACTGTTATGGATTGATAAAGAAAGATTTATCCCTCTGAAATTGCAAAACTTCGATAAACAAGGCAAGCCATACAAACGCATTATATTTAAGAATATTCAGCAGATTAATGGCTTATGGTTGGCACGTGATGTGACGGTTATGAATATGAAAACCCAGCGTTTATCCAATATGAAAACCTCCGAGATTGCATTGGGAGTGGATATCGACCAGGAATTTCTTACGCAACGCACGCTGACAGACTTTGCCTACCGTGAAAAAGAACTGAAAAAGTTACGAAAGTTTGTCAAATAAATGCACATTACCCGTTATATCACCAGTTTGTTATTGATAGCGCTGATGCTCAATGCCAATGCTGCCGACGACTTGCTACTAGAGGACGATTATACTGTTGAACAAGAGGTCTTCTTTCAGCAAGGCAAGCAGCAGCACCAGCAGCAACAAAAGAATAACTGGCGTGATGGCTTCAAATACACACTGGAATATAGCCACACGGTAACGGATGAAGGTACCCTGTTACAACGCTCAATGGCGCGACTGGAATATGAATACGCGGTGGCAGAAGGCTGGTACACCCACCTGGATGGCAAGCTCAGTCGTTTTTGGAGCAACGACCGTCAGGCTCAACAACGCGACCAAGCTTATAGCGACTTCAAGGAGCAACAAGCCTGGGTACAATACAGCCAAGGAGCCTGTGCTCATAAGCTCGGTAAGCAACAATTAATCTGGGGCGAAGTGGAAGGCACTTTCGCGGTTGATATAGTGACTCCATTCGATTACACCGAACAATTATTAACTGATTTCAATAATATTCGTTTGTCACAAACCATGCTGCAATCAGAATGTTATTTTAAACGTATACAAACACAATTATTCTATTTACCAAAAGCTCGCACAGACCGCTTTAGCCATGAACCGGGTGATATCGCATGGTCAACCGGCTCTGAATGGGGTGGTAGAATCAAATATAACTGGCCGGGGGCAGATGTCAGTCTGATGTATGCCAGGCTATATAACAATACACCGGTTCCCACCCTACAGAACACTATACTGCAATTAGCCGTTGAAAATTTTGATTTTCTCGGATTAAGCAGCTCCATCGCGCGTGGTCGCCTGTTAATGAAATTTGATTTGGCATACAAGCAAAAGCAGCTGGTTGCACTATCCAACAACACAACCGACAGGCTCGATTTTGCCGCCGGTCTTGAATATGTCACCAGCAATAATCACAATATCAATGCCGGCGTCTGGTTGATCAGGGAGCTGGATAATACTGAATTCAATGAGTCAATAACCCTGACCATGGGCTGGCGTAAAACCTATTGGAATGATAACTTGTCAATGAGTTTACTAGCCTATGTAGTCGATGAACCGGAATTGGCATCACTAACAATACAAGCCCAGTACAAATGGAATGATTACTGGACTATTTCATCAGCTATCGGTATTGCAGATATCAGCGATGAAGTAGCTAATTCACCACTTGCTCAACCAGAGCAATCCCTGACTCTATCCATCAAGTACGCGTTTTAAATATGGCCTCGCACAACCTCCTAATGTGATTGCAATTCTTCCAGCTGCCAAGTAGGAGGCAGGCTTAACTAGAGAAAAATATCTGTACAATTTACGGATTAACGCGTTCAATAGGATAGGATTAAAAATTTCTTCTGGGGAATGCGGAGCTCATATGGATGTAATATTAAATAGCGAGGGTCCGATAAGAATGGCGCTTACTTAAGGCTATAACTGAGGCGCTTTGAACCCGCTGTTCGCAATGCAAGGCCCATTATCGATTGGAACCCCACGCCCTTTAGCGGGCCTTGCATTGCGAACAGCTACTCCGGTGGTACCCGGATACTGCACAGTCTAGCCACCCTCGGTAGTCTAACTCCTCACCAGGGCGTGGGGTTCCAACCGAGTGAGGGGTTAGACTACCGAGGGTGGCGGCGGGATACTACCGTCGCAAGCCGTTAACAGCGCTGCCCTTAAGTCAGTGCCATTCGGGTCCGGTGACAATTCTACTTGATACTGAAGAACTATTTCCTTACATGCTAAAAATTAAAGTTATCATAGGAACTAGAGTTTAGAGTTTCAGCGAGAAGGTTATAACAAAAAATTCAGCGTGAGCACCCCGGGCCTGCAGGAGGATGTACACGGTGGCCGGTCGCAAGCTTGTTGGTCTTTGCGGCTGCTGCGGAACTCGCTGCGCTCAGACAGTCCTCGCTAAAAACGCCGCAAACACCAACAAGCTTGCGACCGGCCACCGTGTCAATTGTCCTGCAGGCCCGGAGCGATAGTGTTGAATTGTCTGATCTAATGCTCTTCCTGAAACTCTAACATAGGAATAAAACCGCTTTTATTGAAAGAAAAAATATATCAAAATCTCAATAATCTAATTTCGAGGTTTTAAAAACAATGGATAATCTTCAGTCGAATTGGGACAAAACTTCTTGGAAAAACTTTCCTGTTAAGCAACAGCCGGACTGGCCAAATCAACAAGAACTAGCTGAAGTCATTGAAAGTATTAGTGTTCTTCCTCCTTTAGTTTTTGCTGGCGAGATTCGGACTTTAAAAAAATCCCTTGCGGAAGCCGCCCAAGGAAAAGCCTTTTTATTGCAAGCAGGAGATTGTGCAGAAGAATTTCGCCATTGTACCGCACCGATAATTCGAGAAAATCTTAAAGTCATACTTCAGATGGCAGTCATACTCACCTATGCCGGAGAAAAACCTGTTATAAAGTTAGGAAGAGTTGCAGGGCAATATGCAAAGCCAAGATCTAATCCGACAGAAATTATAAATGGGAAAGAATATCCGAGCTATCGTGGGGATATGGTTAACAGAGCTGCCGTAACAATGGAGGCTAGAATTCCCAAGGCTGGAAATTTGCTGGAAGGTTATTTTAGATCGGCTTCGACTTTAAATATAGCAAGAGCCTTCACAAAAGGAGGTTTTGCAGCCCTTCATCATATACATAGATGGAATAAGGAATTTGTAAAAGAATCGAAACAGGGCGAGAAATATGAAACTCTTGCAAACCAAATCGATCAGGCACTAAAATTTATGGAAGTGATCGGATTTGACCCCGACAACACGCCTGAGCTCAACCATGTTCAATATTATACGTCGCATGAAGCCTTAATACTTGAATATGAGCAAGCATTGACCAGGAGAGATTCTATAACTGGAGATTGGTATGATTGTAGTGCCCATATGCTTTGGATCGGAGATCGAACAAGACAATTGGATGGTGCGCATGTTGAATTTTTCCGAGGTGTAAAAAACCCTATAGGTATCAAGATCGGGCCAAACCACGAATTAGATACAATGCGAAAAATTTTAGATGTCCTTAATCCTGAAAATGAGTGGGGAAGAATCACATTAATCGCCCGTTTTGGCGCAGACAAAGTAGGACAATATCTACCGGAACTAATAAGGACAATTCAAAAGGATGGGAGGAAAGTCTTGTGGAGTTGTGATCCCATGCATGGCAACACCTATACTTCAAACACAAAATATAAAACTCGAAAATTTGACGATATACTTTCAGAAATTAAACGTTTTTTCCAGGTACATTGGTCTGAAGGCACCATTCCAGGTGGGATTCATATTGAACTTACAGGTCAAAATGTAACAGAATGTACTGGAGGAGCCCAAGAAATATCAGAAGATTATTTGAACGTTAACTACGAGACAACTTGCGACCCAAGATTGAATGCGCAACAAAGTATAGAGTTGGCTTTTTTGATTGCTGATATGCTAAGAAAGCAGCCTTGAGTATTGGTTTATGAAATATTAGTCATTAGCTTTTGGGTATATAAAAACCATGACGCTCAACTGTGAATAATTTATGTACAGTTTAACTCGACGCCACGGCCACAAATCTCTATAGTACGCCTCCGTTTAGATTCAACGGATTAACTTAGGTTTATAACCCGAATGGCACTTATCTTAAGGACAGCGGGTTCATGGCTCCGGGCTCAAGGCTCCTTAGCTATTTAGCCTTAAGTAAGTACCATTAAAATTTAACCCCTTTATTTGTAATCTTTCAGGAATATCCCATTGATCTCCACAGCTAACATCACCATGCAGTTTGGTGCCAAGCCATTATTTGAAAATATTTCAGTTAAATTCGGCGATGGTAATCGCTACGGCCTGATTGGCGCCAATGGCTGTGGTAAATCCACCTTGATGAAAATATTGGATGGCAGCCTGCTGCCGACCTCGGGCAATGTTTCAATCACCCCGAACGAGCGCTTGGGTACATTACAGCAGGACCAGTTTGCATTTGAAGAATACAACGTGGTTGACACCGTGATCATGGGTCACGAGGAACTGTGGCAAGTTAAGCAGGAGCGGGATCGTATCTATTCTTTAGCGGAAATGTCAGAAGAAGACGGCATGAAAGCTGCTGAACTGGAAACCCGATTTGCAGAAATGGACGGTTACAGCGCCGAAAGCCGTGCCGGTGAGATACTAATGGGGGCAGGTATTGCCCAAGGATTACATTATGGCCCAATGAGCGAGGTTGCTCCTGGCTGGAAGCTGCGAGTATTGCTGGCGCAAGCGCTGTTCTCTGACCCAGATATTTTGCTGTTGGATGAGCCGACCAACAACCTGGATATAGACACGATTCGCTGGTTAGAAATAGTGCTTAATGAACGCAACAGCACTATGGTGATTATTTCTCACGATCGACACTTTCTCAATGCCGTTTGCACGCATATGGCTGATATCGACTATGGTGAACTGCGGGTATACCCCGGTAACTACGATGATTTTATGATAGCGTCTACCCAGGCTCGCGAACGCCTGCAGTCACAAAATGCCAAGAAGTCTGCTCAGATCGCCGATCTACAACAATTTGTTAGCCGTTTTTCGGCCAATGCGTCAAAGGCTAAACAGGCGACTTCAAGAGCTAAGCGTATTGAAAAAATACAATTGGATGAAATCAAAGTATCCAGTCGGGTCAGCCCCTATATCCGCTTTAAACAGGATAAAAAACTGCATCGCCAAGCGTTGGTTCTGGAACAACTCAGTCACTCTTATGAGAGTGAGCCTCTATTCAACGACGGTAACATGATATTGGAGGCAGGTGCCCGCCTGGCAGTGATCGGTGAAAATGGCGCGGGTAAAACCACCTTTCTCCGTTGTCTGATGGGTGAACTGACCGCCAATGGTGGAAAAATACAATGGGCAGAAAATGCCACCTTAGGATATTGCCCCCAGGATAGCAGCATTGATTTCAACGGTGAGCTGAATTTATTTGACTGGATGAGCCAGTGGCGTAAACCTAGCCACGACGATCAAATCGTACGGGCCACGCTGGGGCGGTTGTTGTTTTCTTCGGACGATTTCAAAAAACAGGTTAAAGTCTGTTCCGGTGGTGAGAAAAATCGGCTGTTATTTGGCAAGTTGATGATGATGGATACCAATGTCTTGCTGATGGATGAACCCACTAATCATCTGGATATGGAAGCCATTGAAGCTTTAAATCTGGCACTGGAACATTATGAGGGTACATTGATCTTTGTCAGTCATGATCGTGAGTTTGTCTCTTCACTGGCCACTCGAGTGATTGAAATCAAAGATCAACAACTGATTGATTTCCAGGGTAGCTATGAGGAATACCTTGCCAGCCAGCAGAATACGGCAAAAGTTGCCCATTCCTGATGGGGCTATGCAGCAATTGTTTGATATTTTGCCACATAGGCTAAACGCGCGCTTAAGTCGTTGAGCCCAGGTCATTTCCTGGTGCTCACCCACTGACTGCTCTTTGTCCTTTTCACTAGGAATTGTAAACCTCCCCTAATTATGTGTGTAACTAATTAGGGGAGGTTTACAATACGAGCTAAAGACACCTTACAGAGATGGGACAACACATGTCAATACGTACAGCCTGTTTATTTGACCAGCACTTGAAACAATCCTACCAGCACCCTTATTTAATACCAAATTTATTGCGAAGTCCTAAACCAATAAGAAACACCAAAATCACGCCGACAATGCTTTGAATGGACATCATCCACTCCACTGCGGGTGTTATTGCACCGATAGCTTCGGTCGTTTCTTTGCTAGCTTTTAACAAGGGAATGGTATTGGTTAGTGAAAAGCTATAAGCGTGTGCCCAGTCCGTTGTGGTTATAAACGAGTAGGCCCCACCAAAACAAGCAATGACTACAATTAGCCAAAAGAAAGGAATCGAATAGCTTCTGCCATAACCCGAGATGATTTTGTACACAAGGATGGGCAGTGTTTGTGACAAGCCCTCCCACGTCTTCATACTAAATCCCTTTCGTCTTTCATCTAATTCGTAACCAAAAAACTCAAGCTCCATTTGATGGTTATGTGTTTTGTTCATCGCTACTTTTAAGGTACGCCACGCTCTTTCGTTAGCGCCTGGATCATCTCCGCCCTTTTTGAATATGCATTTACGGAAATTGGTATCTTCGTGTAACGTGGCTTGGTGAAAGGCGGGGGCGATGCTAAAGGAACAGCCCTCAAAATCTGTTTTTGAATAGAATTTGACACTTCCAAAGTCGGCCGAGCTGGAAAAGGTTGTCCCACTAAAGGTGGCCCAGTCGGAAAAGGTTGCCCCACTAAAGGTGGCCCAGTCGGAAAAGGTTGCCCCATCAAACTGGGCCCAGCCGGAAAAGGTTGCCCCCTCAAACTGGACCAAGCCGGAAAAGGTTGCCCCCTGAAAGGTGGTATTATCAGGAAATATAAATCGCTTAAAATCAACCCGGTTCTTAAATTCTACATCTTCAAAATTTATAATCTGGTTAAGTGGAGGGAGCACGACATTTTTGTTTTCTAGCGCCTGCCGTTCTTCTTCGCTTAGCCTATCTTCAGCCCATTTGTTCCATGTTACCATACCCTCCTCATGGAGCCTCCAATGGTCACAGTCTTCAGGCTTGCACATTATCTTGGTTGTTGCGTCCATTTTATAAATACCAGAATATTATTAAATTTATAAGACAGGCCTATTTTTGCATATTTGGGTGTCGCCTGTCAGCCTGATACTGATAAGGTTTTGGAATACTGAAAGGCTAAATAGCTGGCTTCTGCCCTATTTCGGCTGCCCATTGTTTTACCCAGGGTTCAACGGCTTTAATTTTAACGCGCCAGTTTTTCACAAAGGCCGCTCGACAAATTCCCATCGTCTTTGCCGCTTCACGCTTCCCCATGGGGCGACCAACTACATAAGGGTGAAGAACTATCTTGGCAAAGTTCTTTTGTCTGCCCCGTAACTGCCAGCCCGCCTTTTGGCCATAGGCATGGATTTGAGTGGCAAGAAATCCCGTTAATGTACTCAAGGCGGCTGCATTATTGTTTTTGGCATTCCGTAGCAGTTTGGCTTGGGCGGATAGTTTTCGACTGGCCAATCTGGTGTGGGGGTCCTTGGTGCGCTTATGGCGGGGAGTCTCAATACCAGTGGCCGTACAACCGTTATCCAATAAAAATCCATTATCTAAATACCGCTTAAACCGGCTATTGAGATATTTTATTGATTTTTTTCTCACGCCGCCACCCCTACTACCCTGGCTTCCTGCTCTTTGATTCTTTCTCTTAATACACTGATCTCACACTCCAAATCAAACCGGGACCATTTTTTTGTTTGGTGCTTTAGGATTTCTAATTCATCGACAAACTCCCTGTCGTAGGTATCAATCATAAATAGCGTGTAGGCCACTGGATTGCTTTTTAGTGGGCCGTTGCAATAGGCACATTGTGGATGTATGTTTTCCTCCAGCAATCGTGTCGCTGTCCGTACACGACTGATAAAGTGCCCGCCCTGCATTCTGTCTTTGTAGTGTCTAGTCACTCCACAGGTCACACACGAGCAATAGCCGTTTTCATCAGCCGTCTTGAGTCTTGCTAACAATTGCAGCAACTCGGCGGCTTGCTGGCTCACTTTGGCGATGGATTTCAGTTTTTTCTTTGCCACATGAAACCAAATGCATATATAAATATCTTGACATTTGTAGTCTTCAGGCTACAATCAGGTCATGGAATACGAAATCACAACAACGGAAGTTTTTAGCAAATGGGCTGCAAAACTGAAAGATCGACAAGCTGCTAAGGCCATTACTACGCGTCTTATCCGAGCCAGCAACGGCAACCTTGGCGATGTTGAGCCTGTCGGTGATGGCGTGAGTGAGATGCGTATTTTCGTGGGCAAGGGCTACCGCGTGTATTTTACTATCCGTGATAGACGATTGATTATTTTGCTCAACGGCGGCGATAAATCTAGCCAACAGCGGGATATTCGTCGAGCCAAAAAAATCCTTAATGAGCTGGAGGGCTGAGACATGAAACCAAAACCATTTAATCCAATTGAAATGCTGCACACGGACGCAGAGATATCCGAATATCTTGCAGAGGCCTATCAGGATGATGACCCCGCAACATTTATCACTGCGCTGGGATTCGTTGTTAAACATAAAGGCGTTGCCAAAATTGCAGAAGACACTGGGCTTAATCGCGAAAGCTTGTACACGGCGTTTGACGGACAGCCGAGATGGGATACTGTGCAGCGCCTGCTGAAAGTTCTTGGCATTAGATTGACCTTTGCTACTTGATGTCACTAATCCACCCCCTAGCCGATTTTGTTAACTTTAGTATTTTTTTTGCCATTGTTGTTCTACATGAAACCTAAAATTATTAAACTCACACCCAGCACGCCGACTGCTATCATGGCTTACGCAGATGAGCCAGGACAGGCATAAAAGCTATGTCAACAAGACTCTTAAATCAATTCAGTTAATGGGTGTCCATGACAGACTCCCTTGAATTTTTCCTATTTGACCCTATTAATGAACTACTATGTTGATGCTTTATTAATGATGCAAAATAGAAGTTTAGAGGTATTATAGTCAATGCGAATCGATCGTCTGACCAATCAGCTGCAGCTTACGCTGTCTGACGCTCAGTCATTAGCGCTGGGCAAGGACCATAATTACATTGATCCGCTACATCTATTATCCGCTTTACTCCAACAAAAAAATGCGTCGGTACGCCCATTACTGCGTCAGGCTGGCGCTAATATTTCGGGTCTGAACGAAGCGATTAATCAGGATATAAAAGCCTTGCCAACAGTTCAGGGCACGGCGGGTGATATTCATATGTCCGACGATATGGGCCGTGTGCTAAACCTTGCCGATAAAGTATCACAACAAAATAACGATGCCTATGTCTCCTGTGAAGTCGTGGTGTTGGCTATGTTGGATGCCAATACTTCGGTCAGTCAGTTGTTAATTGATGCCGGTGTCAACAAACAATCTCTGCTAAAGGCGATCGATAGTATTCGCGGTGGTGAGGCTATTGACGATCCTGCCGCTGAAGAGTCCCGCCAGGCACTAGACAAATACACCATCGATTTAACGGCTATGGCGGAAGCGGGGAAACTGGATCCGGTGATTGGACGCGATGATGAAATTCGCCGCACTGTGCAGGTTTTGCAGCGCCGTACTAAAAATAACCCGGTGTTAATTGGTGAGCCTGGCGTGGGTAAAACCGCCATTGTTGAAGGTTTGGCGCAACGCATTATTAATAGTGAAGTGCCGGAAGGATTGAAAGATAAGCGGCTGTTGTCACTGGATTTAGGTTCGTTATTGGCAGGGGCAAAATACCGTGGAGAATTCGAGGAGCGTTTAAAAGCACTGCTGAATGAATTGTCGAAGCAGGAAGGTCGTATTATTTTATTTATCGATGAACTTCATACCATGGTGGGTGCTGGTAAATCGGAGGGTTCACTGGATGCAGGTAATATGTTAAAGCCTGCACTGGCCCGTGGCGAACTACATTGTGTTGGTGCGACCACTCTGGATGAATATCGTCTGTATTTGGAAAAAGATGCGGCTTTGGAGCGACGCTTCCAAAAAGTGTTGGTGGATGAGCCCAGCGAAGAGGATACCATTGCCATACTGCGAGGTTTAAAAGAGCGCTACGAGGTACATCACGGTGTTGATATTACCGATTCGGCTATTATCGCCGCCGCTAAATTGTCACAACGCTACATCACTGATCGTCAGTTACCCGATAAAGCCATTGACCTGATTGATGAGGCGGGCAGTCGTATTCGGATGGAAATAGATTCCAAACCGGAGGATATGGACCGACTCGAGCGTCGCCTGATTCAATTAAAAATCCAGCGGGAAGCGGTTAAAAAAGATACCGATAATGCGGCCAGGAAACAACTGGCGATATTGGATCGTGATATTAAAAAAGCATCGCGTGAATTTGCCGACTTGGAAGAAATCTGGAAAGCGGAAAAGGCGGCCCTGCAAGGGACTCAACAAATTAAAAGTGATCTGGAACAGGCCCGTCTTGAATTGGAGTCCGCACGCCGTTCAAGTGATCTAACCCGCATGTCTGAGTTACAGTATGGTGTGATTCCTGAGCTGGAAAAAACACTGGATATGGCCGGCCAGGCAGCAATGATGGAAATGACTTTGGTGCGTAATAAAGTCACCGATGAAGAAATTGCGGAGGTTGTTTCTCGTTGGACGCGGATTCCGGTTTCAAAAATGCTAGAAGGTGAACGCGATAAATTATTGCATATGGAAGACTCTTTAAGCGAGCGCGTAATCGGTCAACGTGAAGCGGTGGAATCAGTGTCTAATGCGGTGCGTCGTTCGCGGGCTGGATTGTCCGATCCCAATCGGCCTAATGGCTCATTTCTTTTTCTGGGGCCTACCGGTGTTGGTAAAACTGAACTCTGTAAAGCCCTGGCCTCCTTTCTGTTTGATAGCGAAGAAGCTATGGTTCGTATCGATATGTCGGAGTTTATGGAGCAGCATTCGGTGGCTCGATTAATTGGTGCGCCTCCCGGTTATGTAGGTTATGAGGAGGGTGGTTATCTAACAGAAGCAGTACGCCGCCGCCCCTACTCGCTAGTGTTATTGGATGAAGTGGAAAAGGCTCACGCCGATGTGTTTAATATTTTATTGCAAGTATTAGAAGATGGTCGTTTGACCGATGGTCAGGGTCGTACGGTAGATTTTCGCAATACGGTTATCGTTATGACCTCAAATCTTGGATCTGAGCTGATTCAGAAACTGGTGGGAGAGAGTCACTACGAAGCCATGAAACGATCGGTGATGGACGTGGTAGGCGATCATTTCCGTCCGGAATTTATCAACCGTATCGATGAAACCGTGGTATTCCATCCATTGGCGAAAGAGCAAATTCAAGGCATTGCAAAAATTCAATTAGCACTATTAAACCTGCGTTTACAAGAGCGTGAATTGCAATTGGATATCAGTGAAGAGGTAATGGATAAACTGGCCAACATTGGTTTTGATCCTGTCTATGGTGCACGGCCATTGAAACGGGCTATTCAACAGCATTTGGAAAACCCGCTCGCACAGGAAATTTTACAGGGTAAATTTATACCGGGAAGTGTGATTAAAAGCCAGCTAAATACAGAAACTGACCAGATTGAGTTTAAGGTTTAGATTTGCCCTGCCTTTAGATAAGGTGGGTCTATGGGGAATGGTACTGACTTAAGGCTATAACTAAGGAGCATTAAACCCGCTGTTCGCAATGCAACGCCCAAAATAGCCCATTATCGGTTGAAACCCCACGCCCTTTAGCGGGCCTTGCATTGCGAACAGCTACTCCGGTGGTACCCAGATACCGCACAGTCTAGCCACCCTCGGTAGTCACTACCCTCACAAGAGCGTGGGGTTCCAACCGAGTGAGGGTAGTGACTACCGAGGGTGGCGGCGGGATACTACAGTCGCAAGCCGTTAACAGCGCTGCCCTTAAGTCAGTGCCATTCGGGGCTATGGGCGTATTCTCAACGCTATGTGGGGTATGAGCAGCAGAGTGAGTAAATTTATTCTGCCGGGCAAGCTATCAGGAAAACTATCAAGCAAACTATCAAGCAAACTATCAATAATGTTATTTATTCGCAGTGTAGCTTGATAAATTTCCGCGCATTTTCTCTCTGATCTTCTTTTTCTTCCTCAGTGATGATGCGTTTGCTGCCGTCGGGTTCGGTAATACGAATCCTTGCGGCTTGTAGTGCTTGCAGATTGCTTTGGGCCTGTTGACAGAGTTTGGGATCTTTTGGGGGCAGCATTTCCATTTCGTCGTGGATCTTTGGCTCTTTCTTGGCCTCTTCAGTATTGGCACTATTGGCTTTGGAACTCTTTCCTCCACTGGAGAACTTGATAAATTCAGACTTAATCCCTTCTGGAGGGCGGTCAGAATATTGTACAGTCCCACTTTCATCGATCCAGCGGTAGTGGCCTTGGGGGACTGCTTGCAGGGTCAAGGAAGCA
Source organism: Pseudomonadales bacterium (assembly GCA_036443315.1). GTDB lineage: Bacteria > Pseudomonadota > Gammaproteobacteria > Pseudomonadales > Dasaniaceae > Oceanicoccus. The sequence continues at coordinate 18,159 of JAZFYA010000132.1, forward strand.
GACAGGCCAAAGAGAAAAATCAGCGCTTGGATAGGTAAAAAACCGTTATTCATCGCCAGGGTTCTTCTGTTTCAGTCAAATTAATAGCCTCAAGTATGGCAAAGAACCCCTGATTAGAAAGGACGTAGTGCTAATTTTAATGAGAAATGAGACAATTTTAACGATATAGCCGTTACTTTATAGTGGTCAAATAGTTGACATTCTTCGATCTTCATTCAGAATTGATCACCTAGAAAGTAGATGGCCGATATGGGTTACTTACCGGTAGCCGATATTAGCGTCGAGTCGTTACTTACCGGTATCGACTGCGGGACGCTCCCTTCACTCTGCAGACACACGACCTGTGTTGCGAGAATGCCGCCAAAGCAGACTTTGATGCAAAAGAGCTGCTTGGCACTGATGGTATCAACCGTCCAATGGCATTATCGCCCGGTGTTGTCCCCAGACCTTATGCCCCAGATTTTTGGGAATGAGGCTTATGATAGGGAGACACTGGTTGGTTGTGAGGTTTGTATCCTCCCAAAGTAATTGCTGCTAGCCGTTTGGTTGTTAGCTGTTGTTAACTGGCATAGCTTTGAGTTTGTTACATTCTCATGTGTTCTTTTCTAACATTAGCTGAGGGTTATGCAGTGGAGATGTTATCTGGCGGCGAAATGGTCGCACGGGCGTTGGAAGACGAGGGTGTTGAGTATATCTTCGGTTATCCGGGCGGTGCGGTTCTACATATTTACGATGCACTTTTTCAAACCTGCAAGGTGCCTCATATCCTGGTTCGACATGAACAGGCGGCAACCCATGCGGCGGATGGTTATGCCCGCGCAACGGGTAAGCCTGGGGTAGTGCTCGTCACTTCCGGCCCCGGTGCCACCAATGCGATCACTGGTATTGCCACCGCCTATATGGATTCGATCCCAATAGTGGTTTTATCCGGCCAGGTGCAGAGTCACCTGATCGGTGGTGACGCGTTCCAGGAAACCGATATGGTGGGAATCTCTCGCCCAATCGTTAAGCACAGCTTTTTAGTCAAGCGTGCCGAGGATATTCCTGAGACAATTAAAAAAGCTTTTTATCTGGCTGCCAGTGGTCGCCCCGGTCCGGTGGTTATCGATCTGCCGAAGGACATCACTAACCCTATTGAAAAGTTCGAGTATACCTACCCCGACAAGGTTAAATTGCGTTCCTATACGCCAACGGCCCGCGGTCACTCGGGTCAGATTAAGAAAGCCGTACAGTTACTGCTGAGTGCCAAACGCCCGGTAATTTATAGCGGTGGAGGCGTTGTTCAGGGCAATGGTAGTGAGTCGCTAATCGAATTGGCCCGGGAATTGAATTATCCTGTTACTTGTACGCTGATGGGGCTGGGTGCCTATCCTGCCACTGATCGACAGTCTCTCGGTATGTTGGGGATGCATGGGACTTATGAAGCGAATACGGCTATGCATCACAGCGATGTTATTCTCGCTATTGGTGCTCGTTTTGATGACCGGGTTACAAACACGGTTAGTAAGTTCTGCCCGACCGCCAAGATTATCCATGTGGATATCGACCCGACTTCAATTTCAAAAACGGTAAGTGCCGATATTCCTATTGTTGGTCCGGTGGATTCGGTACTCAACGATATGCTGGCTCAGGTACATGATGTGTGTGCGGCAGCTGGCGCTTCTCCGGATACTGATGGCTCTTTACCCAATGCAGCGGCGATTAATAGCTGGTGGACGCAAATTGATGAATGGCGTGCAGCCTATGGTTTGTGGACAGCGCCTCGCTACAATACGGAGTCCGGTTTGATCAAACCTCAACAGGTTATCGAGTCGTTATATCGTACCACCAAAGGCGAGGCTTATATTACGTCTGACGTTGGCCAGCACCAGATGTTTGCCGCTCAATACTATCGTTTTGATAAACCCCGCCGCTGGATCAATTCTGGTGGTTTGGGAACGATGGGCTTTGGTCTGCCAGCCGCGATGGGCGTTAAGTTGGCTTTCCCTGATAGTGATGTGGCCTGTGTCACCGGGGAGGGAAGTATCCAGATGAATATCCAGGAGCTCTCCACCTGTACGCAGTACGCTATGCCAATCAAGATCATCAACTTGAACAATGGTTATCTGGGGATGGTCAAGCAGTGGCAGGATATGCAATACGACGGTCGTTACTCCCACAGTACTTATGAAGAGTCATTGCCAGATTTCGTTAAACTGGCTGAAGCCTACAGTCATGTGGGGATGAAGGTCGATAAGCTGGAGGATCTAGATGACGCTATGGACGAAGCCTTTAAGCTAAAAGACAGACTGGTATTTATGGATATTTACATTGACCCCCATGAGCATGTTTACCCGATGCATATAGCGCCCAATGGTTCTATGCGCGATATGTTGTTAAGTAAAACGGAGCGAAGCTGATGCGACATATTATCTCGGTATTAATGGAGAACGAACCCGGTGGGTTGAGTCGGGTAGTGGGTTTGTTTTCCCAGCGTGGCTACAACATCGAGAGTCTCAATGTCGCTCCGACAGAGGATCCTTCCCTGTCGAGATTGACGCTGACGACTATTGGTGATGACCAAAAAATTGAACAGATAACCAAACACCTGAATCGCTTGATAGATGTGGTAAAACTGGTGGACCTCACTGAAGGTGCTCATATTGAACGTGAATTGATGCTGGTTAAAGTACGTGCCACGGGTGCCCAGCGAGCGGAGATTCAGCGCTGCACAGATATATTTCGCGGCCAGATTATCGATGTAGGTTCTACGGTCTATACCATTCAGGTAACGGGTACTGCGGACAAGCTGGATGCCTATCTAGTGTCTGTGGGTGATGCGGCGGTTCTGGAAGTGGTGAGAAGTGGTGTTTCGGGGATTGCCCGTGGTGAAAAGGTACTCAGTCTATAGG
>JAZFYA010000133.1:0-3948 GCA_036443315.1 Pseudomonadales bacterium
CCAACATCGTCTTGGTGAGTAATGGATGTATGCCTAAACCAATGGGTTGAGGCATTTTGCAACACTGCCGCTTTGTGGGGTGCTATCTCCCGTATACTTTCTGCCGCTCCTTGTACCACAGATTTCACAATACGATATATCATATTGGCGGAAATATTGCGGACACCCCCTAATCCTCTTAGCAAAGGAGACGAATCATGTTCTGCAGGATAATCACTCAAACCTAAGGATCGTCGATAACGGACCAATGCCTCTAGCATAGCGTCATTGATGGGTATCTTCGCATGTTTATTGCCTTTTCCGGTGATAAACCACCACCATTTTCCACGGTAGTTGCGGAAGCTGTTCATGCAGTGGTTAGACACTTCACTAACCCGTGGCGCTAATAAATAGAGAATATGGAATAAGAATAGAATGCGTTCGTACTGTGCTATTTGACGCTTGGTGTCGCGTGGCATAGCATAAATATACTTTTTTAAGTAACGCCATGTTTTTTGATCCAAAAACCTTTCCTGTTGTAGGGGGTTTTTGATATCTGGGTTTAGCATTATTTTTCGTTGGCGCATAAGAGAAAGCGGATTACCCAATAGATATCCCGCGTTAACTAAATACGAAAATAAACCATTGATAATAGTCATGGCCTGCCTCTGGCTGCTTGCAGATAGAGGTCCTTGAAAGGGTTTCCAGTGATCGCTGTGTCTTGGTTGTCGTTGGCCACACCAATACTCCACAGGGTGGGGATTAGCTATAAATTTCTGGTATTCCATTAGATCTTCCCGTGTCAAATGGGAGAGGGCTTTATTTCTTTGTTTTAGTGACCAGACTAGTAAACGTTCAGCTTCTTTGCGGTAACTTCTGTAGGTTCCAGGTGAATCTTTAAATTCTGTAAGCCAACACATGATTGCTTCCAGGTCATTCTCTGCTTCTAGATGGCAAAAGTTAGATTTGGCTCGGTTAAAGCCATTTAAGGTATCTGGCAATGTGCGAATAAGTTCAAGAGGGAGCGGACGGTGGTGTAAAGAGGGACAGGGCATTCAAAAATCCTTTTATAAACCAGTTATTCCAATATAAATAGCGGAATCTGGTTCACAAATATTCAAGATTATAGGGCTAATCTTGAATAAAAGTGACATTTTCAATAAATGTACGATTAATGGCACATAATATACAGTTAATAGTACAAAATGCAAGCCACACATTACATATTGAACGTTACACCTAACAATTTTGAAGCTATACTTTAAACAACGGTAGTATGACTCAGGACTTGTTGTTAAGTAAGGAAACACTATGACTCGCAAAATTGCTACAGTAGCAGGCGTCTTTTTGGCTTGCGATGAACTGGATAAGTCGGGAAAAACCTGGAATCGGGTTGATGTACGTCGATTGGTTGGAGGTGGTGGCTACAATGTCATTGATCCTCTGATTAAAGCTTGGAGAAAATTGAAACCCTTCAAGAAGGTAGCACCTCTCACACCGATGGACTTGATGTATCAGATAGCGGAAAATATTAATATCAGCTATCAGAATTTTATGGATCAGGCCCAACAACAAGTACTTGAGCAGTCTAAGATATTTAACGAAACTGTGGCCGGACTTAGCGAAAGCTTAGTGGATCTCGAAGTAAAATTAGCACAAAAAGAAGATGAATGTTTAGCGTTTGAAAGAAAAATCATAGACTTACAGAGCAAGTTGCAAGAAAGTCAGCACAGCCTGCTCCATCTGCAGTTGCAATTAGATAATGCGTTTAAGCTGGAAACATTGCAAAATTCCATTACACATTTACAGAATAAGCTTCTCTAACAATAGTCAAATAATATTTTCAGTCCGGTAGCAATATCAAAGCTTGTTTGTTCATGGCCCTTTTCGGCTCTATGGCATTTTCTTGTGCGGTTTTTTTTCTTATGGAGATTGATTATGAGTGTAAAAGTGTTGGCAAAAATGACAGCGCGTGGTGTTGTTATCGACGGAATAGGCAAGGGACAGATATTAATCAGCGCCTATGATGTAGCCGCTGCGCTGTCATATGGTTCCTTACCTCACCCTGCTTACCACTTAGGTTTGGCAAAATATTGTGATGACGCAGCGGCTAGAGATAAGCTGTATAAGCATATTGAAACAAAGATTCAGCATAAAATTAATAGCAATAATTGGCAAGATGCTAAAGAGCGCGCTAGTTGCCTGGCACTATTGGTGATGCAGGAAGCAGTCTATGGTTTGCAATGTAAGGTTTGTCACGGTAGAGGCTTTGTGAGGAAACGAGTGCAGCATAAAGCTGTTATGTTAGAAGAAAAACAATGTCAAAAATGTCATGGCTTAGGAGTGGGGATCTTAAGTGAACGAAAACGTGCTGCCATTGCTAATATTCCCAAATCAAGTTGGATTAGAAATTGGATATTGCGGATTGAGGAGTTTAAGCATTATGTGGTTGACCTTGAAACTAAGGTAATAAAACAATTGGCATTTCAATTTTCAGCTTGAGTATTGTGCCTGGGTGGAGGTGGCGTATGTATGAATAAATCTGTCATAAAATATATTTGTTATAGATTAAGAGAATGGGCTAAATGGCGTGTTTATGATAATTTGCCAAATATTGGTTATCCAAGTATGTCAGTGGAAGGACGTTTAATGACTTATGGCACTGCAAGCGGTAAAGATAAAACCAGCCAACGTAGTCATCGGCCTCATCCGGCTGCTGAACAGATAGAAGACTTGCTGCAAGAGATGAGGTACTACCATGCGATAGAAATGAAGATTATATCTATAGAATATCTTAGAAGTGGAACACAAGAAGAAAAGAGTCGGAGAATGAGGATGTCAGCGTCTCAGTATAAAACCTATCTTAATCTTGCGCGGGCGTGGTTAGCCGGTCGTCTGTCAAAGGAAACGGTTGTGCATTTAGAGAAAAAAGAATAACGCAGTATATTAAAAAAAATTTTGAAATAGTTAGCCGGGTGGACTATAGTTTATACTATGTTGGGATATAAAATGTATTTCCCATACTAGCTATTCAAAAGTAGCTATTCAAAAGTAGCTATTCAAAAGTAGCTATTCAAAAGTAGCCACCTCTTACCTTCGTACTCAAATCTTAAATAATTAGTTATATGCCTATTTCATTTTAAAACGGGATGGGTATATCGTAGCCGTGTAAGGCGCTTCTCTTTCAGTGCCAGTACACTGTACGCGTATGAGTGCGGTTTTTAGGATAAATAGTCTAACGGTAGAATAAGGAGCAAGAAAATGTCAGATATATATCAAGCGATGGACAAGCCCAGTATTGTCCTGTCGTCAAAGGTTACAGAACAGGTCTCGTCCGTAGAGCAAAGATCATCCACGTTGAGTCCATCACCGTTGAGCATAGTGCAGCAGCTTAAGAGTGGCTCAGAGATACAGCGTCAGCAAAGTATATTAGCTCTGCAAAAAGCCATAGGCAATCAGGCTACTTTGCAATTACTGGAAGAGAACTCTGATGATATCCACCAGGCTGCAGCCATCGGTGTGGCAGGCCCTGGCACTAAGCTACCGCATTTTTCCTCTATTCAGGAATCATTTGGTGCCCATGATATATCGGGTGTGCAATTTCATAGTGGCTCCAAAGCGGCTATGGCAAGTGCTGCCATTGGTGCGCAGGCCTATACCACGAGTAATCATGTGGCTTCGGCTAGGCCTAATCCGGGGCTACATACTGAAGCGCATGAGGCTGCGCATTATATTCAGCAACAACAGGGTGTTCAGTTGAGTGGCGGCCTTGGACAGGTCGGAGATAAATATGAAAAACACGCTGATGCAGTAGCCGATAAGGTAGTAAAAGGAGAGTCAGCAGAGCCTTTGTTGAGTAAATTTTCTGGCGCGGAGCCTAGCATACAAAAAAAGGAGGCAGAAGGTGCTATGGAGCAATCGCAGCTAGTTCAAAAAATGACAGATGATGAAGAGATGTACTAGGAACCA
>JAZFYA010000134.1:0-10267 GCA_036443315.1 Pseudomonadales bacterium
TGGTGTGGGCTGCCCGCCACCCTCGGTAGTCTAACTCCTCATTCGGTTGGAACCGCACGCCCTTGTGAGGAGTTAGACTACCGAGGGTGGCTACACTGTATTTAGGGTAATGCAACATCCGGGCGCCACTGGAGTAGCTGTTCGTAATGTTTGGCCCACTAAAAGGGTGTGGGGTTCCAACCGATAGTGGGCCAAACACTCCGAACAGCGGGTTCAAGGCTCTTAACTGTTTAGCTTTAAGTAAATCCCACCCCATGCCATGAACCTTGATGAGAGGTGTCCTTAGGATAAGCCCTTACGTTAGTTTAGTGCCAGGAATAGTCGCTATTAATTTTTTGGACAGGGTTTGTTTGAACAGAGATTGTTTGCACAGGGTAAGTGGCTGGTTCGGCGGTTGCCTGGCAAGCGTTGTATCGACGGCGTTCTCACTAATACCCAGAAAAATATCTCGAGCCAGTTGCTGTAATTCATCTTCACCTGGGTAAGCCACCTGGGTGTTGGCGTTATGTTGGTGTGTTTGGCTGCGGGCGATTTGCGACAAATCACTTAAGGCGGTACTTAGCAGTCGTGCCGGTATCAGGCTTAATAAATACACCAGGCTGGTTAGTAACAAGGCTAGTACCAATAGCTGCCAAGCTAATAGACCTGCCTTATAATGCAGGGGTTCAGTATCAAAGGTGATTACCGCGTAACCAGCAAGACTGTCCTGAAAAGTAATTGAAGCGGAAAAAGATAAGCCCGGACTGGGTTCACCCGCTTCAGCTATCGGTCGGTTTTCCACATTGTAAATGGCCCCGCGAACCACCATTGGGCTGTTAACCAGCTCATTCAACAGTGACTGCAGGCTCAGCTTATCACCCTGCACCAGGGGGTTGCTGGCATTTTGGGATAGTTGTTGAACCAGGCTCTCCCCAAAGAGCTCGGTGCTCTGTAGGACTAATTGCCGGTTGCCCTAATAGCTGGCAAGAATCAACACGGTGCTGGAGACAAAGCAGAGCACCGCAGTCAATAATGCGGCTTTTTGGGCCAGGGGTAGGAGAAGAAATCGGCTGAGCATTATGGTGGTATCGATACAGGCCGTTTTTGATGGGTGTGTTTTCAGCAACTATTATCGACTATCTAGCTGCCGGAGTTTTTCTATATTATAAACGATGATAAGTGAGCGCGACGACTTGTTTTTTTGATACCGTATGGTTGGGTATTTGGCGCAAACGGAAGCTGCCGGTACAATACCCCAGATGCTTTTGCGAATCTGTTCTCGCAATATAGAGTCGCTATATGATGGTGCCCGTTTCCAGAGTAAAGAAGCAGGCTAAAGCAATAAACTGCGCAGGAACTAGTCAGTGAAAGAAATGATCTTAATCAATATTGCTGGGAATGATAAGCCGGGTTTAACCGCCTCTATTACCGAGATATTGGCCAATTATAAGGTGAACATTCTGGATATTGGTCAGGCTGTTATCCACGATACCCTGTCGCTGGGTATTCTGGTCGAGATGTCTTCTACCTTGGAATCATCTCCCGTTCTGAAGGATATTCTGTTTTGTACTCACAAACTGGATTTGAATCTGCGGTTTACGCCTATCGATAAAGAAAGTTACGAACAGTGGGTGAAGGGGCAAGGTAAGCCTCGACATATCATTACGCTGTTGGCCAGAATGATTACAGCGGAGCATTTGGCGGCGGTGACAACAGTAGTTTCCAGAAATGATTTAAATATTGACCGGGTTGACCGTTTATCCGGGCGGGTGCCGTTGGACGGTGTTCAGCAGCAAACCAAAGCCTGTGTGGAATTTTCAGTAAGGGGGGGCGTAGTTGATAGTGCTGTTTTTCGCAGTGAATTAATGGAGCTGGCCACTAAGTTCGATATTGATATCGCTTTTCAGAAAGACAATATGTTCCGGCGCAATCGGCGCCTGGTGGCTTTTGATATGGACTCCACCCTGATTGAGGCGGAGGTGATCGACGAGTTGGCCAAGGCTGCGGGGGTGGGAGATCAAGTAGCTGCCATCACTGAGCGGGCAATGGCCGGAGAACTGGATTTTACTGAAAGTCTCACCACCCGGGTTGCTTTGCTAAAGGGCTTGGATGAAAGTGTACTGCAGGATATTGCGGCTAACTTGCCGTTGACCGAGGGCGCAGAAAAGTTGGTCTTGACCTTAAAACGCCTGGGTTATAAAACCGCTATCCTCAGTGGTGGTTTTAATTACTTTGGCAGGTATCTGCAAAATACATTGGGCATCGATTATGTTTATGCCAATGAACTGGAAATAGTCGATGGAAAAGTGACGGGTAACGTTAGCGGTGCTGTGGTTGATGGCGCGCGCAAGGCCGAACTGTTACAGGATATCGCCAATCAGGAAGGCATTGCTTTAGAGCAGGTGATTGCCGTTGGCGATGGTGCAAACGATTTGCCGATGTTAAGCGTCGCCGGCTTGGGAATAGCTTTCAGGGCTAAGCCTATCGTTAAAGAATCTGCTGAACAATCCATTTCCACGTTGGGGCTGGACGGTATTTTATATTTACTGGGAATTGGCGATCAGTATTCGAGTTTGGAAGTCGGACTAACGAGTCTGGCTAAGTAGCTTGATGGAGTGCTAACATTTAAGCGTTTATACACCCTCTGGGTTTCGGCTTAAGGTCTTGATGGAAGAATTCATGCTAAAGCAGCTTAACTTAGTGCCATTCTGGTCTGTCCCGGTTTTTTACTCCACCACCTCCGCTGCGTTATTGGCCGGTGATTCGCACAAGTCAGTGCCATTCCACTCCAACCCCTTATTTTTCACAGCGGCTAACATTCCTAATGAGCCGTTTATAACAGTCACGCAGCCTGTTGACCTTTAATAGCCTCGCTGCGATTAACCGCAGCCAGTACGGCCTTCATACTAGCTGCCACAATATCGGCACTCATAGCCACAGCCGCTAAACGCTCACCATTACACTTAATTTGCATATAGACCACCGCCTGCTCTTTTACCCCTTGGCCCATAGCATGCTCGCTGTATTCCAGCACATCAATGGACAAGCCACTGTGTTCGCTTACGGCATTAACAAAGGCTGCAAGCACACCACTGGCTTCGGCTTTGATACAATTTTTTTCGCCATTAACCAGCACAGTCGCCTGTAAACTATCCTGCTCTGCGGATTGTAAATTAAAACTTTCCAGCTGGTAGCGGCCTCCCGCATGCAAGTAGAGGTCTTGAAATAATCTCCAAACCTGTTCAGCTGAGACTTCAGTTTCTGTTCTCTCTGCCTGAGCCTGCACCTGCCGACTAAAATCGATCTGCAGCCAACGCGGCATTTTTATGCCATGCTGATAATCTAACAAATAAGCTATACCGCCCTTGCCGGACTGACTGTTGATGCGAATCACTTCTTCATAACTACGACCCATATCTCGCGGGTCTATCGGTAAATAGGCTACCTGCCAGAGATCACCGGGCTGGTAGTTAGCCAGGCATTTGTTAATGGCATCCTGGTGGCTACCGGAAAAAGCGGTATAGACTAACTCACCCACATAAGGGTGACGAGGGTGTACCGACATCTGAGTACAGTTTTTTACCACCTGCAAAATTTTATCGGCATTCGCAAGATCCAGTTTGGGATCGACCCCCTGACTGTAGAGGTTCATCGCCATGGTGACGATATCCATATTGCCAGTGCGTTCACCATTACCCAACAAGGTACCTTCTATTCGCTGTGCCCCCGCCATCATTCCCAACTCCGCCGCCGCCACGGCACAGCCGCGATCGTTGTGGGTATGCAGGCTAATGATTATACTGTCACGGCACTCAATCTCGCGACCAAACCATTCAATCTGATCGGCGTAAATATTGGGCGTTGATACTTCTACTGTAGCGGGTAAATTAATAATGACAGGCTTGTCGGGAGTCGGTTGCCACACCGCATTCACCGCATTGCAAACCTCCACCGCGTAATCTAATTCGGTATCGGTAAAACTTTCCGGCGAATACTGGAACTGCCATTCGGTTTCCGGTTGTTTGGCCGCGTAGGCCTTTACCCACTGGGCACCCACCACCGCAATGGCCTTAATCCCTTCTCGGTCTTGTTTAAACACCTGCTCACGCTGCACGGTAGAGGTGGAATTATACAAATGCACAATGGCCCGACGCACGCCTTTTAAAGCCTCAAAACTGCGGGCAATCAGTGATTCACGAGCTTGGGTTAATATCTGGATAGTGACATCGTCAGGAATCCGGCCCTCGTCAATCAGCATGCGCACAAAATCGAAGTCCTGCTGGGATGCCGCGGGAAAGCCCACTTCGATTTCTTTAAAGCCCACTTCCAATAACAGATCAAACAGCTGAGATTTCTGTTCCACTGTCATTGGCTCTATCAAGGCCTGGTTACCGTCACGCAGGTCCACACTACACCAGCTGGGGGCCTGTTGAATAACCTTGTCGGGCCAGCGGCGATCCGACAAAGCAATGGGGGTAAAGGGGCGATATTTGTTGTGATCGAATTGCACGGTCATTATGTTATCTCTGCTGTGATTGCCCTAGTTAGCGGCCCCCGTTCTTTGCCAAGGTAAGGCGTTTACCGCAGTCCTTGTGAGGCTGTGGGCTAGTTTACCTTTATGGGGCAAACCCTTCGCTAGGGGGAGAAATCAGTATAGGGTAAGGAAATGAGTGAATGTTATCTTTTTATACCCCAATAATGCTATTATTTAGCTATAATCCTTATAATTAGAGTATTTATTAGCTATATTAATCGATTAACCTTCTAAAGATGGTATAACTACCAAGTAAAATGTAGTCAATTAAAGGCAGCCCATGAAACTCGACCGCACTGACCGCCGCATTCTCGAAGCCCTGCAGCAAGACGGCAGCATTACTAACCTGGAGCTGGCTGACAAGGTCGGCCTTTCCCCCTCTCCCTGCTCACGGCGAGTAAAGCAAATGGAGGAGGCGGGTATTATCGATCACAGCGTTACCTTGCTAAACCCCACTAAGCTCGCATTGAAAACGACCGCCTATATTCAAATCAGTATGGATAAACACACCCCTGACCGCTTCGAAAATTTCGAAGCCAATGTCAATCAATACCCCGAAGTGGTCGAATGCAGTTTGATTACCGGCCATACCGCCGACTACCAACTGAAAGTGATAGTGCCGGATATGGAGTACTACCAGGAATTTCTATTGGGGCGCTTACTTAGAATTGAGGGCGTTAGCGGCGTTCATTCCAGCTTTGTGATGAAAAAAGTTATTGAACGGACCGCTTTACCACTGGAACATTTACGGGATTATGCGACGCGTAGCGGCATATAGGCATATAGTTGGCAGCGAATACGCATCACTCCCTACAAAAAAGCCGCAAATGATATTGCGGCTTTTTTATCTATTCGTTTTCTGGTTTCTGGAAGGCGTCATGCACCGCTCTCGCATTTAGTCCCTCCTTACCATCCCTGCAACTCGCCCTCTGGCTCGTTGATATTCTCACTACTGTGATAAGTGTGCAGCACATGCACTTTATCGCAACCAATATAGCCTTCGCAGCCGTATCGCTCTTTGTAATTGCCAAACCAGATACCGACATCACCTTCTTGCGCATTACCTTGCAGATACTTTGGGGGCAACTTAATAACATAAAAGGCACGCTTACCTTGGCAGGAAATTTTGATCGCTATGGGAGCAATTCTATAACTGGAAATATCAATGTTGCCACGATCAGTTTTCAGGGCAATGCTGCCGGCATTTTCCCAATCGCAAGCGGTATTGCCAACCACCGCTTCGGAAAAACGCCCCACCACTAGTTTTTCAGGGTATTTATCGGCCGTATCGGCACTTCTTACATGCTCACCAAACACCGAGGCCTGGACAGTGTTAACCAAACCAATGACAACAAATAGAGTTAAAAATCTAAGCACAATACGCTCCTAATGCAGCTATTACCTATTACCGCCACCCTATAGTCTGCTTTTCTCACAGGCCCAATTCGGCGACGATCTTCTTATTTTCGTAGTACGTCTTAATGAGGACATATCACAACAAGCCTCATTATATCCCTCTCTCGGGGGTATAAAGTGGCAAAAAGTGTGAATTATTCCGGTAATACTTGCAAGTCAATCTTATACGTTATTTTCAGCTCGCCATTATCCGTGGGGTTACTATTCACAGTGAAGAAAAGCGGTCACATTCTGAGCAATACCGTGAATAACATCCCAGCTAAGTGCAAATAGCCACATTAAGAGTGCTTGAGATCAGACTGAAAGCTCTTGATCAGCATATCGATCAAACCTTAACTGCTGGTAGAATTGTCACTGCCAGCGAAACATGGATGTCCTCCTGTGCTCGCTCCTACTGCGGCCGGGATATCCTGTGTTACCGAACCCATTGAGACTAATCGCTGGAACTTGCATCGAAAGCCTCCTAGAGGGTAAGATCCTCAGTGCAAAGATGGAATTCATGGACTGAATTCCAGTGGGAAGGATCCCGCAAACACTCACATCAAGTTACCACTATTGGACCAAGGAAGGGACGATGAACTTACTATTTCTATCAGTATTATCTGTATCTACACAGTACCCAGCACTAGGAGGCTGTTCGAGAATAAGAGCCTACTGCGGAAAAGCAGAAATTAGCCATTTTTCACACTCGATTTCGTTAAATATACCCAATATTCGCCTCAATCGATGGCAAAAACTGGCTAATTTCTACTTTCCCTCGCGACGGCGCCTATTCTCTGACAGCCTCCTAGGGAAAATCATTTTACTAATCACTTTCTGCCTGAACTTACAGAGTCAATCGCAGGCCCAAACAATTTATACTTGGGTTGATGAACGAGGCATCGCGCATTTTAGCCATCACCCCAGTACACTCCCTAAAGTCAGCAGCCGCCCTGCAACCACGCTGCCTTATATCAATAAAGCAATTGCACCGCCAAAAAGCAGTATCAAAAAAACCACCAGCGGACACAATTTTAAAAAAACCAAGCCGAAGAAGAAACCAACAACGGGGAAGATCAGAACGCAACAATTAGCAAAAAACTGCCAAGGTTATAGAGCTAAACTAGAAAAAATACAAATAGCGATGCGGCGTGGCTACAAGGAACCTCAAGGTAATCGCTACCGGGAACAACGGCGAAAATATTCTGATTTATTATTTCAGCGTTGCCGCTAATAGGTAAAAATCAGCACTGATTTGACCTTTGGCGGGCTAACAGTCAATGGGAAAGAAACGTCTGCTCTCACCCTAAGTTGCCGGGTAGTACGGCATTGCTGGTGCGTTAATTGGGCTTTGGTTGAATGGCTTATCCAGGCCAGTCTCAGCCAGCGATCAAGTGGAATATAAGGTGTGGGAGGTGAAACAAATGTGATGGCTTTTCGGAAAAGGGTGTTTAGTCTCTTCATACTACCTAGGCAGCAGCAAAGGATACTGAATCATTTCGAAAGAATGATTTTACCAATGCCTTGTCTTGAGCGATTAATTCCATATCAATAAACGTTCTTTCCAGTAGAGACTCGCCTTTTTTTAGTGGCATTCTCGCAGTTCCTGTTTTCCTAATATAATTCCATACCAGTTCATCTGGATTAAAATCAGGTGCATAGGGTGGCAGTATAAAAATACTCAATCGCCCTTCCAAACTGGCTACAAATTCGCGTACCTTTTTACTTTTATGTACGGGATGTCCATCGGTAATAATAAAAATCGGTTTCCTTCGGTTTTTTATCAAATCCTTTAAGCAATCGATAAAAACATCCGCATTGAATCGTTCCGTATACACTTGATACCAAAAACCTCCGGTGTTCGACAGTGCTGATATAGCACTAACTCCCTGCCGTTGGCCGCTTGTTTCTACCGTGGGCGTTTGACCCTTTAGCCCCCATGTTCTTAGTAATGGATCATCAGAACGAATCGATGTTTCATCAAGCCAAAATATCTCTGCCCCTTGTTTCTTAGCGTTTTTTTTTATTTCTGGATACGTTTTCTCTTTCCATTCTGTTATTTGCTCATCATCCCTTTCGTAAGCTCTACGCATCGGTTTCTGTGGCGTAAGACCCTGCCGGTGTAATAAAGCTTGTTCGTTAGTTGATAGTTTTCTGGCATCATTTTTCATGCCTGTAGTATCGCACAATATTAACAGGTATTCATTATTTCCAACTCGATAGTATATACACTTTTGTGGTCACGTTATTGTGTTGGCAAACAGTCCCTTACAGAATTAATGCAGCACCGAAAGGCAGCAGAGCCTGAACATGCCTTGGTGAGAACATTCTATTTTTTATCGCAACAGTCAACTGGTATTAACGCAGATTAAATTGCTGGACCCAGTCAGTCGAGCGCTTTTGGGTACGGGCTGTTGGGTAGAAAGTTGTTTATTTGTCTTCTTGGCCTACGCCTTATCATTGCCTGAACTACGCTTTTTAGAAAAAATAACAGCCCGCTGGCGGATGCGTAAAGAATATAAAAAGATGCAACGTTGGGCCGATCACTGCCCGGTAAACTTTTTACACCACCGCTATTTAATGGAAGCTGAATTAGCTCGCCACGCCAACCACTATAAGCGTGCAGCAATGCTTTACGATCAAGCCATTGAAACCGCACAGAAGAATGAATACCCGCAATACGAAGCACTGTGCAACGAATGGGCGGCTTGTTTCTATTTAGCTGAAAATCAGCGTCCACAAGCGTGTCTTTATTTAAAAAAGGCGCACTATTGTTATCAGCGCTGGGGCGCCGTGGCCAAAGTCAAACAATTGAACGACCAGTATGCCGACTTATTAGCAGCGAGTGGGGAGGGTGTTGGTAGCGATGCCCACCGTTACCCCGTTACCCTGCAACAATTAGATTTTCATACGTTAAGAAAAAGCATGGAATTGGTCACGTCAGCGAGGGATATTGAGCAAATACTGCAACAAGTGATGCCCTCTTGCTAAACCTCTTGCTAAAGAAAGGAGCGAACAAACTGTTGCTAGCAAGCCATTTAAGTCCAAACCCACGCTGCCACCAACGCCGGATATCGCTGCAACCTTGGTTCTAGACAGTCCGCAACGATTGACGATACTAGTGATTGATGATGACCCGGTAAACTTACAACTATTAATCAGCTTCTTAAACGATAACGTTTATCAGGTAATAAGCTTCACCAATGGTCAGGATGCCTTAGTCTGGTTGAAAAACAACACACTACCTGATTTGATCCTATTGGATATTATGATGCCAGGAATGAATGGTTACGACGTGTGTCAAAAAATCAGGCAGACAATGCCTAGCCATCAATTGCCGATTATTTTTCTCAGTGCACTGGATCAACATAACACCTTTAAGGCAAGTAATAAATCAGGTGCTAATGATTATGTTACCAAGCCTTTTAGCTGTTGATACGCGTCAACGGGTTGATTCAAATGAAGGAAATGTATCAGAGTATGGAGCGTCTACGTCATTGGCTTAAGCAGAGGCAGCACCCGGATAGTTTAGAGACGGCAGCAGCACAAACCTTAGATTTTATCGTCGGTGAAAAAACGATTCAAAGTGCTGCTTTATATTATAAGGATGAAATGATTAAAAGCCATGGCTCTCCGCCACAGGATAGTGACAATCAGTCTATCGTTTATCTAGACATAACTAACAGCAAGGACTACATGCTGGCGCTACAAAGTGTTTTCCCCCTCACTCAGATTGTTATTGAATGGCTACAACATAGTGTTGGACAGATTGTTAACCAGGAGATTTCTGAACCTGCGTTTTATTTGACAAAAAGGAGTATTGTGGATCTGCATTGGATTGTCACCGAACTACATGCCATTGACTATATTCGCACCGATGCACCTTATTGCAAGATCTATCAAGGGCAAAAAGAAGCTACTAAAACGCTGCGTTTGAGCATCAAAGATATCAAACGCCATTTCCAAGATGGGGACCTGTTATAAGTGCATCGCTCTTATTTGGTAAATCCAAAAAAAATAGGTAAATTGATTAAACTGAAAAAATCCAATAGTAATAATGTAAGGTATGAATTATCAGTAGACTCATGCCGAATTCCTGTTGGCATTCGTTATGTCGAGCAAATTCGGCACGTGTTGGCTTAGGGCTCAGTCGCCTTTTAGGGTATCTTTTGGGATTTTGGTAAGGTGGGTGACCTAGCATTGCCTGGAAACGGATATCAGCTTAGCAGCGGGATTTACTCAGAGTCAGCTACATCTTTAGTTCATCCAATCGAGTAAGATTGAGACAACCCTGCAGACCCAATAGTTAATTCATCAATTACTTTGGCCGGTTGGTGCTGCATAAAATATTGCATCTGT
>JAZFYA010000135.1:0-16567 GCA_036443315.1 Pseudomonadales bacterium
TTATAGGCCGCTCCTGCGCATCCATGCGCCTGCGGCATTAGTGCATCCATGCACGTCACACCCCCTTTTTGCCCATGGCTGCATTGTTTGAACTTGACAGCTTGAACTTGACAGTTTGAACGTGAAATATTGACAGTTTCCTGCGTTCAAACGCCTTGCCATGAACAACTTTCCATAGATAAATAAGGGACGCACTCTAAAACCTAAATTTCAATCGCTTTGGGTATAGTACTCTGTCAATATCATGTTGATAGCCTCCTAGTTTTTACTAATCAAGGCGTAAAAGAATCCATCGTGGCCGTTACTTTGCGGAAATAGCTGTCGGCCATAGTCTTGGGCAATGCCCCAGCTTGCTTCAATGGGTATGTGTTTAGCGTCTTCACGCTGCTGGCAAAAGCTAGCAATGATGTTTTCATTTTCATCAGGTAGTATCGAGCAGGTGGCATAAAGCAGTAGCCCACCGGATTTTAACGTTGTCCAGAGAGCAGATAAAATACGTAACTGAAGTTGGGTCAGTTGTTGGATGTCTTCAACACGACGATGCAGCTTAATATCCGGATTGCGTCGAATAACACCGGTAGCGGAGCAGGGGACATCCAATAAAATACGGTCAAATCTCTGGCCGTCCCACCAACTATCCGTTTGGCTGGCGTCTCCAGCTATCAGTTTAGCGTGTAGTGATTGATTGAGTTGCAGACGTTCGAGATTTTGTTCGACTCTTATCAATCGCTCCCCATCAATATCCAGGGCAACTAATTCAAGCAAACCGGGCTCCGCTTCCAGAATATGGCAGGTTTTGCCTCCTGGTGCACAGCAGGCATCCAGCACCCGCTGTCCAGGGGCAAGGTCAAGCAATGGTGTTGAAAGCTGTGGTGCTTCATCTTGCACGCTCACCCAACCCTGATCAAAGCCGGGCAATTGTTCGATAGCAACGGGCTGTGCCAGGCGAATACCCTGCGGAGAGAAGTCGCAGGCGCTGGCCTCGATGCCCTGGTTGGTCAATGTTTCTAGATATCTATCCGTTGCTAGCAACTGTTGATTGACCCGCAGACACATGGGCGGATGTTGGTTGTTGGCGGCTTCAATAGCATCTGCATTATCTGGCCAGGCGTTTTGCAAGGCCTCGTGTAACCATTGGGGGTGGGCCAATACTTCGGACGGCGATAAATTTTTTTGCAGGGTGTCATGCTGCCGTTGCCACTGCCGTAGGACACCATTGATTAAACGTTTGGCCCAAGGCTTTTTAAGCACTAGAGAAGCGGCAACCGTTGCATTAACGGCGGCGTGATCTGGAATACGGGTTTCGCTAAGTTGGTATATGCCAAGTAATAGCAACATTAAAACGTCGCTGTCTTTATCTTTCAGTGGTTTCGCTAATAACTGCGAAACAATGGCAAAAAGTTTAGGATAAAAGCGCAGCACTCCGTAATTGAGCTGGCGAAATAAGGCGCGATCACGCTCGCTCACCTGTTGCTCAAAAATCGGAATTTGCTGCGATAAAGATAAACCGTTAGATATTGCCGCCAAACAGCGAGCAGCGGCAGCGCGACAATCCAGTGATTTATTGCCCATAGTTATTGTTCATAGATAGTTCATATATATCATGTTGCAATGTTTTTGTGTAAGCAAATTGAAATATTTTAGTTAGATTAAATTGAAACCTGTTCCAAGGCAAAAAACATCGGCTTTGGAATTCATAACCTCGGCAATATCCAAGGCTTTGCCGCCAGGTAGCTGAATGTGCTGTAGGGATAGACTGCCTTCACCGCAGGCAACAATAATCGATTGCTTGTCGGAGTGAATAATCGTACCCACCTGCCCGCTTTTCTCATTGGTTTCGACCTGCCAGATTTTTATTCGTGCGCCGTTGAGCGTGGCGTAGGCAACTGGAAAAGGATTAAAGGCGCGAATTTTTCGTTCGAGGGTAGTTGCCGACTGTCGCCAATCAATGGCCAGTTCACATTTGTCTATCTTGCGAGCGTAGCAGCTTTGTTTATCGTCCTGAGGTATCGCGTTAATGTTGTTACTGGCGATTAAATTGAGCGCTTTATTTAAGGCGGGCACACCACTATCCGCCAGTTTGTCATGCAGGCTGCCTCCAGTATCGGTCGGGTTGATCGCGCAGCGGGCTTCTAACAGCATATCACCGGTATCCAGGCCCTCATCCATTTGCATAATAATGACGCCGGTTTCGCTATCTCCCGCCTCAATGGCCCGTTGGATTGGAGCGGCGCCGCGCCAGCGTGGCAATAAAGAGGCATGCACATTAATGCAGCCCAGCCTGGGAGCCTCTAGAATAACCCTGGGCAACAATAAGCCGTAGGCGACCACCACCATTAAATCAGCGTTGTGATCGCGTAGCTCTTGCTGGTCAGCCTGCTCTTTAAAATTAAGGGGCTGAAAAACAGCTATATCGCTACGCTGGGCCAGTTGTTTAACCGGGCTAGGCTTGAGCTTTTTGCCCCGCCCTGCGGGTCGATCTGGCTGGGTATAAACGGCTACCACTTGGTGCTCGCCCCGCTCGAGAATGCCCTGTAGGTGAGTTGCCGCGAAGTCTGGAGTACCAGCAAAAATGAGTCGTAGTGGAGTGTTGCTCATAGGAGTCTTCTTAGGCGCTGTCTTAGGTATTCTGCTTGTGCTGTTTTTCCAGCGTGGAGCGAATGCGTTTGCGTTTTAGGGGGGAAAGATAATCCACAAACAACTTGCCGTTGAGGTGGTCAAGCTCGTGTTGAATGCAGACCGATAACAGCCCTTCTGGCCGTAGTTCGAAGCTGCTGCCGTCACGATCGAGTGCTGTTGCCGTAATATTTTCTGGCCGTGATACCGTTTCATAGAAGCCCGGTACTGATAAACAACCCTCATCGTACTCGTGATCCGGGCCATCCAACACGGTGATTTCCGGGTTGATGAAGACGAAGGGTTGGTTTTGGTCATCACTAATATCAATGACCACCACCCGTTTGTGAACATTGACTTGGGTTGCGGCCAAGCCGATACCAGAAGCCGTGTACATGGTTTTAAGCATCTCATCGATCAAGCTACGAATAGAGTCATCAACTTCGACCACTGGTTTGGCCGTGGTACGCAATCGTGGGTCCGGGAATTCAAGAATATCTAAAATAGCCATCGGTGTTTGTGACGAACTTCTAGTATGAATCTAAGTATTGCTGCTAAGATTATGATCAGAAAGCAAATAATCATCCCCGATGATCGAGGGTCAATTGCCAGTAAGCTGCTATAGTATATCAGATTGTTTATAAAAATTACTGAGTGCGATGGGGAGATATTTAAGCCTGATTGCACTAAACAGATTCCGAAGAAAGGAATGCCATTATGAAAAAAACGATGTTGGGGTGCATCCTGTTTGCGGTCATGTCTCTTATTTCCCTGGCTCAGGCTGGCGATGTTCTTTCGTTAAAAGACGGCCATCCACAAACCCATATAGTGAAAAAAGGGGATACCCTCTGGGATATTTCGCAAATGTTCCTGAACGACCCTTGGTTATGGCCTGAAATTTGGCATGTTAACCCGCAGGTTGACAATCCCCACCTGATTTATCCCGGAGATGTGCTCAATTTGGTCTATATTGATGGGCGTCCCAAGTTGGTGGTCAAGCGTGGTAAGGATATCAAGTTAACCCCAAAGGTAAGGATCTCCGATTTAGATCGGGCCATCCCAGCGATTCCTCTCGATGCTATTTCTCCCTTCCTGACCGATAGTCGAGTCGTTGATAGTGCTGTATTAACGGCGGCACCCTATGTATTAGCGGGTAGTGATGGCCATATTGTTTCTGGCGCAGGCGATCAGCTTTTTGCGCGTGGTGAGTTTAAGAATGGTCACAAGACCTTTGGTATTTTCCGTCCTGGTGATGCTTATCTCGATCCTGACACTGAAGAATTACTGGGTTATCAAGCCTTCTCTATTGCCAATGCCAAGGTTATAGATGTAGAAAGTGGTATTGCTACGTTGGCTTTAAACCAAACGTCAGAAGAAGTGCGACGAGGTGATCGCCTGTTGCCCGATGAGGAGCGATTAATCAGTTCCAACTTTTACCCCAGTGCCCCTGACAATGAAACGGCAGGCTATATCATCGCTGTTGAAGGAGGTGTTTCGCAAATTGGCAGCATGGATGTAGTGGTCATCAATAAAGGCAAGCGCGAGGGCTTGGATGTGGGCCATGTGTTGGCTATTTATCGCGTCGGTGAGAACGTTCGTGATCCCATTACTAACGAAATAGTCAAAGTGCCTGATGCCCGTGCGGGCCTGCTTATGGTGTTCCGTACCTTTGATAAGGTAAGCTATGGTCTGGTGTTAAAAGCAACACGTACCTTGGCGGTAATGGATAAAGTACAGAACCCATAACTGTCTAAACCCTTAACCGTCTAAACAATCACTATACGATCAAGGATGATCTATGCAACCCGCCGAAACGCGTGCCTGGCTGGCACTCCACCGAACTATCAATCTGTCTGATCGAATGCTGAGTCGGCTTATCATCGCTGCCTCAGCACCCGAGCCTATATTTTCGTTAAGTGCTGACGCATTAAATACCCTGAAAGTCTCCCCTCTTGCCCAACAGGCATTGCGGGCATTGGTTGCCAATGGCGTCGAGTCGCCTCAGCTTGAGCAAGATTGGCAAAGCATACAACAGCAGGCCATTCAATTAGTGCCGATTAACAGTGAACACTATCCAGAGCTGTTAAAGCAAATAGCCGATCCACCTCCGTTGCTTTATGTGAAGGGTGACATGGCGTTGTTGAATCAACCCCAATTAGCCATGGTAGGTAGTCGACGAGCCTCAAGGCAGGGAGGAGAAAATGCCTTTCGGTTTGCCAGGGAATTTGCTTGTTATGGATTTGTAATAACCAGTGGTCTGGCGCTGGGTATTGATGCTGAAAGTCATCGTGGTGCGCTGGCTGCAAAGGGTGGTACGGTTGCGGTATTGGGCACAGGTATTGATGTAGTTTATCCTGCTAGTAATCGGCAGCTATTTGAACAGGTGGTTTCTCAGGGGGTTATTGTTTCCGAATTCCCTTTAGGTACAGCGCCCCACCCCCATCAATTTCCCAGGCGTAATCGTCTGATTAGTGGTATGAGTCTGGGGGTATTGGTTGTTGAAGCGGCATTAAAAAGTGGTTCGTTAATAACCGCCCGTTGTGGCCTTGAGCAGAATAGAGAGGTGTTCGCCATTCCAGGCTCAATTCAGAATCCCAGGAGCCGGGGTTGCCATGATCTTATCCAGCGGGGGGCCAAATTGGTGGAAACTACAGCAGACGTGATGGAGGAGTTACAGGGTTGGTTGCCGCAATCTGTTGCTGCTACGGTGACATCAGGTGCAGCGGCGGTAACTTCAGGCGTAGAGGAGACCCTAGTCGCAGATATTGCTCAGCGTGAACAACAATTAATCGATTTATTGGGTCATGATCCAGCGCCCATCGATCTTCTTCAACAGCGCAGTAACTGGCCTATGGCGGAGCTGGTAGCACTGCTGACTGCGCTGGAGTTAAAAGGTCTAGTAGAAAACCAGGCCGGATGTTACCTGCGTATTGTTTGATGTCGAGAAAGAAACAGGCGAACAAACTTGCAATCCCTTCAACAGTTGGGTAATTTGCGCGCCTTTCTACCCTATTTAATGCAGATAGGGTTTAATTTGCAGCTAATGATGCCAGAAAAGCTGACTAGCCTGGGTAGGGTGGGTTAAGACCCACTCTACACGTTGGGGGTGTGTTGTCTAGGTATCAGTAAAACGCTGCTCCAAGACCATTTGAGGGTAATGTCATGAGTAAACCATTCGTCGCTATTTTGATGGGCTCCGATTCTGACCTGCCTCAGGTGGAAGCGGCTTTTAGCGTTTTGGACGCCTTAGGGATCGACTATGAGGTTAAGGTTACTTCTGCCCATCGCACGCCAAAAATTACCCATGATTATGTTACCGGTGCTGATCAGCGTGGTTGTGGGGTTTTTATCTGTGCCGCTGGTATGGCAGCGCATTTGGCCGGAGCGGTAGCCGCTGCTACATTAAGGCCCGTCATTGGTATCCCCATTAATGTGTCTTTAGATGGTTTAGATGCGTTGCTGTCCACCGTACAAATGCCCGGCGGTATTCCTGTGGCAACAGTGGCTATTGGCAAAGCCGGGGCAATAAATTCGGCTTATCTTGCGGCGCAAATACTGGCCACGGCAGATCCCGATCTCTATCAAAAACTGCTGGCCGATCGCGAGGTTAGTGCCCAGGCGGTGATGGACAAAGACAAGGCTCTGCAGCAAAAGTTGCAGGCTTAATCCTTCTCTTTGCTGATATTCTTATGGCACTCCCATGACAGTTATGCCCTTAAAGCTTGACGTTGCCCGACGGCGGCTTCAGGCGGGCGGTGTGATTGCTTATCCCACAGAGGCAGTGTGGGGTATCGGCTGCGATCCCAACAATGGAATGGCAGTTAACAAGCTGCTGGCGATTAAAGGCCGCGATGTAAGCAAAGGATTGATATTGGTGGCAGCTTCAATCGACCAGTTTGCTGATTATCTTGAAGGGTTGGAGCGGTTGTTACGGGCAAAGCTGGAACACAGCTGGCCGGGACCCATTACCTGGCTGGTACCGGATAATGGTTTTGCACCTAAGTGGATTGTTGGCTCTAATTCATGCGTTGCATTAAGGGTGAGTGCTCACAAACCCGTTGTGGATTTATGTCGTAGTTTTGGTGGGCCCATCGTCTCAACCTCCGCCAATCATTCCGATAGGCCTCCTCTCAGATGGCCGTGGCAGCTGCAACAACGACTGCTGGGTCTGGATTTTTGCCTGCATGGTTCTTTGGGTGTAGCCAGCAAGCCCTCTGAAATCAGGGATTTGATCAGCGACAAGGTGCTGCGTGGAGGTTAAAGAGCCTGTCGCGTTTTCCAGGTTTAAAAAAGGGGTCGCTGAACTCGCCGGAAAACCACAGATGTCACCGCTTCATCAAAAGGCTCTATAGCGGTAGGATGCACCTCCAACCGGGTTTAATACCTAACACCATCGGGAATACTACATGAGTGCTATCGATATAGAAGCGGTTAAAAAATACCTGCTGGATTTGCAGGATCGTATTTGTCAGCGTTTGGAACAAGAAGATGGTGGTGCCCGTTTTGTCGAAGATGCCTGGCAGCACGAAGGCGGTGGCGGTGGTCGCTCCCGGGTCATTAGTGGAGGCAAGGTGTTTGAGAAAGGTGGGGTCAACTTTTCCCACGTGTTTGGCGCTAATCTGCCTCCCTCTGCGACCCAAGCTCGGCCCGAGTTGGCGGGGCGCAGTTTTCAGGCTGTAGGCGTGTCACTGGTGATGCATCCGGAAAATCCCTACGTGCCCACCAGTCATGCCAATGTGCGGTTATTTGTCGCGGAAAAACCAGGCGAAGCGCCGGTTTGGTGGTTTGGTGGTGGTTATGATCTGACCCCCTATTATGGTTTTGAAGAGGATTGTCGCAGGTGGCATCAAACGGCCAAAGCAGCTTGTGATCCCTTCGGAGAGGCAGTCTATCCCCGCTATAAAAAATGCTGTGATGACTATTTTTATCTGCCTCACCGGGATGAGCCCCGGGGTGTCGGTGGTTTATTTTTTGATGATCTGAATGACGAGGGCTTCGTTCACTGTTTCAAGTTTATGCGTGCCGTGAGTGATTCCTATAGTGAGGCTTACCTGCCAATCGTTGCTAAACGTAAAGCCATGCCATACGGTGAACGTGAGCGGGAGTTTCAGCTATATCGCCGCGGTCGTTATGTGGAATTTAACTTGGTTCATGATCGCGGTACCGTGTTTGGTTTACAATCCAAGGGCCGCACTGAGTCGATCTTGATGTCGCTACCACCGCTGGTGCGCTGGGATTACAATTGGCAGGCAAAGCCCGGCAGCCCGGAAGCGGAATTAACGAAAAAATTCTTAATTAATCGGCAGTGGGTCGAATAAATTCTAAGGAGAAGTATCAAACGAACTATCCTTGCTTATACCTCTCCCCGAATTGAAAGATTCAGTACCCAACATAACATTATGACAGCAACCGATAAATACGCAGTATTCGGCAACCCGGTAAAGCACAGTAAGTCGCCGCAAATACACCGCGCTTTTGCAAGGCTAACCCAGCAACAACTCAGCTATCGCAGTCATCAGGTGGAGGAAGGTAAATTCGCTGATGCAGCCCGCAGTTTTTTTGATAACGGCGGCAAGGGATTGAATATCACCCTACCATTCAAATTAGATGCCTATAAGTTTGCCGATGAGCTTAGTGCTCGGGCTCAGCGGGCTGGCGCGGTCAATACATTGGCGTTGCAGGACGATGGCAGTATTTTTGGAGACAATACCGATGGTGCCGGCCTGGTTCAAGATCTCTGTGAAAACCTAGCCTGGAAGGTGAGCAATAAGCGCGTGTTATTGCTGGGTGCCGGCGGTGCTATTCGAGGGGTATTGGAACCGTTGCTACGATTAAAACCCAGCCATTTGCTTATTGCCAATCGTACCGTAGAAAAGGCCCAGCAATTGGCGGCCGATTTTTCGGATCTGGGTACCGTCCGTGGTTGTAGCTACGAAGCATTAAATGGCAATCACTTTGATTTAATTATCAATGGGACCAGCGCCAGTCTGGCCGGGGAGTTGCCACCCCTGCCTAGCCAAGCCTTGACTGACGAAGGCTGTTGTTACGATATGATGTACAGCGCAGAGCCCACACCTTTTATGCGTTGGGGGGCAAAAAATACTGCCTGGGCTGTCGCAGATGGTTTGGGAATGTTGGTAGAACAAGCCGCTGAGTCTTTTTGTCTATGGCGTGGGGTGCGACCACAGACGCGTAGAGTGATCGATGTCATTCGTGAAGAATTGGAAGCCAGTGGATAAAAAGCCCATCATAATGTGTTAACTGCTTAGGGTGGATTGGTTTCCTTGAAATAGACGAACACAAGTTGACAGCGCCCTATGACATTTATACGCATTACATTGGTGGCCCTTAATCTCCTCTTAATCTCCAACCTCTAACAAATAAACAACCCTCACCCGCCGTTCCAGTTTTTGCTTACCCAGTTTTAATTCCGACTTATCTTTACGGCTTTCTGCACGGGCAGTCATGGCCATGCGCGGTATTGCAGTCAGCTGCGTGACGGGCGCAATTTGAAATATTGTCCCCAATGATGCACCCAAATGGTTGGCAATAATGTCTGCCTGATGCTGTGCATTGTCAAGGGCCAGGGTTAATGCTTTGGCTTCGAGAGATTTGCGCTGACTAAAGTCAAGCTGCACCGGTTGCAAGCGGTTGACTCCTGCGGCCAATAGCGCCTCAACTAAATCGTTATATCGATCGACCTCAAGGAGTTTTACTTCGACTTGTCGGTTAACGCGTTCCCCTTTGTAGACTCTGTTTTGGTTGCGCCATTCAAATTGGGGTAATGCCTGAATTTTTGAGGCGCTGATATTTTCATCCTTGACCTGCTGTGTTTGTGCGGCTTTTATCGCCCTATCAATCGTTTTATCAACGGCTTGTTTGGCAAGGGATAGAGTCTCTGCGGTTGCCGATACCTCGAAGCGAATGATCACCCTGTCGGGAATCTGCTCAACCATACCGTAGCCTTCGATAATCAGGTGTGGTTTATCCGGTAACTCCCCAGCGAATACAACGTGTAAGGGTAATAGAAAAACAACTATTAAGTCGCGGCATTTCATGGTGTTCTCCCTGTGTTGTAAGCAAACGTGTAGAGGGTTCGGTTTCTCGGCGCCTTTTCGAGTGGCAATTAATGAGTGGCTTCAACCTGTCATAGAAAAATCAGTTGATACCCAAAGCACTCGTTGTACTCACGGGGCAGGCCCTAGGTTCAACTGATTTATTTAGGTTCAACCATGTAGTCATTTTTTAACTGAATATACTCTGCTGTGGTTTGGGCAAAGTGGCTGATTTCACTTTCTTTTAAAGGACGTACTTGCCGTGCCGGACTGCCGGTATACAAATAACCGCTTTGCAAACGTTTGCCCGAAGTGACCAATGCGCCGGCACCAACAATAACCTCATTTTCAATCACCACCCCATCGAGCACGATAGCACCCATACCGATTAATACCCGGTCGCCAATGTGGCAGCCGTGCAACATCACCTTATGGCCGACGGTAACATCCTCCCCGATAATAGTGGCAAAGCCTGCAGGGTTATTGGGCCGGGGTCGGGACTCGTGGATAACACTGCCGTCCTGAATATTGCTGCGATCACCCATTCGCACGATATTAACATCGCCACGAATAACCACTAAGGGCCATACCGAACAGTCGGCTCCCAGTTCAACATCCCCTATCACTACCGCCGCGGGATCGATATAGGCACCCTCACCCAGCGTGGGAGTAATGCCCTTAAAGGGACGAATGGCACGGTTGTTTTGAGATTGCATTGCTTTGTTTTATCCGGTTTGCTGCTACAGTTGTCAGCATTGTAATAACAAACCTTCAATAACCAAAGATGTATTCGAAACCAATGAGTAGTCGCCATACTTTTAGAGGGATAGTTTTCATAGGGATAAGCGCGCCATTACTGTGGCTGTCCTTAACCACTTCCTCAATCGCAAAGTCGGTAGTGCCCACTGTTATGTTACCAGCATCCGGGTTAAGCGCGGTTGACTTGGCGGTGATAGTTAATGAGCAGGATCCCCTGAGCATTAAAATTGCCGATTATTACCAACGTAAAAGAGGGGTACCTGAAGCAAACATCCTTCATATTTCTTTTAAGCCTCAACAGCCCTCTATGCGTCCTGGGGAATTTGCGGTGTTGGAAAAAATTGTCGAATCAAAAATCCCTGATCATATACAGGCCTATGCCCTGACCTGGGCTGCACCCTATCGGGTTGGTTGCATGTCGATTAGTTCGGCCTTTGCCTTGGGTTATGACATTAAATATTGCGCCAAGGGCTGCAAACCCACGGCGACCAATCTGTATGCAAATTCGAACAGTGCCAGGCCGTATGCAGATTTTTCTATTCGTCCGACTATGTTGCTAGCAGCAGAAAATTTTGCACAGGCCAAAAGATTAATTGATCGAGGGGTGGCCGCCGACGGTGTTGCGGTGACCGATTCCGGTCTGCGTGGTGCGGCCTACTTGGTGGAGACGCCAGATAAAAATCGCAGTGTCAGAAAAGTGTTTTTCCCCGCCATTAAAAACAGCTTTGGGGAACGTTTGCCGGTTGAAATTCAACAAAGCAAAACGCTTGAAGGTAAATTGGATGTGATGTTTTATTTTACTGGCGCTGCTCATGTGCGGGATATCGATACCAACGTCTATCTGCCTGGTGCGATGGCTGATCATTTGACCTCTACCGGAGGCCAGTTAACCAACAGCAGTCAGATGAGCGCATTACGCTGGCTGGAAGCCGGTGCCACCGGCAGTTACGGTACGGTGGTGGAGCCTTGTAACCTGCTGTCCAAGTTTCCCAATCCGTTTGTTGCCCTGTCAAAATACACTCAAGGAGCGTCGCTAATCGAAGCGTATTGGAAGAGTGTGCAAACACCTGGGCAGGGTGTATTTATCGGCGAACCGTTGGCAAAGCCCTATAGAGGTTATCGCTTACAGCTAGATGGCGGATCATTCAAACTGAGTTCGCCAGTATTAACGCCGGGGCACTACGCGGTGTGGGTTGCCGATACCCGTGAAGGCCCGTTTAGGCTACTGCGAAGTGGCGTGGCAATAACCGCTTTCCAATCATCTATCCGTTTATCTCCGCCCTACTCGGCTTTTTATAAAATCGAGCGGCTGGAGGTTTTTGGTCAATTGCCTATTCCGCATTTGTTGCAGTGAGTGTTGAGTTATTGCTGTGGGCGTCCGGGTTTATGTGTGGCTGCCCCATAGGTTTTCTATAACGCCTAAATCAAGTATGCCTTTTCGGGACACCCATTAACGCCTGGTTTTATAGGACAGGCCGGACTTTCTAATAGGATGTCTCAGGCAATCCATAAAACGGTGGTGTTAGAAGGCCTTAGAATCTACCCTGTTAACCACAGTTGACATATTTCTGCTTGTAAACTATAGTTCACACATGATCGAAATTCGCAAAACAGAAGTATTCGCCAATTGGTTTGATGGTTTAAGGGATCGCAGGGCAAGGGCTCGTATTCAAGCACGTATTGATCGCTTGGAATTGGGTCATTTTGGTGATGTTGCTCCAGTTGGAGAAGGTGTTAGCGAATTACGTATTTTCTACGGCCCTGGCTATAGGGTTTATTTCGTGCAGCGTGGCCCAGTCGTTCTTTTATCTGGAGGTGACAAGAGCACCCAGGATTCAGATATTATCAAAGCTAAAGAGCTGGCGAAACAATTGGAGGATTAAGTTATGACTATTAACACTACCCAATGGGATTCAGCAGAGCACCTTAAAACTGAAGAAGATATGCAGTTATACTTGGCAGCGTGCCTTGAAGAAGCTGGAGATGATCCCTCTTTTATAGTCCATGCTCTTGGTGTTATCGCCCGCGCCAAAAATATGAGCCAACTAGCCAGAGACACTGGCTTGACCAGGGAGGGCCTTTATAAAGCACTATCACCAGAGGGCAACCCAACATTTGCAACAATAGCAAAAGTGACGAAGGCTTTAGGTTTCAAGCTGTCTATTCATCCAGCTGCATAGAGCAAGCCTTCTACCAAGTTTGTCAACAGTGATTTGGTAAAAGCTGGTTCCACTTCGTTCCACCAACTTTTACCAAACACGTTACAAAAGCGTTATAGCTATTGAGAGTTCAGAGAAATGTTTGAATTGATGGGGTTAGTAGTTACAGGCGGAGGAATTATCTTAACTGGCCTGAGTTTATTTGGGGTATTTTCTGATAAAGAAAAGATTGGATTCTTTGAAAGAATATTCAAAACTGAAGATGCTATTCCCAAAGAGGGTATGGTATTTGAAGATTTTGTTAAGTCTTTTCCACCCGAAGATCTTAGTTGTGCAATATCGGAAATCATGGCCAGGAGGATGGATTGTAGTAGTACAGGAATGGATGTGTTTTCAAGTGTCTACTATTTAGAAAATGGCTTGCCTGGTAAATTTGCTGTTGCAACAGAATCAGAAGTAAAAGAGTGGGCTTATAAAACTTCAGTCACCTTTACTGGGCTAGTAATCACAGCAATCGGTTTTGTGCTGCAGGTAGTAAAGTATGTGGTCTCGCTATAACAAGTCGTTGTTATTCGCCTTGCCTACGGCAAGGCTGGGACCTACGCTGCTTTGCAGCTTCGGCCCCAAAGCTCGGCGTTATGCTGCTCAAGCCCCTAAGTTCTTGCGAAAAAAACATCAAGAATATGTAAATTTATAAGGGACATTTCCTTAACTCCACAAACTACTCCCTGTGGTATTAGTTCAGATCCAATGCGAAACTTCACTCTCGACAGGGTGCCAAAAATCCGCGTGATGCCGGTTACTCTGTTCGAATCGGCCATTACGAATTTGAAAAAGCTGGCTGCTGCGGAACTCGCTGCGCTCAGACAGTCCTCGCTAAAAACGCCAGCTTTTTCAAATTCGTAACAACATGGCCCGACTGATTCGAACAGAGCAACCGGCATCACCCTACCTCAGTACCAGCATCGAGATTCATCGCTTTGTTCAGCTGAATTAAAGGGGGTCTGATTTATTTTCTAGTTGGTTGGGGGTAAGAATTGAAAGTCGAGGCCATGGTAGGCCTAAAAAATAAATCTGTCCCCATTTATCCCCCATTTATCCCATTTATCCATAAAAAATAAATCTGTCCCCATTTATCCATATTTTAGATTTCCCCGTACCTTTTGAACCAAAGAAAACATTAATATCATTGTAAATCTTTAGATTTAAAGTTGTATTATCCTCAAAAGGTTGGATGGTAATGTTTTCAGCTGTTTTTCTATCTAATACTGTTTCTATTGTTTTTTGATCCTTGTCTAATAGCAAACAAAATTGTTCAAAACTTTCGACTGGCAATCTCAGCTCAGGCAGCTCACTTGATAATGCTTGATACTTATCCCAGTCTTGTAGATCAGAGCCATATATTGAGGAGTACCCATGGCTGATGTATATACCAGCAGAAATAGAATTTGTAACTTCCTTTATGACCCTGTTTTTATGCTTTGTTCTTTCTAATATTTTATTAATGTCATCGTCTGTAATATTGGGTTTTTTTTGATTGTAATGGGCTATATACACAGGTTCTAATATATCAAATTTGTTAAGTACATCATCAATAGATATTGTGAACTCATCTGGCGTTACATCTTTAGTTAGACTATCTACTGTTTTAGAAAAAGTTATAGCATCATTGGGGGATACAATAACTATCAAGTGTCCTCTTCTATCATTTTCAACAACATCCAACTCAATACCTGGCCAAATTTGAACAGCTTCATTTATTTCTGAGCGTATGTCATTATATTGTTTGATATCAAAAATATTGTGATTCGTAATTGCAATAATTTTAACGTCAGTTGATGTAACAATTTCAGCAAACCTTTTTGGGGCTATTTCTCTTGTGTTTGCATCACCAGATTTTGTTTTTTTTGTGTGGACATGTATATCAATTTTCATATTTAATACTCTTCCTTGGATATTACCTAATTCATCTTATTTTGTTTTATAAATCTAACGCCCAGCTCAGCCGACGACGTAGAAGATCGGCTGGAGCAACTTGTTAGGTTGCAGAGTGTTTGCGACTATTAAGTACTTCGCGGAGGGCATCATTTACAGATTTGGTATTGGGGAATACCTTAGAGAGTTCGGGTTCTATTACTACAACATTAGTTCCTTCCTGGTATTTCTTGTAATATTTTCCACGAATCCCTTTCCCTAATGATTCCAAATCATATTCTGGTCTTAATTCATCTTTAGATTTGCTCATAGTCTCTTATCTCTTTACCGGTCATTTTTCGCGCTGATATTGGTCTTATTTTATCATCCCGATGGGTATGTGATACAACAACTAAATTGCCGCTTGACGTATGTCCAAAGGTCAAAAATCTATCTTCTTCCTCAGAATTGTCAGGATCTGGATAAGTTATTGCTAGTGGATCTCCAAATACGGTTGTAGCTTCGTCAAACGAGATGCCATGTTTTCGTAAATTCTTGGCATCTTTCAATTTGTCCCATTCAAATTTCATGTCGAATTGTGTGACAACCTAACGTTGAGCTCTTGGACAAACCGAACATGAAAGCTCAAGGCAACGATTAACTTTGTTTAACGTTGTTCTTGTGAACGAAACCAATGTACGGTTTGTCCCTGGCAGCGCATTGTTATGCGGCAATTTCGACGTAAGATGAACGGCTGGAAGGTTTTGGAATTTCATAACCTTCTTCCTTGAGTCCATCTATATGAAATTCAATGGCCTCACGCATATTTACTTCAGTTTCTTCGGCTGTAGTTCCAGTAGATACACATCCTGGCAGATCAGGAGAATAGGCAGAGTAACCAATTTCCGATTTTTCTATAATAATCAAATATTTCATTGTTTCAGCCCTGCCTGTTTCAGAATACTATTCATTGTAGCTGGTGCGAGGTCATCTTTCATCTTTCCAGGGACAGTTACTAGCCCCTTTTTCTGCGGATGTTTGTATTGTCTATGACTGCCCCGGGTTCTTGCCAAATACCATCCGTCCCCTTCGACAAGTCTAATAGCTTCCTTTACTCTCATTTTTGAACTTCCCTAGATATCGCGAAGATTAATTATCCTACCGCATAACGCCGCCATAATTTGCCGCCTGAAGCGCAGCGTAAAGCGGTCAAATTGATGGCTTTGTGTACGCCCGGCATGGGCGCGAACTAATGGGGTGAAAGTCCCCTGTGGGAGTGATCACCGTCGAAAACCGTGTTGTTATTAGACGTTAACCACTAGCGAATGGCAAGTGTGAGTCCGTGAGGGCTGGTGCGGAGGAAGCCGCTAGCAAAACTACGAGCTGACGGACAGAAACATCATATAAGGCCTATTCCGGGGGCGAGCTAGCACAAGATAGCGAAGCCCAGTGATCCAGCGTGGTTAAGGTAAATGATGCAGCAGTGTAGTGAAAGTGCGCGTTCTTATCCGGGGAGATCTGTTTAACCCGCGATTGTGTAGATAATCAGCTTGGCCGCTGATCAACAAATAGGCCTTACACCGTCGGTTCATCCGTGTCGGTGGTTAAGGATGAAACGCAATAGCGCCCCATTCAGCAATGGATGAAGGTGATTAAACAGAAGTCAGCAGACGGCATAGTAGCCCAACGCCAACTTGTAATGAGCTGGGCAGGGTGAAGGCCTGAACTCGAAAAGCGGTGAAGCTTTGCGTATCTCGATATTTCATTCCCGACCGGGCCTAGAGAAATATCGAAGAACTCGCATATCCAACACTGGAGCAAGTCGGAGCTAATCGGCCAACTTGTTTAATTTTTTCGGGAACCGCCCATTGCGGAGCCGCACGATGTGGTGGTGTGGTGGTGTGGGGGCTGGGAGCTAGAAACTCCTGGCTACCCGATTATGCCTTTTTTACTCATCGTTCCAACTCCACCACTTAAGAAGCTCTGGTTTGTGATGCTTATTAGTAGCAAAGTAAACCGCACAACGAAAATGATAGAGAACACAACGATCCATAAGCTCACCAC
>JAZFYA010000136.1:0-4831 GCA_036443315.1 Pseudomonadales bacterium
CCGATAGGCAAGCGAAAAACGACACTTGGCCATGCAAAGAAAAAATCTGTAGTGCCAACTTTGGACTGATCGAATTTCTATCTTGTTGAGGTTATTGACTTTTTTACTGTAGGGTCACGAAGTTGGGCTAGGATTATGAAGCAGAATAGTACGCAAGCCGTTGATAACTTGCAAAAGTGCAGTGAGTTTAATCTTTTTAGGGTTGGTTTTTCTCTTCTTACGGGGTAAAACACCATCAATGGTGGCGGGGATGTTTATCTATTTTGCCTCAGCAATACCCAGGGTATTAGAGATATTTTCCGGTGACCAGTGCGCTGTTGCCCAGGCAATAGTCTCTTCTAATCGTTTATGAAGATGGGTTGGGGGTGGCGGTTGGTTTAAAAAAGCCAGCGCCTTTAGGACGTTATCGTAGGCTGTGGCTGCGCATAAGGGTTCGGCAAGGGTCTGCTTACTGAGTTTCTGTCCCTGTTGATTGGTAATCACTGGGAAATGGGCGTAGTGGGGGGTTATGAAACCTAGCACTTGCTGGAGAAAGGCTTGCCGAGCAGTGGAGTCCAGTAAATCAGAGCCGCGTACTATATGGCTAATACCCTGATAAGCATCGTCCACTACTACGGCTAATTGGTAGGCAAATAGTCCATCCTTGCGCTGCAGTACCACATCACCCACTTGCTGTTGCAGCTGCTGGCTGAAATGGCCTTGAATGGCGTCATCAAAACTGACAGTTTTATCGTCCACTTGCAGGCGAATGGCAAATTTTTGATTCGGTTGCAGCTGTTGGCCCCTGCAGGTGCCTGGGTAGATTCCTGCATGGGTTTGAAGGTCGTTACGGGAACAGGTGCAGTAAAATGCCTGGCCTGTGTCCAGTAATTGTTCGATCACTTGCCGGTAGGCAATATGGCGTTGGCTTTGCCACAATACTTCACCGTCCCAGTGCATGCCGTGATGTTGTAGGCTGTTCAAAATTGCCGACGCGGCGCCGGGCATTTCTCTGGGTGGATCCAGATCTTCTATTCTGACCAGCCATAAGCCCTTGTTCGCCTTGGCATCCAGATAACTGGCGAGCGCGCCAATTAGCGAGCCAATATGTAGTAGCCCGGTGGGGGAGGGGGCGAAGCGGCCAATATACTCAGTCATAGACTATGAAGGGGCAAATAAAAACGGGAGGGCATGTCGAATGTTGCTCCCGTGGCGTTCTTTCATGGCTAGGTCATTTATCATGCCATTGTGATCAATTACCCTAACTGCTGCTTTTCCTTGATCTCGTCCAGGGTTTTACAGTCGATACACTGGTTCGCTGTGGGGCGTGCTTCCAGCCGTTGGATGCCGATCTTTACGCCGCAGGCTTCGCAGAAGCCGTAATCGTCAGCGTCAATCAGGGTAATGGTGGAGTCGATCTTCTTAATCAGCTTGCGTTCGCGATCACGGGTGCGCAGTTCCAGGCTGAACTCTTCTTCTTGGGTAGCGCGGTCAGCGGGGTCGGGAAAGTTGGCGGCTTCGTCTTTCATGTGGGTTACAGTGCGATCTACTTCTTCCATTAACTCGGCTTTCCATGACTGTAAAATCTGGCGGAAATGCTCCTGTTGTTTTTCGTTCATATACTTTTCACCCTTCTTTTCTTTGTAGGGCGTAAAGTTTTTGAAATTGCCTGTCGGCATGTGTTTTTTCTTGGGCATTGCTAATTCTCACTGGTTACAAATTAATAAGGCGTCGAGTTACCGTTTTACGATACTGCTTTTCGTGCCTACTTTACTATTGGTCCCGGTTAGCTTGGTACAGGGCATTATAAGTGATTTACAGGTTGTAATCATTTCGAAACCGCCAAACCTAGCAGATTTATCGGCCTTTTGCCACCACTGAATGCGATGTGGTAGGTCCAACGTTGTCATATCCTATTTCTCCAACGTTACAATGTTCTCTTTTACATTAGAGTATGAGCGGTATAAATGATAGAGAGAAATGGTAGAGAGGACATACACAATGAGTAAGAAAGAACGGGATCGCGTTGCTGTCATCACCCAAGTGATCGACAAAAGGCTCAATCAAAGCCAGGCCGCTAAACAGCTTGGCATCACGACTCGGCAAGTTCGGCGTCTGGTAAAGCGTTACCGTGCAGAAGGCGAAGCCGGATTGATCTCCTCCCGCCAGGGGCAACCCAGCAACAACCGCCTATCAGAAGCCATCCGTCAACAAGCAGTTAATTTTTTGCACGCCCATTATGCCGATTTTCTAGGTTGAAGGGGTAGTGCTGTGGTCAGGGCAATGCTGTTAGAATAGACCGCTGTTGCATGTTTCCAGAGCTAAACTCTAGGCTAGGAACTCAGCATTCAAAACCTAGAACAAGGTAGACCCGTGACCAGGCCATTTGCAGACCGCTTAAAAGATATAGAGCCCTTCCGTGTGGTCAAAGTATTAGATCGTGCCAAACAGCTGGAGGCTGAAGGACGGGACATTGTTCACCTTGAAGTAGGGGAGCCGGACTTTGTCACGGCTGAACTTATTATAAAGGCGGGGCAAGCATCACTGGGGCGGGGGGAAACTTATTACAGTCAAGCTGCTGGTATTCCGCTATTGCGGCAGGCGCTGTCGGCTTTTTATCAGCAGGAATACGGCGTTGATATTGACCCTCGCCGGATTATGATTACACCCGGTGCCTCCGGAGCACTACTGTTAATTGCTGCACTACTAGTGAATCCCGGCGACGGTATATTAATGACCGATCCGGGTTACCCTTGCAATCGCCACTTTCTGAGATTAGTTGAAGGGCGGGGGCAGTTGGTGCCTGTCGGTCCAGAAGATCGCTTTCAGCTCAACGCCGTCAAGGCAGAACAGCACTGGCAGGCAAATACTATCGGTGCGATGGTGGCGTCCCCTGCTAACCCCAGTGGTGAAATTTTAACGCGGCAAGAGTTGAGTGATTTATTTGATTTATGCCAGCGCAAAAACGGACACTTGGTGGTAGATGAGATCTATCACGGTTTAAGTTATGACGAAGCTGCGCCCTCGATTTTGGACATTACCGACCAGGCCTTTGTGATTAATAGTTTCTCCAAATACTTTGGTATGACCGGCTGGCGTTTGGGTTGGTTGGTTGCGCCCGAGCACGCAATAGCTGATTTGGAAAAACTGGCGCAAAATTTATTTATCTCCATGTCTACCATGAGTCAGTATGCGGCCCTCGCGGCCTTCGAGCCGGAAGCTCGCGTTGTACTAGACACCCGCCGTGATGAATTTTCCAGGCGTCGGAATTATTTAGTACCCGAGTTGCGTAGGCTTGGTTTTGAGATTCCCCATGTTCCCGCCGGCGCATTGTATATTTATGCGGGAATTAAACAGTTTTCTAACGATAGTAGTGAATTTTGTTTAAGGTTGTTGGAAGAGCATGGAGTGGCGATAACGCCGGGGGCGGATTTTGGTTCTCATTTGGCGGCTGAGCATGTGAGGTTTGCATATACGACGAGTATGGATAGATTGGAGGAAGCTATTCGGCGTCTGGGTTTGATATTTGGGTATACATTGTGAAGAAAGTGAACTTGCCCAGTAGAGCGAATCCTCTGTATCAATGTAGCTAGAAAATAAAGAAAAAATGCAGCTCCCCCCACTAATAAAAGCCACTCTAATCAAGCGTTATAAACGCTTCCTCGCCGATGTAACTCTGGAAACCAGTGAACAACTCACCGTCCATTGCCCCAATACCGGTGCTATGACCGGCTGCGCCGAACCTAATGCTCCTGTTTGGCTTTCCACTTCCGATAACCCTAAGCGCAAATACCCCCAAACTTGGGAGTTGGTGCAAACCCCCGCCGGATATATGGTCTGTATCCACTCTGCGAAGGCTAATGATTTGGTTAAAGAGGCGATTGAGCGAGATCTTATTGCGGAGTTGATTGGTTACGATTCTGTGCGTAGCGAAGTGACGTACGGTGAGGAAAATAGTCGGATCGATTTGCTGTTGAGCAATGACAAGGCGCACGGTTTTAAGGAGCGGTGTTTTATCGAAGTGAAAAGTGTCACCCTGCTGCTGGAAGAGGGGGTGGGGGTTTTCCCCGATGCGGTCAGTGATCGTGGTCGCAAGCATTTGCGTGAGTTAATAACCATGGTGCAGCGAGGGCATAGGGCCGTGTTGTTTTTCTGCGTGCAGCATACCGGCATTGCGAGGGTGGCTCCGGCGGATGCTATCGATGCCAAATATGGTGAGACCTTTCGCGAGGCACTTGAGGCAGGAGTGGAGGTGCTGGCTTATCGAGCGAAGGTTTCGCCTGAGTCGATAGAGCTGATAGAGGTACTACCGGTTTTAACCCGGCAGCCCTGACCGGGGTGTGCACTGGCTACTTGTTTTTAGTGTATTTAATTGCGACGGTGAGCAGCTTTAGTAGAGATAGCGCTTGGTCTGGGTCGATGTAATTGATGCCTATACCGGTTTGTTAGTGGGAATTGATGTATTGCTGCTATTGCGTGGTGGTTTGTAAAATGTCGTCAGAATCGCTAGCAAGTGGATCAGTTTCTTATGGGATATAAATATTTATGCCATTTCGTTCCTTTTAATGATAAATACTACCAAAAAATGCATAAGGTATTTTGCGAACTTACTAGTAGAATTGTCACAAAGACGAATGGCACTTACTTAAGGGTAGCGCTGTTAACGGCTTGCGACCGTAGTATGCCGCCGCCACCCTCGGTAGTCTAACCCCTCACTCGGTTGGAATCCCACGCTCTGGTGAGGGGTTAGACTACCGAGGGTGGCTAGACTGTGCGGTTTCCGAGTACCACGGGAGTAGCTGTTCGCAAGGCAAGGCCCGCTCAAGGGCGTGGGGTTTCAATCGATCATGGG
>JAZFYA010000137.1:0-7025 GCA_036443315.1 Pseudomonadales bacterium
AAGTATATTTGACTGCGGATCTTAAAATGAAAGAGGAGGCATTAAAAAAAGTAAATCCAACGCACAAGAGTAATTTTCGATATAAGCCAAATGATAAGCTACTTCATTTTTTGGAGTCGCTCTAAGCTCCTAATTATGCCGAGTAATATTGATAGGTTATTACTCCCAGCAGGTGATTCCAAGTAGTAACAAATTTACT
Organism: Pseudomonadales bacterium; assembly: GCA_036443315.1. Lineage (GTDB taxonomy): Bacteria > Pseudomonadota > Gammaproteobacteria > Pseudomonadales > Dasaniaceae > Oceanicoccus. The sequence goes on from JAZFYA010000137.1 coordinate 200, forward strand.
CGGCATAATAAGGTTGTCGGGATAATGGCGTTTATGCCGAGCTCGGCATAATCGGCACACGTTTGCCACAGTGGAGCTTTATGCAGAATCTCAGGTCAAGGATATGGCCTATGCACTTGCTTGGGTGTGTGATCGCCTAGGCCACTCGTCAATCCAAACCACCATGGTTTACATCCATTGTATCGAGCAGCTGGAAGACCATGAGATCCACCAATATCAGCGGGAGCTTATGGAGCTGGCAGACGCATGAGAAAACGAAAGGATTATTCGTTAAGCACACCAGCGATAGAAGACAGCACTGTTGTTGATGGCCCTGCGCCCTGGGTGTTGAAAACCTCGACGCTGGCCATTGATTTTCGTCGGTGGCTGCACCCAATGGGCGATCGATCAAAGAAACCTGTTGATCGTGGAGAACTGCTGGATCAATGCCGTGAGGCTATTTGGGGCTATCGTCATGAAATGGCGGAAACTTCGCTCATTCAGCTCTACGAAAGCGGACTGTGTGAGCTGATGCGATTTATAGACCGCTCGAAAAGCAAGGCTCGAAGCATCGATGATTTTACAGAAGATGATTTTTTTGAATTGGTAGCTGCGCTAAAGCGAGGAAAAAACACCCGAACTGGAAAAACTGTTTCCTATCTTACCGCTCGCCGACGATACGTCTCTATTACTACCATACTGAGTTACTATGCCCGGAGAGGCCTTTTTGATAAACGACTTCTACCTGTCAACCCGTTCCCCAATGCCAACCGGCAAAGTAAAGGCACTGAGCCATATAGTCAGGGTGAAATGACCCAAATTATGCGAGCCCTATATGCGGAATACAAGGCGATAAAGGGTCGACGATCCAATCTTTCCCCTCGGGTTCAACTGGCCGTATACCAACTTCTTATCATCGCTAAAACGGGTATCAACCAGAAACCATTAGAAGAAGCCAGCAGGGACTGCTTGCAGCCACACCCACTTCAGCCTGATAAAGCTATGGTGCTGATAACCAAGAAACGGCGAGGAATGAATACCCATGCGGTTAGTTTACGGAGAACAGGCCAAATTGAAGGCGTAAATAGTCTGCCATCATCCGCCGCGAGATTATTAGAAGAAGCAATCGAGATAACAGCGCCGCTAATCTCTGAGGCAAAAACAGAGGATAAAGACAAGATTTGGCTCTATATCCCGGCTAACAGTAATAAAGTTGTAAGCTATAAGGGCATATACCTCAATAAAGCTTCATTGGTGATTTCTGAGAAGCATGGGCTGGTCAACGACAACGGAGATCCTTTCAATATTTCAACTAAACGGCTGCGTAAAACATTTGCCAACCGTATCTGGCAACTTACTAATGGTGATGTATGGAAAACAGCACGAATTATGGGAAATACGCCCCAGGTTACAGATCGCCATTATTTAGATATCACTCCTGATATGGAGCGAAAACACCAATTCGTCGGAAAGGCTTTGGAAATCACTGTCCGAGGTAAAGAGCGTGACGCGCAGGTAATTAAGAGCTTTGCAGTTGAGGCTAATCTGTCGCTTGATGATGCAAGGGTCGTACTTTCTGGCGAATATAATACCGGTGTTTCTCGGTGTTCATCCCCATTCAATGGACAATTTTCTAAAGGTGACGGATCGCCCTGTACCCGGTTTCTGGACTGCTTTCGCTGCCCCAACCAAATTGTTCTTGAGGATGACCTTCATCGGCTTTATTCATTCTACTGGTTGATTCTGCGGGAACGAAACACCTTAGGTCGGAAGCGCTGGAAAAAGCTGTACAGCTGGATTATCAGAGAAATAGACAACAGCATTGCCAAAGTTTTCTCTGATGACTCGGTAGCTGAAGCCAAGGAATATGCCATGTTGCACCCTCACCCAATGTGGGCGAAGAGAGATATTTTAGGGGCTGATAATGGGTAGTTTAGCGTTGAGGCTGGTTCAGCCGGATGAATTTGTAAACCATGATCTAGTGGTGTCATTTGATGGAGAAGCCCCGCTATCAAAGTTCTCCGATAACAAATGGGACTTATCGCCTTACGTGGAAAACAAAAACTGTAAACGAAGTGATAAGGAGATTAACTTTAAACTGACATTGGACGATGGGAGATGCTTAACGGACTCGACATATTCATTGTTATTGCGATCAGTCAAAGGTTTTCTGTATGCTCGAATGACTCGGCCTCATCCGCGAACAGGAAAGGCAGTAAAACCTCGCACCGCTGTTGGGATATGGTTTCGTTTGAGACCGCTGTTACGATGGATGATCAATAAAGGGGTGTGTAATTTTACATCACTTACACCTGTTTTGGCTCAAGAATACAGGAAGCATATTGAAGGTTTGGGGATGAAGCCAAATACATTGCTTAAGCGTCTCTCTATCATAGAGATGCTGTTCCAGTATTCGGCTTTCTTTCCAATGCCTGTTAAAGGCCACCCCTGGCCAGATGAAAGCAGCGTATCGATATCCGGCGACAGAAAATCAACATCTACACAAACTCTTGAGATTCCCCCGCAGGTGTATGCAAAGCTTGGAAATATCGCGCTTAAATGTGTGGAAGAACAATCGGATGACGCAGTTTATGCTCATGAGAAATGCTGTGACATCCTGAGAAACTTCAGAGATGAAGCCATCTACAGGCTAGAGTCGGGAAAAACAAAACCGGTTGGACTGGATAGAGAATTCCAAATTGAATATTGTTCCACCAGAGCAAAGCGCCCCCGACTTGATGATGCTGCCAGAGAAGCTGGTTTTCCAACATACGGGAAGCTTAATGAAGCTATACATGAATTCCATACTGCTTGCTATATTGTCTGTGCCCTGTTTTCTGGTATGCGTGATTCTGAATTATCTTCTCTTGAGACGGGAGCCTTCTTTACCAAGACAGGGCTGGATGGAATCCCTATCAGCTGGCTTAAAGGAACGACATACAAGTTGGAAGACATGCCGATGCCAGCCGAGTGGATGGTGCCTCAATGCGTTGGCCAAGCTGTGACAGTTCTTACACGTATTACAAAATTCCATAGGGAATGCTTGTCATATCAAATTAACAATCTCAAAGAGGGCGATGTTGACCACAAGAACACTAGACTAAACGAGCTTAAGGGTTGGCAAAATTGCCTATTCTTGGTTAAAGGAAACAGGGGTTATACCTACAGAGCTATGGAAAATAGCACCATTAACCACAGGCTTAGGCAGTTTATAAAAAAGCATCGAATAACAGATGTGAATGGTAAACTATGGCCCATAGCCACACATCAATTCCGCCGAACCTTTGCTGTATTTGTTGCTAAGAATATGATGGGCGATCTACGCTATCTACGGCATCATTTCAAACACTGGTCTATGGATATGACACTCCACTACGCCAGGCACAAGAGAGGTGATGACAGTCTGATATCTGATATTTTGAGCGAAAGGGATAAACTTAACAGAATAATAGTATCAGATTGGTTATCTGGAAATGCTCCGCTTGCCGGTGGGCGAGGACAAGCCATAATTAACTTCAAAAGCAGAAATAAAATCAAGACCGCTGGCAGCTTAAAAGAAGCTGTAGGTAACCTTGCCGATGGTTTATTCATCCGAGCTACGGGGCATAGCTGGTGCATGAGCAATGGAGATAACTGTGGCGGACAAGGACTTTACGATAGCCTCCACTGCGTTTCATGCAATAGCGCTGTAATTGATAAAAGCCTCCTTCCGGCATGGAACGGTATAAAACAGCAACAACAGGAAATCCTACAGCTGGATGATGTAGGCATTTCTGTTATACATTCAGCTCAAAAACAAATTGAAGCTGCTGATAGCATCATCCAGGTACTTTCCGATGAGCACTAACACCGCTGATAAAATCAAACTAGCTATCGTAAGAATAGAAAAAGGCCGAACAAAGGTTATTGCTACCAATCGAAAATTAAGCATTACCTCTGTTGCAGAGGAAGCAGGTATTCACCGCACTACAATAATTAATCGTCATCCCGTATGGGCTGAAGTAATAAGACAGAAATCTGGAGCTGCCAACGTACAGAAGGATGATAATAAACGTAAAATAGCTGAACTTGAACAAAGGCTATTAAGAGCTAATAAAGAAATCAAGACCCTTAAATGTCAGTTAGAAAAAGCTGTCTCCATTCAAGCTAAAAATATCCTCAAATAGTTTTAGGGGTTTAACTGTAATAGCCCACTCTCACCTTGACACTTTTGGCACTAGGTATAGATATGGCTTAACTGTCTGCTTAGGAGCGTAAATCGGACAGCCTGTAGGTTTGAATATTCCACGCTTAAAACTGTCGAAAAGTGCCAAAAGCGGACCTAAAAGAGCCACAGTCCTGGAAAAAAGCGGACTGTCCACGGAGTTCCGACAACCTGCGATAGTTAAATTCACTTTACTCTAATCATGCAAGATAATCCTTGCTTGTATTCATTAAATCTAATTTTTAGTGGTTTTTGCTTTTCTAAAGGATTCTCAGAAAATCTTCCACTTATCCTTAAGCCATATAATTCTATTTGCATACCTATAGTTTTGTCGTCATCTTGAATCGGGGCAACACTAACTTTTTCTACTATGTCGAACTCTTCATTACTGGTCATATTAACTTGGAAATGGATATGATCGGTGATTTTTGTCTTTGAATAAACAAAGTTCGCCAGAATATCTTCGTTTATCTCACTTGGGTATTCGAAAAATTCCGACAGCCCCAGATATGTTTTTAGAAACCATCTACAGAAGCGGTCTCGATCAATCTCCTTTTTGTGAACACTAAACCTCTTAGCATTCGATTTTCTTCGTTTCCAAGAAAGTTCTTTGCAATATACCAGCGCATTTGAAAACTTTATTGCCTCATCATCGTATATTGATAAAAGTTCATTATGCCGCTTACATAGACACTTTCTAGTCATTGACGCTTTAGATATCTTTTTGCTCTGTCCGCCAAGGAATGGCGCATTATACAGATACAAATCTTTATCACTGAACAGGCCTTTTGTAATGTAATGCTCTCTTGATTGTGTAGAGCAACAATCTGATACATTTTTGGCCCAACACTTCATTGCAATTTCCTGAATTTAACGCCCGCAGAACGGGAAAAATTGGAGCGTGGCGGAAACTTTGTCCCAGTGACTGCGTTCGTTATAACGTGCTTCCAGTATTATTTTTTGTCTAAGTTTTGTTTTATAGCAGACTCAATTTTTTTAGTTACTGTGTCTATAGTTTTGTTTCGCCCATAAGGAAAATAGAAAACCAAGAAAGCCGGACAAAATAGCCACAGGATATAAACCAACCACTCTACAGAGAGCTGTATATTAAGAGAAGCCAAAAACTGGAGCAAAAATCCAACGAGCAACAGTAGTGAGCCAACGCCAACATCTACTTGCAAAGAAGCCTTGCTCCTAAGTTCGTGTATATTGTAATCCCAGTACGTACCCGACTCCTTTTCAATTTCTGCGGCTGTGCGAAGAAAAGAAGGCGCTCCAAGTACAAAGACGCCAACACCATCCCAGAGCAACCCTAGAGAGGTCAAATTGTTAATCCATTCCATTGCGTGCCTCTTAGTTATAACAGCGTGATAGACCGGACCCCTTCGGTCCGTATATCACTCTTTAAGTGTTTTGAGTTCTTTTCTTTAGCCATAAGTCTAGATTTTCATTGCTTGTAAATTCTACACATGAACAAGGAAGTATATCGTCTTCTGACTCATCGACATTGCCATAAAATTCATAGCGTTCGATACTCCACCATTTATCAAATGAATTTATAGATATTGGTTTTTCACCAAGAAAATCCATTAATTCAGGGAAAGGTTTATTTGTATAAACCTCAATCAAGAATGCTAATTTAGCTTTGTCAAATTGAGGATTTTTCTCTGTATGCTCCCAGCATTGGGGCTCTGAAAGAAAATCAAGGATGGATTCATCCCGTTTTTCTGCTTCAGCAAGCAACTCAGGCTTTGGTTTTATTATGTAATAAATATTGATTGCGACCATTTTCTTACACTTCACGCCAAAATAAGCCGCGTGTTTTTTTGCGTCGGCTTGATTTTATTGTTAGCTTATTTCCCTCAACATTTCTGCCATTACAGTTTGTTTTTTTAGACTATCGTCATTTATATCATCGATAGAGTTCATGATCTCTACTGCTTGTACAAATGGTGCCAGAGCAGAACTACCTGGCTTTGAAATAACATCTATGATTTTCTGACAATACTCCTCCATTGCTTTAGAGTTTAGTTTTGGTATTTTTTTTCCTGAAATAATAGCCCCAACCAAAACCAATATGTGCCACTTATATTTTCGCATATTTTGGGGAATATCAGCACTTGCAACATAAAGATGTAATCTGTACAAAGCCAAACAGGACGTATAGAAAACTATTTCTTTTGTGTTGTCAGAAAATATTTCTTTTGAAAATAATTCATACATGCGCTTGGGATAGCGATAAGCTAAGTCTGGCCTCGTTAAAAACATTGCTGCAACGCATTTTGTGGCAATATTTAAAGAAAATATCCTGACTACAGGAACCCCTCTCCCAACGTACTGCCGATCTCTACGCTCATAGTAGATCCGCCCTTCGTGCCCTTCGTACGTGTTAAAATATTGTTCTATACGCTTTACTATTGGTTTCAACGAGAGAAATTGAGTTTCTTCGACTCTTGTCTGGCTATTTGTAGCCCGTACTAAATCAGAAAAAACGTCTTCATTTTTTGTTTCCACCACGGGTGTAGCTGCCGATTAATGTAAGAAATTCGATAATTATTCTATAATTCTACATTCTTAATTGTGTAGGAGTTTAGATAGATGCAAACAACAGTTGAAGCTAGTGCAAGCATTAAAAAACGCTCA
>JAZFYA010000138.1:0-23534 GCA_036443315.1 Pseudomonadales bacterium
ATAACGTTGTGCACAGTGGAAAAATTAAGTGGCAGCCGTTTTTTGGCTGATGCTTAAGTTTTTCTGCTGGTGCTATTTGTTAAGCCCTGATTACCGCTTGACACCAGGGCCGAAAGTAGTAACCTTACCATACGGAGCTTCAAAACTCCTACAGGCGGGCAAAACCGCACCCCGAAAGCATTGCGGTTTTTTTGTACCCGAAATTTGTTATGGCCGGGAGGCCCGAGTTATACAATACCCGCAAGGGGAAAACTCGGAGCAGTTCCTGTAGCTGTTTTGAACCTCCCGGCCACCTTAATTACGCAACTTCAAAATTGCTACAGGAGCTAGTTATGAAAAACCGTACTCTCAAAGTCCGCTGGACTCGCTACGACCACCCCATAAAAGGCAAAGATGCCTACTACTTACCACCACCCGTACCTTTTGTGCTACTGAAAGGCTACTGGCTTGAAGATCATAATTTTCAAATCGGCCATGTCGTTAATGTCGAAGTACAGGAAGACAAACTGATATTAACGACAGCACCATCTTAATTTTTTCTTTTTGGCCCCGGCACAGTGCTGGGGCTTTTAATTTAAGGGGACGGAGGGATTAAATTTTAATCCCTCCGTCCCCTTTTTTCGCATTCTAGCTATTTTCTATATAAAGAGAAAGAGCGTCGAGACCGGGCTCGTTCAACAACAGGATAAGTCGCGGCAAGCGCGACTTATCCTTATTCGTTAAGCTTAGGACTTGAGAGCAGATATGAACTCTTCATGAGAAATCCCTGCTTGCTTGAGTAGTCCAGATAAGGTGCCTATTTTTATTTCTCGATGGTTAGGTACAACACAACCCGAGGAACTACGACGCATAACAACATGGCTACCTTTTTGGCGTACTACGGTAAATCCAAGTCTTTCGAGAGACCGAATAGCCTCCTTGCCAGAAATATGGGGCAAGCTAGGCGGCATGAGTAGGCACTTCAATCGTTGTTAGGAGTGGTTTACCATAGGACTCCAAGGTAAACTCTTCAAGGTACAGTTCCGTAGCTTCCTGGAGATTGACCAAAGCTTCCTCAATCGTTTCGCCTTGTGTATTGGTCCCTGTTTCCGGGTTCATAGCGACAAATCCACCTTCCTGAGCGGGCATAAGTACTGCTGTTAATTGCATGGGAATGACTCCGTATTTCAGTTTGGTTGATTTGATTATCTCTCAATTATGCAATGATCTCACTACTAGTCAGCAAATAGTCGATGGAAGCACTGCTTGACACGAAAGCCAGCAATAGTAAACTTGACTTACGGAGCTTAGAAACTCCACCACAAGCGGGCAAAACCGCACCCCGGAAGTATTGCGGTTTTTTTGTGCCCGAAATCCGGCTGTTATGGCCGGGAGGCTCGGCTTATACAATACCTGTTTACAGGGAAAAGTCGAGGCAGTTCTTGTGGCTGTTTCTAACCTCCCGACCACCTCTCTTACCAGAGGTAAATTGCAACTTAGAAATTGCCGCAAGGAACTCACTATGAAAAACCGTACTCTCAAAGTCCGTTCTGGACACTACGACCATCCAATAAAAGGTAAAAGTGCTTATTACTTACCACCACCCGTCCCCTTTTTTAAAGAAATGCATCCAAACTTATGACTTAAAAGTAGGTACCATTATTAATCGGTAAAATTAAACCTTGTTTCAGTCGTACTGCCCAACGATACCTCTTTTACCTGATCGGTAGGTAGCGGTAAGGTAATAGCATCATACGTTTCTGAATCATCTCCTTCAGCATCACAGGAAAGTACCAGGGTATAATCGCCTGCCAACACGAAGCCAAAATCATATGTTCCTTCAGTAGCACCTGCCACAACACTGGTTGAAGCAAACGGCTCAATCGATTCATCAGGGGGTATCGCGACTTCCGGATCGTATACATCGATTAATTTAGTCACATCCAAATCATGACCAGCATACAGATAAACCACATTGCCTACATTAGGATCGGTTTTGCTATCACATGGGCTTCCAGTATCAAACAGAGAGGATTCAACGGTACCGAGTAGTGTTGCCGCCGTTGCATTGTCCTCGATCCTGATACCGCGTGGTTTCAGGTTATACACCTCTGGCCCGGTGCGATAGGCCAGTGCCTGTCGCAGATCAAATTCAATGGTAAAGGTTTGTACACCATCGGCATCAACGGTAAACCCACCAAGCTGTAGCGTATCTGAGGGGACTTTTATTTCTACCTGGGTGTCATCCAATTCAACTACGTAAGATTTATTACTATCTTCATCGAGAATAGAAAGAATTAGATCTGAATACTTACCTGCGGTTACCACCAAATTATCGATAACAATCGCCTGCTTGTTGCCCCGATATTGCAGTAAATCAATCTGGAAAGTATCGACATCAACAATGCTTAAATCAGTACTGGTAAAGCGATCAATTTCAACATCATCTTCACCCGTTTTTCTCAATGTGATTTTATCAATTTCTATGACCACTTCTTTAAGCTCATCCACTGGTGCGTCGGACAATCCAATGGATACCGTGCCAGTTTCATCACTGACATTAGCGCCTCCACCAATGATAAAATTGGCACCACCACTGCTGCCACCACAGGCACTCAATGCCGTAGCCAGAGAAAAGGTGGCCAAATGGTTAAGTATTTTATTCATCTAGTGATCTCTTCTATTGACGAAATTGCTGATCGCCATTATCTGAGATTCACTATGTTTGCTCAAGGTTTAATTTTTAAACCACAGTCAACAGCAACCTAACTATTCTCTGATAGTGCTAACAATCGCCATAAAAACAAAGTGATAGAGGCTGTGAGAATTTTATATTCTGTGCAAACCCGGCAACTTGATAGTATTCGCCGTCCAATAGGGTATCCACGCATCGGGATTATCTTTAATCTGTAAGCGCAGACCATCGCGATCCTCGTGAACCTGCCAGATATTTCCGTAGTCATCGCCATACTGTTCACCGGAGCTTGCGGCGGTTTCTATTAGTATTTGTTCAACACTGCCAGCTAGTATTTTTTTACCCATCTCTATTCTCCTCTTTCAACTCTATAAGCTATCGACTAAGACCGCGTTGGTTTTGGTGGGTTTTACTTTTTGTAAGTTCTACTTGTAAGTTCTACTTAATAGTATCGTGCTGGCCGAGATTATTTATAGATCAATAGAGATTAAACAGAATATGTTTTATGCGGATGATAAGTGTAATACTTAGGCTGGCTATCAAGGCGCATAGGTAACCAATAAACGCCCAGACCGGGAGGTATCAGGCCATAGCGGTGTGTGCTTACAGTCGCGGTTCGATACTAATACGCTATCAATATCAAGTTGACCGCGTATTAGTGTTTAACACAGAGGGATCGACGATTGCCACGTTGGACAAATGCTTGCAGCCCCATTTAATCAGTTCCTGCAATACCGGGCCTAAATCCTTTCCCTTTTGGGTCAGATGATAACCATAACGCACCGGCCTTTGCTGGTATGGCTCCTTGCGAATAATGCCACCGGCCTCCAACCGTTTTAGGCGATCCGCCAGGATATTGGTAGGGATTTTTTCGGTACCGTTTTGCAGTTCACTATAGGTGCGCTTACCCAGAAACATATCTCGCACCACGATCAAGGTCCATTTGTCACCGAGGATATCCAGCGCACAAGTGACTGGGCAACGTGAGCGGGAAATAGGATTGGGGGGCCGGACTACATTCATGGGAATAGAATAACAGCCAAAGGGTTAACACAACAGTAGCTTGCAAATTAAAAGTCAAGGGACTAGGATAGTGCCTTGTTTTTTTAAAGCGACTACTTTTTACCTATAAGGAGTATTAATTATGAAAGTCTATGGAGCCCCGATATCCCCTTTTGTTCGTAAAGTGATAATAGTGTTGAAATTGAAAAACCTGGAACATGAGGTCATCGCCATTTTACCTGGTGCCACACCCGAGGACTACCAGAAAATCAGCCCCCTCAATAAGATTCCCGCCTTTGAGGATGGCGACCTGGCCATCTGCGACTCCAGTGTGATCTGTGAGTATCTGCAGGAACAATATCCGCAGAACTCTGTGCTACCTAATACGCCTGCCCTTCGCGCCCGCTCCCGTTGGCTGGAAGAGTACGCCGACACCAAGCTTGTCGAACTCTGCATTGGCAGTATCTTCTTCGAACGCATTGTCAAACCTATGCTCATGCAACAACCCACGGATGAGGAACGAGTTGCCGACACCATTAACAATCTACTGCCACCACAGCTGGACTATTTAGAAACCCAGATACCGGAACAAGGCTTTATGTTTGACCAGTTTGGCTGCGTCGATATCAGTCTGGCTGGCCCCTTTATTAATGCTGGCTATGCCGACTACAAAGTCGATGCCCAGCGCTGGCCCAAACTGGCCGCCTATCTGGGGCGGGTCAAAGCCCATCCGGTGGTAACCGAAGCACTGGCAGCCGAAGCAGAAATGATGGCACAGATGGGTGATTAACCTTTATATAATTTTTAAATATATAAAATATCTTATTTATTCACTAAAATTATTAAAACTTCCATTTCGTCATTTTTTTGGGCGATATTCCACATAAAACGTCAATAAACTAGTGTACATTTTTCACACACTTCTATAATATCTAAGTCATACGATCAATGAATGCAATCGAGGGCAGTCGCATGAGACATATCGTTACTACAGCCGTTATCCTACTAGCAACCTCTTCTCTTTCTTATGGCAGGTGTACTCTGGATGTAGGGGCTATCCCCAGCGTTCCTGATGCTCAAACTGCAACGCTGCAGGAAATGCTCGAAGCAAGAAACAATGTAAGCCACTATGTGGATACTGCTAGCGACTTCATTATCTGTGCCGATGGCAGCAAGGACAGGAGAACACCTCTAGTACTGGAAAAAATACGCAAACTGGCCAAGAATTTCAATCATGCAAACAAGGTCTTTTCTTCTCGCGTAGCCAAAGATCCATCACTTCTTTACGATTCGAACCAAAAAATGGTGGCGCAGTATTAAGCAGGTTGCTGCATAACTTACCAATAAAAAGGTCACTGAGATATTAGCGGCCTTTTTTGTACTACCGTAATACGAACGAGGACAGTAGCATGAACAACATAGTTTCTAGAACAGTGTGTACAACTGTTATCTTATTGGCTATATCCTCCCTTTCTTATGGTAAGTGCACACTGGAGGCAGGGGCTATCCCCGAAATCCCCGATGCCCACGTCGCAACCCTGCAGGAAATGCAAGCAGCAAGAAACCGTGTGGCTCAGTATATGGAAGCTGCTAATGACTTCGTCAAATGTACCAGAGGCAGAAACGACAGAAGAACACCTCAAGTAATAACAAAAACGCGTAAGTTAGCTAAGTATTTTAATCGTGCGAACAAGATTTTTGCTGCTCGCGTAGCCAATGACCCATCAATTACCCACGATCCGCAACAATTATTGGTGCAGAAGTAAGCTGGCTACTGCATCACTAACCAATAAAAAGGCCGCTACTATCTCAGCGGCCTTTTTTGTACTACTCTATATTTAATTAATATCCCGTCCGCTTGCAGCAAATATTTTTATTAAATACCTAGTTTGTGAGTGATAGGCACCCACCCTCAGTGTATTGGTAAATGACCGCGTCACCCGATCCTTAGACAATCTAAATTAACCAATAGGTTGTCAAACTAACAAGCCACCTACTGAGAAACCCGATTAAAAGGGTGGCAATTAAATGCATGCCACTAAAGACATCAACCGTTATTTATGTGTATGCAGTTTTTCCAGATCTGAAAATTCCTTAACAGCGTTTAACAGTTGGCGGCAGGTAATCTGCCCAATTAATTTACCGCCTTCAACCACTGGACGCCGCCGCTGTTGTTTAGCCATCATTTCGTTAGCAACATTGATAATATCTTCACCCAGAGTAGCTACATCAATTTCGGTAGTCATATACTCTGACACTTGCCCAACACCACTTTGATTATAGGTTGCGCCAAGAATTCCCCGCAGACAATCAAGCTCTGACAAAATCCCTAGCAATTGTTTTTTTTCGTCTACAACACAAACGCCGGAAATTTTATGCAATAAAATTAGCTGTACCGCCTCAAGCAGATTAGACTGCGGGGAAATCGTAATCGGATCTTGCTGCACATAATCTTTCAGGTCGACTGAACGCAACATAACAAACACCTTTTTATTAACATAATGATTGAACTGGGTATTTATTGTTAAGCATAGCTCGGTTTGAATGGTAAATACCAGCCTGGATAGTTTACCAGAAGGTGAATGTTGAACAATGGTCTATATGTGCAGGTGAAATAGTCGAGCTTGGGGTTATGGTTTGGTGTTTATTTCTAATGAATTACTTAAGCAGCCTTTCTTATTCTATAAATGAATCAGGGAGCCTTTGAAACCTTTAACCTAAAAAAAGCACTAGAATCAACGGCTTTTTCTAGGAAGCTGTTCGAAAATAGTCTCCTAGGAGCTTAGTCGGCATTGATCGGCCTGTCTTCACTGTTCTCATCACCAAAAAAGCCTGCCAGAAGATCCCGTTCTTCATGACTCATTGATGCACCCGATCGGATATCGCCAACGCCGTGGCAAACACAGTTGCGCCCTGACTCTTTGGCCCTATATAGAGATTGGTCCACCCGCCGGATAAGCTGCTCCGGCGTATCGTCTTGATGGGAGGCAAAGATATCCACCCCAAAGCTAGCGGTTAACTTAATATCCCTGCCATCGGCCAACACCGGAGTCTGTTCGATCTTTAAGCGAATGCGCTCCGCTACCTGGATACCCGTTATTAAATCCGTGGAGGGTAAAATAACGGTGAATTCTTCGCCGCCATAACGACAGGGAATATCCGGCCTGCGAGTCGTTTGGCGAATCACCTCCGCCGTAGAAACCAGAGCTTGATTACCTACTTCATGACCCCAGTTATCGTTAACCCGTTTAAAATAATCAAGGTCCACCATTATCAACGCTGTGGATTGGTCAGTGCGGCGAGTACGCTCCATTTCCTGCTCAAGGGCGAGACGCAAGTGGCGAAAGTTAAATAAACCTGTCAGTGTATCGGTGCGTACCTGTTCCATCAGTTGCACAACTTCATCGCGCAACGCAATCGCCTGATCAATGACAAGGCACTGGTTTTCCCCTACCGGACATAGCGGTGGGGTAGATTGATCTTCATTTGGAAGAGCTTGATCTGTCACTACAGTATTCCTGAACAAATCAAAAAAAGCGGCTATAAAAATATTCCTGCAAACTAAGTAGTCGGTCTAATTGACCTCCGGTCAAACGGAATTTTTAACAACGTTACGTTAGCTTAACTCGGGGACAAGCTCCCGAGATTTCTTTTGTTAAAGTATCTTGCCTAAGGGACGAGAACAACCCAAATTAATTTTAACCTATTAAGAAGCCAATTGTTATGCGTACGCTACGCAATAACAGCTAATATACCCAAAGCGATTGAGATTTAGGTATATAAAGCTTCCTTAACTTTCTGATCTCGCAGGGAGTTGTTACACCGTGTATGCCCGTGTTTTTATCCGCGCAAACCGGACGATACTCCATGCTACAAAATTCTGGATGAGGTTCAGTACAAATCGTTTTTTTCCAGCGCAACCGAACAGACAGATTACGCAACCAACAATAATATTATGCTTCGTATTCTATTCATGGTTTTTACGCCGTAATCACAGCAAGTCATGAGTGCTTAAACAATAACATTATCTTTCGATAACTGGTCATCACGAAAATCTGCCAACCCTGATTGTACCAACTCATAGGTCCTGTCGATATTTTCTGCAATGTCACCCGCTAATACTTTTAGGCTATCGAGAATATTTCGGGCTTCAGCAAATCCTTTATCAATACCACCACCAATGACATCGAGGAATTTTTCCAGCTGTTGCTCAAAACCCAAGTCTACGTTTTGTTGCTGAAAGGCTGCAAAGAAACCCGTGGACTGACTGACTATACGTGCTGCTGTCGCTTCCGGTGATACATCAAGATTATTTTCCGCAGCAGACTCAATAGCATTTTCCCCAAAAACGGGTTCCAGCTGTTCATTGATCCCTTCGATAGCGGCCTTAAGGATTAACGATAATGGTTCGTTCTTAGCACTAAGACTAAGCTGTTGTTGAGATTCCAAAATAGCCCGATTTAACAGGTGCTGGTCAATCTCTGCGCTGCTAAGCTCTTCACCAGACGGTTGTGATGACTTCTCAGGTTTGTTGCTAGCCTTGTCGATAGGGTTTGATATCGATGAAGTACTGATCTGTGATATGGCCATAATCGTAACTCCGTGGTTTTATCTCAACATCGCGTTCTATCAGTATCGACGATTAGAATCACTAGTCAACCGTCTCAAACGATATAGGTGGATTACAATCTACCAAACCTTGACAATGATAGGTTTCCCTCCCGTAGGGTGATTGTAATCCACCCTGCTGCTCTATCTATTGTTGCTCTATATAGCTCAATGGCGTTTAACCCCGATATAAATTGTCTGGACCAAACTCAATTTCTAACGCCAAGCGCTGCTTTTTCGTCAAACCTTTGACCACCAGATCGTAGGAGTGATCGATCATCCGCTCGATTTCACCGCAGGGAATGGAGCCGTCTAGTAACACTGTATTCCAATGTTTTTTATTCATATGGTAACCGGGAACTACCGCCTCAAAAATATCTCGCAAAATGAACGCCTGCTCGGGATCACATTTTAAATTGACCCCTGCTTGCCCATCACGACTTGTGAGCAGGGCAAACATTTTTTTGTTGATTTTAAACACCGGGACATCCCTGCCAAAGGGAAAGTCCTCAACAGCGGCTGGTTTATTAAGCAAGTATTTTCTGACGGTTTTAAGGTTCACTGACAATATCTAATCGTGCATTGTGATTATTGATGGCCTTGATAATCCTAGACACCACCGTTGGACGCAAATAATCTATTGATGTGCATAGGATAATAGCGGTTTTGACCCACTAGGACCAATCATGGATTTAGCAGTAGAGTTTATGCATAATAGCCAGCAGCTATTCTAACTCTAATCCGGTTTGTTCTATGTACCATCGCTACTTCGGCTTAACAGAAGCTCCCTTCTCAATTGCGGTTAACCCGCGCTATTTGTTTATGAGCGCGAGGCATCGGGATGCACTGGCACATCTGCTATACGGTGTGGGAGTCGGTGGTGGATTTATTCTATTAACCGGCGAAGTGGGTACCGGTAAAACCACTGTCAATCGCTGCCTGCTAGAACAACTTCCAGAAAATACCGATATCGCCTTAATATTAAATCCTGCCCTTAGCGCGATAGAGCTGCTGGCCACAGTCTGTGATGAACTCGGTATTGTCTATCAGCATGATGGCGAACAAAGTCTTAAAGCCCTTACCGATAATCTGCACCAGTTTTTACTCGCCAATCACACCAATGACCGCAATACTGTATTGCTGATCGATGAAGCCCAGCATCTACAGTTTGATGTGCTAGAACAAATCCGCCTGTTGACCAACCTCGAAACCAATACTAAAAAGCTGCTACAAATAATTCTGGTCGGTCAGCCGGAATTACGCACTCTGTTGAATAAACCCGAGCTACGCCAATTAGCCCAACGTATCACCGCCCGCTATCAGCTAAAGCCGTTAAACCTTGAGGAAACGCAGGCCTATATTCATCACCGCTTGCAAGTTGCCGGATTACCTGCCAATCAGGAATTGTTTCCAAATAACGTCGTTAAGGCAACCTATAAAATTAGCCGTGGTGTGCCCCGCATTATTAATGTGTTATGTGATCGCATGTTGTTAGGGGCTTACGGGAAAAACAGAACCACCGTCGATAAAGCCATACTTAAACAAGCAACACTGGAGGTAATGGGCGAAGAAGAGGATATTCAATTACAGCTAAAATCCTCTACTCGTTCCATAGCAGCTGCAATCGCCGCTGTCGCCGTTGCTGGATTACTGTGGTGGCAGTGGCCAACGATGTCTCAACCGGCAATGGCTCAACAAACCTTGCCGTCATCATTGTCACCCGCTATACCACCAACAAGGATCCAACAAGAGCTGCAAGCTCCCACACCAGAGATTTCAACGCAGGCACGCGCAGAAAATACTCTGACACAACCCTCGTCTGCCCCCATTGCTAATACCTCATCACCGTTACCCTTATGGTTTGATACTGCGCCCCAAGCTATCAACGAATTAATTCAAGCCGGCGGCTGGCCGGAGAAAAACATTGGCAATCCCTGTGTAGATAACGCCAACACTCGACTTCGCTGCGAGCAACTAACAGTAAAAACTTGGCAAGCCCTGCTGGCCTATAATCGCCCCGCCGTACTAACATTGATCACTAGATCAAAAATGCAGGTTTATGCCACACTCGTCGCCGTTAAAAATGGCCAGGCCATACTAAGTCACAACGGTGAAACCTCTTCTATGTCACTGCATCAACTGGGCGAAATCTGGAGCGGAGATTTTATTTTTATCTGGCAACCCGCAGCATTTTATACGGGGCCAATTGCCATCCGTTCTCAGGGGCCAATGGTAAAGTGGCTAGCAGAAAAATTTGCCGAACTGGATGGCCAGAAAACCTTGTTAGCGGAACAAACGTTTAATGCCTCACTGCAACAGCGAGTAAACATTTTTCAACAAGAGAATTTATTGCAAGCGGATGGTGTTGTCGGTCTAAAAACCTTATTAAAGCTCAATGAACAACTCGGTCCGGTGAAAACACTCAATCAACCCACTGTCGCCTCAATGCCGACAGAGGAACAAACACTTTCTAACATCAGTACTGTGGAGGGCTAAACATGTCGTTAATTCTCGATGCCCTCAACCGGGCGGATCAGGAACGCAGCGATCAAAACAGCGTACCTAACTTACATTCTGGTCACAGCGCTGTATCACCATCCAGTAGTCCTCTGCGACGCTGGATACTCGAAGGCCTTATTATTGCGCTGGCTGGAGGTGCTTTTCTTTATACACAACAGTCCAAAGAAAACGCTATAGGCGACAAAAGCACTGCTGAAAAAACAGTGCCGATACCTACTCAGCAAACCACGGCATCCACCACCATTCAAGCAACCGTTGAAAAAGCTATGCCTGTGACTAAAGCGGCTGATAAAACACTGAGCACTAAAATGGTTAAAGCCGAGCCCATTAAAACTGCCAGCGAATCTCTGCCATCAACTGACCCAGGCCATCTAAATCAATTAGCTCCCAGCACCGCTATTACCTCTCTCTATCAGCAACAAGCCCATAACCCGGTAGCACAACCACCATTCGCGAATGTAAATGTACAAGCGGTAGCTATCCCCACGCCCGCTGAACCCATCGATGTCGGGCTCGCTATCCTGCAACAAATCCCCCTGCTAATACAGATGTCATCTCGATTCCAGAACTCCATTCCCCGTATTGACTACAGTGTCCACGTTTACTCCGAAACTGATAACGCTGGCTTTGTTAATCTCAATGGCTCTATCCGCAAGATTGGTGCGCAGATTGCACCCAGTTTAATCGTTATCGCTATTTTAAAAGATAGTGTGGTACTGGATTACAAGGGCAAACAATTTCGCTTAATGGCGTTAAACAGTTGGGTGAATTTTAATTAGCTTGAATTCGACATTCCAGGATAGGAATCAGCAATAGAACATCTTTTCTTGGGTCTGTCCCGAATGGCACTTACTTAAAGGCGGTGTTGTTAATGGCTTGCGACCGTAGTATCCCCGCCGCCACCCTCGGTAGTCTAACCCCTCACTCGGTTGGAACCCCACGCCCTAGTGAGGGGTTAGACTACCGAGGGTGGCTAGAACTGTGCAGTATCCAAGTCGGTAGCACTGAAGTAGCTGTTCGCAATGCAAGGCCTGCTAAAGGGCGTGGGGTTCCAACCGATAGTGGGCCTTGCATTGCGAACAGCGGGTTCAAAGCTCCTCAGTTATAGCCTTAAGTAAGCGCCATTCGGGTCTATCTCTAAATTTATTCACTCACTGTTACCAACAGCAAACAAACGGGCTGTTGAAAAAGCTCATCTGAGCTACTGCTCCCTAGCACTGTCATCAATGTAATTCTGCTGCCGTAACTGCTGCTCCATTTGCTGAATTTTTTCCGTCAGCTCATCCACTCTCTTACTCATTGCTGATAAATCATTGCGGCTGGAAACACCTATCCAATGCAGGGTATTGTTTCTGCCTTTGTCCAGGCTCTGCTCAATATCGTGCATCCTATCAACAGACCAGAGTTTTCCCCTTGCAGGTTTTTCGAGCCCGTCTGTCTGCTGGCTAGCACTTTTCTCTTGAACCTTTGAGTGATATTGAAATCTAGCGCCTTTTGCAGCTAAGTGATTGAAATATTTAGCCGTGCGGTGCTCTAACGTCACCGCCGCACCTAGACATGCCTGCCATAGTGTCCTTGCCACAGTTCGCGTTCTTTCAAAACGCAGACCGTGCATTTCCTGTTGTTCATCAGTCATTGTTGTTTGTTCAGAATTAATCGTTTGTTCTGGCAATTCAACTGCGTCCTCTGCGGTTGCCGTTTGCTGCACTTCATTTTCCACCATTACAGTACTCCTAGAAAACGCCTGCGGACTCAAAAAAGCCGAGCAAGCGGAATTTTCTTATAAAAAGATAAGAGGGCCAATTAAAAATATATAACAGCTCAGCAGAATGTCATAAGAGTTTTAAGACTAAAAAGCAGCAAGGAAAATAGGTTTTATTATTTCAGTGAAATAGGCAAACTATTGGCGACGACATAGTTCCAGCCAACGTTGAATACCCGCACTGAGATATTTATTTTTATGCAGAATAAAGTAAAACGCCCGGTGTAAATCCCGATGAGGTACGTCCAGTGCAACCATGCTGCCACGCTGGAAAGACTCTTCCAGCGCAAGCCGTGACAGGCAGGAAATGCCCAAGCCGGCTTGTACTGCTTGCTTTATCGCTTCCGTATGCTGTAATTCCAGCATAATGGTTTGGTTGGGGAGCAATCCATGCATGGCGCGATCAAACCCTTGTCGGGTACCGGAGCCAGTCTCACGCAATATCCACTGGGCTGTCAATAAATCTTCATCGGAGAGTTCACCTTTTCCGGCCAGGGGATGGTTTGGTGCACAGAACACCACTAACTCATCATCCCGCCAATGACTCACGTCCAAGTCTGGATGGTTTAATTCTCCTTCTATAAGACCGATATCGATATCAAAATTCAGTACCTGCTTCGCGATGGCTGCCGTATTCGCCACCTGTAGACTAACCTGGGCACCAGGCACTTTCCGCATAAATTCTGCCATTAACCCCACCGCCAGATAATTACCGATCGTTAGCGTAGCCCCCAGCTTTAGCCGCCCCACATCCCTGTGGTTGACCAGGTCTAGCTCCAGTTCCTTCGCCATCTCGACCAGGGCCTCTGCCTTGGGCCGCAATAGACGACCCAGTTCATTAGCCTGCAGGCGTTTACCCACCCGGTCAAACAACTGAACATCAAACTGTTGCTCCAGGTTCTTTAATGCCCCACTGGCCGCCGACTGAGACATAGAAAGGTTCTCCGCCGCACGTGTGACATTCTCAACATGGGCCGTGGCCAGAAAAACCTCTAGTTGTCTCAATGTATATCGCATCTATCGTATCGTTAGCCTTTAAATCGTTAAAACCGATTATATATATAAGAATAACTTGTTTTACTTATATATCAACTCGCCGTACTCTTACCCCCATCAAACATTCGAGGATGTAGAGAAAAATAGCCATGAGCAATTTGTTAACTGAACACGTCATCGGCGTTAATCACTGGACCGACACCCTGTTCAGCTTCAAAACTACCCGCAATGCTGGGTTCCGCTTCAAAAACGGTCACTTCACTATGATCGGGCTAGAACAGGAGGGCCGCCCATTGATGCGGGCCTATAGCATAGCGAGCGCTAACTACGAGGACGAGCTGGAGTTCTTTAGCATCAAAGTCCCCAATGGCCCATTGACGTCCCAGTTACAAAATATCAAACCTGGCGACGACATTCTGGTGAGCAGCAAACCTACCGGCACCCTGATTCTGGATAACCTACTGCCAGGCCGCAACCTCTACCTGATCAGTACCGGCACTGGCCTGGCTCCCTTTATGAGCATCATCAAAGATCCAGAGACCTATGAACAGTATGAGAAAGTTATTCTCACACACGGCTGCCGTTACGAAGATGAGCTGGCTTACCAGCACACGATTAACCATGCACTGCCTAACAACGAGTATTTTGGTGAGCAGCTTAGAGAGCAGTTAATCTACTATCCCACGGTGACTCGGGAGCCTTGCCGCGCTATTAACAGTATCAACAGGGGCCGTATTACTGAACTGCTTGCCAGTGGTAAGCTGGCTAATGATATCGGCTTGGATCCCTTCAATACTGACGATGATCGCTTTATGATTTGCGGTAGCCCCAGTATGTTAAAAGATACCTGTGTTATTTTAGATGAGCGTGGTTTTAAGGAAGCCCGCCATGGTAATGCGGGTCACTATGTGATTGAACGGGCCTTCGTTGAATAAACGATTACCCTGGGAAGATTATCGGTTTATCCCCAGGTAACCACTGAGCCCATTTAGTCATCACCCTGTTAAACAATATTGATTGCAGCCTTGAATCTAGCCATCGCTGTAAATTTAGATAGTGCGTTTGATCAAACCAGTTTTTATCTACCCATACAAACTGGCGAATAAATGGGAAAATAGCCATATCAGCAATAGATAGGGTGTTGCCGATGATATAGCGGTGCCTACTTAGGCGCTGTTCCAACTCAATTAAAAACACTTCCGCTTGAGATCGATAGGCTGCTGCGTTTTTTTCCGGGTAGCGGTCTGCGTATTTATAACGATCCAGAAGAGGTTTAAAAGAAAAATCGTTGCTATCTATCAACTGATTTGCTCGGTCGACTTCTGTGTCGCTTAACGTTGCAAGCCATCCATCAGGGTCATTAACGGATAATGCCCAGCGAACTATATCAATACTTTCATCAATAACGGTGCCGTTTTCCAACACCAAAACCGGCACCGTACCTTTGGCGGAATATTTCAGCATGGACGCTGGTTTATCGCGTAAAAGAATTTCGCGCAGCTCCACCGTAATACCGCTATAACAGAGTGCTAATCTTGCCCTAATGGCATAGGGGCAACGGCGGAAAGAGTAGAGGACTGGTAACAACATCAAGCTCTAGGCGCTGTCTAGCCAAACAAATTCAGCCCATTGCCACACACTCGTCCAGGGTTCTTCATCGGTAACAGCGCCATCTTTCCACAATACAACTTCGCCCACTTCGTTGGTGCAATAATAGCTACCACGATCTTCACACAATGGGATTAAATCTCTTGGTACACCCAGAGACCAAGCAACAGCGGCAACGTCAGGCAAGTAAGTATGGACGTTTCGATCAGCAACCGTCACCGGTGCCAGCACGCCGCACACTACATCACTGACCGTTAGCAAAAATTGTTTGAATTCGCCATTTAAGGAAATAAGAATTTGTTCCTCGACATCGATAATATCATCCATATCCGGCAATTCTAGAGGTACCGGTATAGATTCATTATAGGCTCTTAGTGCATCTATTACACGTTCCATTATCACCACTACTGCAATTGAATTTACCTAATTAAGCATGGTACTTAACCATAACACCAGTACCCGTTATATACCCAAAGCGATTGAAATTTAGGTTTTATTATCTGGCTTGGCAAGACTTATTCAACAGTGACCGACTTCGCTAAATTGCGCGGCTGATCTACATCGGTACCTTTTAGCACAGCGACATGATAGGACAGCAATTGTAGGGGGATGGTATAGATAATTGGCGCTATGACATCAGGCACGTCGGGTACACTAATAAGGTTTATTGCTTCGCTGCCATTAAAACCCGAAGCCTGATCAGCAAAGACAAACAACTCACCACCCCGGGCCTGCACTTCTTCCAAATTAGATTTTAACTTCTCAAGCAACTCATCATTGGGAGCTACAGCGATAACGGGCATATCATTATCTACTAACGCTAGCGGTCCATGTTTTAATTCCCCGGCGGGATAACTTTCTGCATGGATATAGGAAATTTCTTTCAGCTTTAATGCTCCTTCCATGGCCACCGGCCATTGAGCGCCACGACCTAAAAATAGTGCGTGATGTTTTTCAGCAAAGGCCTCTGACATTTTGTAGATAGATTTATCAAGCCCTAGTGTTTTTTCCATTAATTCCGGTAATGCATGCAGACTGCTAACAATGTCAGCTTCCTCCTGCTGGCTTAAGCCATGGCGACGACCCAAGATAATCGTTAGTAATATTAACGCGACTAGTTGGGTCGTAAATGCTTTGGTAGAAGCTACTCCAATCTCAGGACCTGCTTCAGTCATCAATGCCAGGTCTGATTCACGCACCAATGAACTTTGCGCCACATTGCAGATGGTCATAGTGGATGCATAATCCAATGTCTTGGCCAGTCGCAATGCAGCTAATGAGTCAGCAGTTTCACCAGACTGTGAAATTGTTAACAATAAAGTGTCATCCTGAACCACAAACTTGCGGTAGCGGAATTCACTCGCCACTTCCACTCGACAAGGTACGCCGGCAATGCCTTCTATCCAATATTTCGCTATCATACCCGCGTGATAGCTGGTTCCACAAGCAACAATTTGTACGGCTTTAGTGCGATCGAAAATGGCTTTAGCTTCAGTACCAAATGTTTGTTCTAAAACATGGTCTACACCTAAGCGTCCTTGCAAAGAATTTTTTATTACACCGGGCTGTTCATAAATTTCCTTAAGCATATAGTGACGGTAATTGCCCTTATCCGCCGCTTCCGCTTTATCCGTTAAACGCACGGTTTCACGATTGACTTCACTGCCGTCTTTGTCCCAGATTTTATAGCTATCCGGGGTGATTTCAGCAAAATCACCTTCTTCCAAATAAATAAAACGATCCGTAACTTGGCGCAATGCCATTTGATCAGACGCTAAAAAGTTTTCACCTAAACCTAAGCCTAAAACAAGAGGGCTACCACTACGGGCACAAATAATTCTTTGTGGCTCCTGTTTATTTATCACAGCCAATCCGAATGCTCCCCCAAGATTTTTTACTGCCGCGTTGACTGCTGCTAATAAATTCAGACCAGAAGTAATATACGCGTGAATTAAGTGGACAATGGTCTCTGTATCGGTTTGCGATTTAAAACTATAGCCCTGCTCACTAAGTTCTTTTCTTAATTGCTCATGGTTTTCGATAATACCATTATGCACCAGTGCAATTTGGTCGGCTGATATATGCGGGTGGGCGTTTTCTTCTGAAGGCTGGCCGTGGGTAGCCCAGCGAGTATGGGCAATACCTGTTGATCCCTGAAGGGGTGACTGACCAATACACTCTGCTAAAACGCCAACTTTACCTAAACGTTTATGACAACCTATCGCTCCTGCGCTATCGATAATAGCAACACCCGCTGAGTCATACCCACGGTATTCTAAGCGCTTTAGGCCTTCAATTAAGATTGCTGACACTTCTCTTCGAGCTGCTGCTCCGACAATTCCGCACATAATATTTCTCAATTAAAGCTGTTTATTCATTATGATTTTTTAGTGGGGCGCTTCCAATTATCTATATTTTTCTGTTTGCCACGGGCAACTGTCAATTGTTTATCGCCGACATCAGAACTAATCGTTGACCCTGCACCAACCGTGGCATTCTTACCAATATTTACCGGCGCTACTAGTGCCGTGTTAGAACCAATAAAAGCGCCATCACCAATATTGGTTATTGATTTGTTGGCACCATCATAATTACAAGTAATTGTGCCCGCACCGATATTAACATCCTTACCAATATTGCTATCGCCAATATAACTTAAGTGGCTTATTTTACTACCTTCACCTATATTGGCCTTTTTAGTTTCAACAAAGTTACCTATTTTGGCTTTTGCTGCTAAAACTGTTCCCGGTCTAAGTCGAGCAAAAGGGCCGATGTCACAATGGCTGCCTAGCCTGACCTCTTCCAGTATGCTGTTGGCCTTTATTACCGTACCACTGCCAATAGTGGAGTTTTCAATCACGCAGTTGGGGCCAATACTGACATTATTAGCGATACTCACATCGCCAATAAATACACAGTTAATATCAATAAACACATCTTCACCGGTCGTGAGTTGTCCCCTCACATCTATCCGCTTAGGGTCAGCCAGACTTGCACCGTCGGCCATGAGTCGATTGGCCTGTTGCTGCTGGTAAAAACGCTCCAGGCCAGCTATTTGTTGGCGGTTATTTGCCCCTTCAACTTCCATGGCAGAACCTGGCTGCTGCGCCAATACATGCAGTCCATCACTAACCGCCATGGCAATAATATCGGTGAGGTAATATTCTCTCTGGGTATTTTCTGCTGAAAGTTTCGGCAGCCATTGGTTTAATCTACTGGCAGGCACCGCCAAAATACCCGTATTCACCTCGGTTATTTTTTTCTGTTCTTCATTGGCATCTTTCTGTTCAACAATAGCAGCAATATCTCCCAACTCCTTTCTAACAATGCGGCCATATCCGCTCGGATCATTAAGATCTACCGTTAGCAATGACAGGGTTGATTGATTAGCGGCAGCAACCAAGCGGGATAGTGTTTCCGTCGTAACCAAGGGTACATCACCATAAGCCACCAGCACTATACTGTCGTTATTAACAGCTGGCATTGCCTGGGCTACCGCATGGCCGGTTCCCAATTGTTGTTCTTGAATGGCCCAGTTGATACGGGTATCAACAAACGCCTGTTTGACCTGTTCGGCACCATGGCCAATAACAACGTGAATAGCGCTGGCATCCAATTCCCTGACTCTATCAATAACATGACCCAGCATAGGTTTGCCCGCTACGCAGTGGAGCACCTTAGGTAATTTGGAGCGCATCCGGGTGCCCTGACCCGCTGCAAGAATAATGACTTCACATATCACTGTAATTTCCCTTGTTCTTTGGTTAAGCGTTCTTTGGCTAAGAGCTTCTTGGCTAAGCGTTCAGTGGGCTGGGCCAATTAGTGTAGTGTCGCCCACTTTATTATTTTTTAATATCACTAGGGGGCGTTCTCAATTAACCCAAATAATTGAGGCGACTAACCAGAGCATAGCCTGGTAATTACGCGCCAGCCGTTTGTATCGCGTTACCACTCGACGATACTGCTTCAACTTCTGAAATAAGCGCTCAACCAAATTTCTCTCCCGGTACAATACCTTGTCATAGTCACGTAGCTCTGTGCGATTGGGCATGGGTGAGTCCTGGGGTCTTGCTCAGGTACTTTTCATAAGCACTATAGCCATCGGTGAGCAGTGTGCCGCTAAAATCACCCAGTTGATCATGAATCTGCGGCATGCCCCTTGAGGGGGAGAAGGTAAATAAGGCATCAACCAAAACCACGGGGTTCTTATCGGTTGATACTGTCGTTTTATGTGTAATCACCGCCTTTTCCATGGCGATGGATTATACCTTATTGATGGGCTGAGTGTGGCAATAACGTTTTCTTTGACGGGTATTTTTTATATCGATACCTTCAATCATTAATTTCAGCTGCATCCCGTTTAGCGTCTGCTTTTCACCCGCCGTTTTGTTGTCGTTGAATCGCCCTTGCTCTAATCGCTTTGCCCAAATACAGAACCCGCTACGATCAAAATACAGGATCTTGATCTGAGTCTGGCGGCGATTGATAAAAACAAAGACATTACCACTGAGTGGGTTTTCATTCATCAGGTTTTTGGCCATCGCGCTAAGGCCGGTGAAGGAGCGGCGCATATCGGTAGGTTTGGCGTAGAGCCATATTTTAACGTGGGATTCTGGAAAAAACATCAGTGCGTGCGCACCCGAAGTATCACCCCGGAACCCAGCTCTAATTCTACCTGCCATTGATGTTCACGGGTATGAACAGGCTGTGCTGACTTTGCCTGGTTTAGTGGTTCGGTGATATCAATGAACTCAGCCTCAGAATGTTGGAGGTCAAGATATTTCTGCCACTTATGGAGGCTGCCAGCGGAAATTTTATGCATCTTGCAAAAGTCAGTTTTGGTTAGCTCGCTGCGGCGGGATTCGTCCAGCAGTGCTTTCCATTGCACCTTGCTCCGCATGACCTTTGTTCTTGGCGTTTTAATAGTGCTTGTGGGTGAATCGGTGGTGGTGGCTGTGGATGTCATAGTAATTTCTCCTGTGTTTGGTGAGGAGAAATATACCGAGGCGCTAGACGACGGTGAATAACGTATCAGAATGACCGCTTACGTTGAAGAGGGGCTTAAATTGCTAGTGCAACTTAAAAGACAACGCTAAATCCGTAATTTACGAGGTAAGCTCAAATGGGAAGGCAATCTTGAAGAAATGAGATTGGATAAATGATACTTGGCGATACTTCTGTATGGATTGACTACTTTAACGGAATCGCAAACCGGCAAACCGATCATTTAGATCAATTCCTCAACTCTGTAACTTTGACCGTTTTTCAAAAAAGGGTCAAAGTTACGTTTTTTATGAAAGCAGATATTAGCAATAGTCCTAGCGGCGGAACAAAATAGTTGCTTGACTATCAAAGATAAATCCCAGTCGCGGGTTGGATATATTGTCCAACGTGAATTTATAATAATAATCGCCCTCCATCTGTACCGCCTCCTGTTGTAATAGAAAGCGTATGTTCGGATCTCTTTTTAGGCTCTTATAGACCCCATCCTCCTGAAGATCAGGCAGATCGGTTAAGGGGATCCAACCGTCATTAGTCCAAACCTGAACGTCGACTTGAGGACTTCCGGCAGACTGATACTCATAATGAAGCATCATAATTCGGGCATCTGATTCCAAAATAAAGGTATTATTGTGGATAGTCTCGTCAACACCGATTCCATGAATAGTAATGTATTCTCTTCCTTTAGATAACCCTGAAGCAATGGTCCCGTTACTGAGAATACCGTTTAAATGGACATTATTTGGAGGAGCACTCAAGAGAAATAAGTCCACAAAAAACTGTTGCTCATCACTTGTTGTAGTTAGGACATGATCAAAACCAACGAGTGTATGCAGGTAGAAGGCGTCGGAAAGAGCTTGATGAGCGGCACTTGTAAGATGAATCCCGTCAAACCATACAAAAGCGTCCAGATCGTTACCGTCACAGTCCCTATCTTCATCAACAATAACTGTTCCTCCCGGAAGGAGGAGTAACTCCTCGATTAGGAAACTAACGGTACAGGCGGTTGACGTGGTATCAATGAATCTTTCCGAAGCAATAATTTGATTCAATATCTCCATCTCATTAGGCTCGACAATGTGAATTTGCTCAAGGCTAGAAAGGCTACTCATCTCTATAGAGAGTTGATCATTAAAATATTTTGCGTGTCTAAATAACGTTGGATCGTCTAGATGGTCAGGGGTTAATGACAAATCTGGCATATTGGGGACTAAAAAATTCCTTGCGCCTGCAGTGTGTAAACGCTCAATTTGTGAGGAAATCTCGCTCACTGCTGAATCTATATTGCCGTAGGTATCGCCAGACTTAAACAAAATATCATTTGCTCCGATAGATATAATATAAAGATGGTTAGCATCTGCGGCCCCCTCATTCATCTCCACAAAAGAATCCACTTGCGCGCTTAGATCAAAGAGTTCCGTTTCTGAGGTGTCGCCAACCGCGGCAGCTCCAGAAAAAGCGTAGTTACTTCCATCACTACTATTCCAATTAAGAACTACAGGAAAAGGACCAACCCATACCGTGTAGCTTCCCTCAGCTCTTCCCGGAGTCAAAGTATACCCCAGCAGCTCACAAAGATTTTCTGCGAATACATGACCGTTTGCGGAGGTGTTATAGAGCTCTCCGTCGCTGTTTCGAAAATAAAAAATTTCTGCTAGAGGTCCAAAAGGAGGAGGAATGTCTACCCGAATGTCATTTATGATGCCCGCTAAATTTCCGGAATCGGAAAGACTGTCGCCAAAAACGACACAATCGGAGAACGTTTGTGCCTGTATGTGAATAACATTAAAAATCAAAAAAAATATGGTGCCTACTACCCTTTGAAAACACTGATAAGTACCCATGAGCTACCTCCATATAATATGTTTAATTCATGAAATAGATTTCAACTTCATTGATGCTATATGACTCCTTCAAGAAAGTAAATCCTCATTTTTAGCCTTCGTATACCCTAACATTTCATAAATCGATTAATAATCGATCTATCTTGTTGCGCCTAGGAGGCTGACCGAGAACTCGTTTTTTTGCAAAACTGGATTTTTAACTTGTTGATAAATAAAGAATTAATTTTTACAAAATGACTGATTTTGCTATTCTCGGTCAGCCTCCTAGAGCACCAAGATAGTGCATGATTTCATTTTCTACGGCTTCATTAACACCCATTGTAAGCGTCAGCTTTCCTTGTGGTCTAATAACTCGGCCTGCCCTTTGAATAATTTTCTTTCTCAAAGTCTCTAGCGTGCTGAATTTCCAAAGAGGGCGTCTTTTTTCACTCGTATTAAATTCTTTATTGTTCGATTCCATTTGTAATTCTCGCGTGAGGTTGTGTGCGATAATACCCGAGAATAAAAAAGCCTTATTTCCGTTTAAAGATTGAACAGGAACGTAATCTTGAAAGCAATGGCTTTTTACTTCGCCTATTATTCCTTCCTGAGATCCTCTGCCATTATGAAATTTTAGTACTGTTCTAGTTCGCTGAGTTTTATTCGTCACTATCACCTTAAATTCGTATCCGTATTCATAAGGTTCAAATAAATCCAGTTGAATAGGTTTTTTCTTTTGCTTTTTTGCAAGTGTGCGTATAAATATAAATCGGCATGAACCATCCCAGCTTTTCGGTTTCCAGTCTGATTCAAAATAAGATGTAGTGTTATCCAGATGTCTCCAGCGTTTTCTACCTTCAATTAATTTCTTTAGTTCAGTAAATCTGGCAAAAGGAACTGAAATAGTAAATTCAATATTTTCGTCATTAAGCTTGTCAACAATGGTTTCATTAAAAAAAGCACTATCCATTCTTGTTTCAAGAATAACTTGTGGTAATGTCTTTTTAAGCTGCAATAGCCGGTTATAAATGAATTGGTCCGCGCCATTTGAGTCGTGTACATTGCCTGGTCTGTGATGTGCGTCTAAAACTTGTCCTGTTTGGGCAATTGTACAAAGTAGCGGATAATAGCTTCGATTTCCCTTTTTAACTTTGTTAAATCCTACAGCTGTTCCCTCTGCGTGGCGCTTTGTATTTTGAACAGTTCCATCAAAATCTACTGTTATACGACATAAATTTTCTTTCTGTAATCGATCTAAAACAAGTTTCTCAGAAGCTTGTCTATAAGATTCTATTTCATCTTCCTGAAGATTATCAAGAACTCTACTTAGAGTGGATGCGCTTGGTAATGTTTGTAAACCTAACGTCCGCTTAACGATTAGGTCATCGTGATAGTATTTAATATCTTGTAGACGCCGATAACCCAAAACAATATGAATAATAAGAGTGAGAATAATTTTGTTAACTGCATACTGTCCGCTTCCCGGAGAAAAACACCTTTCTATTTTATATTTCAGGTTTAAGGATTCAAATAATGCTTG
>JAZFYA010000139.1:0-11902 GCA_036443315.1 Pseudomonadales bacterium
TACCGTCGCAAGCCGTTAACAGCGCTGCCCTTAAGTCAGTGCCATTCGAGTTAGACCCCGGTGAAACCGTAATCGCCGAGGCTGGCGCGATGAATTATATGGAAAAAGGTAGTCTACTAATGAGAGATGTTAGCGGCACTGTTGACGTCACCGACCCTCAGTCGGTGTGTGCTGCTGTACTTGCTATTTTCAAGCGCCGCTATCCCGGTCAGGATTTCAGAATTATCCAACATGTGTATGAAGATTTTGCTGCCCTTTACCGAGGGGAGCTAACCGGCTTTCTTGCCTGTGATACTAGCTATCACAATATTCAGCATGTGCTAGATGTCAGTTTGGCGATGGCACGATTACTGGATGGATATGATGCTAGCCATCAGGGGGACGACGTGTTGGGTGCGGAGTTGGCCATTATTGGCATGATCGTCGCCCTGTTTCATGACTCTGGTTATATCCGTCGTGCCAATGAAACGAACATCAAACATGGGGCGGAGTACACCAAAATTCATGTCAGCCGCAGCGCTCGTTTTATGGCGGAATACCTGCCTTTGATTGGCCGTGAAGATATTATTGGACTGACCGCTAAACTGGTGCACTTTACCGGTTATGAATTTACCCCCGACCAGATAGATCTTGATGACCCAAAATTGAGAACGGTGGGTTGTCTTGTTGGTACGGCAGATGTTATTGCGCAAATGGCGGGATCGTTTGTTCCCAGAATTCGAATGGGGGGGCGTTGCCCGGCAAAAATTCCCGGACGGTTCTGAACACGTGTTGTATGAGTCCGCCGAAGACCTGTTGATTAAAACCCCGCAGTTTATCAAAGGCACGATTACTGATCGTCTCGATGGACACTTTGGTGGTTTATACCGCTATGTTGAGGCGCACTTTGGTGGTCGCAATCTTTATATGGAAGCACTGGAAAATAACTGCCATCATCTCGAGTCGCTGATTGCCAAAAACGATCCGTCACTGCTGAGTGGTTCAGCCCTGCGGCCCTAATGACTGTGGATGGACCTGATCAAGCTTTTGCCGTTCAGTTAGATAGTGATAATGAACTACGCTGCCGTCAATTAGCTGCGGATTTACAGTTACCACTTACCGACGACGACAGTGCCTCTTATACTTACCTGTTGATCTATACCGAGCAGGGGCTGGCCTTGCAACGAACCGATTCCAAAGCGGCGGGGCCTGTCATGGTCGATTTTGTTAGTGGCGTTGCTTCCTACCGTCGTGCTAAAGGGGGAGGCGAGTTAATTGTTAAGGCGGTAGCAGGGGACAAACAACCGCGGCCCACAGTACTGGATGCCACCGCAGGTCTTGGCCGAGACAGTTTTGTGCTGGCCAGCTGGGGGTATCCTGTCACCCTGTGTGAACGTTCGCCAATTGTGGCTTGTTTGCTGGACGATGGTTTACAGCGTGCGTCGCAAGCGGGCGATAGTGCGTTGCAAGCAGTGATTGCCCGAATGCAGCTGCAGCCAATCGATGCTGTTAGTTATTTGCAACAATTAGAGCAGTCGACATGGCCGGATGTTGTTTTGATCGATCCCATGTTTCCACCCTCAAAAAAATCAGCTTTAGTTAAAAAAGAAATGCAGGTCTTTCAGCAGATTATCGGTGCGGACCAGGACAGTGAGCTGTTATTGAATGCAGCACTAGAGTACGCAAATAATCGAGTAGTAGTAAAACGGCCTAGAAAATCGCAGTTTCTGACGGATAAAAAACCCAATTTCTCTGTAGAGGGCAAGGCCATTAGATTTGATATCTACACCAAAAAAGCGTTTGGAAAATAGACTTCGCAATGTTGGCTAAAGGTATTTATTTCGAAAATGGCAAGTACCGATCCCAACACAGGGGGAAGTCAAACCCTCGAGCCAACAATAAATCACCCCACTTAGGCTAAAGCCGATCACGCTCGATTTCAATTAGAACTAGCCTTGCTTCATCTGGCACAAACACCCCACCACCACTCATCATTGTTATATCACCACTCATCCCCTCCTTTTACCACTTATCAACTTTTACCCCCAAAGCCCAGTCTCCTCAATATACTGGCTGCAAATATAGCTCAAAAAATAAATTCTAAATAAAAGAGGTTAGTGGTGATGTTTAATCTTTGGAGTAAAACATTCATCAGTGTATGGGTATTAGCTGCTTCATTACCGCTGATTGGAGCCCTTAAAAAAAGAGATAATTATAATGAAAATTCAATCTAAACGTGCATTGCATAACATTAAACTCGGTGCGCTGTTGCTCGGTCTCAGTAGCCTGTCACTAAACAGTCATGCGATGTTGGTATGGGCTGTACTGAGTGGCGGTGAGTCGGGGTCCAACACAGCGGGCAATGCATTGTCAGTGGGCGCAGGCTTAAAGACGACCATCGATTTGTATTACGATGTCGAAGGCGATACAAGCTGGGGTTATGACTTCAGCTTAACCATTACGGGCGAGGGAACCATCGATAACGTTAACGTCATCAATGGTAGCGATTTTGATGTTGGCAATAACATCCCTAACGGTTGGCGTCAACTTGGCGGGGACCCCCTCAAGGATGAAACTGGCAGTGCGGTACTGGCTTTTCAGTTTGATTTCCTCGCTGATCCTGGCGCCTTCATCGTATTGACTGGCAACTATGCCAGTGGAATAGCGTTCGATTCTGTACCTCTGACACCGAGCACGATTGTGTCGACCGCCAACGTGCCGCTGCCGCTGCCCGGCGCGATGCTGCTATCGGCACTGGCTTCATTATTTGGCCTGCGTCTAACCCGGCGTCGCTGTTAATCGTTTAATCATTGGTTTTAGAGTCAAGAGAAAATCAAGAGGAACGTGTTATGAAACAACATCGTGTACTATCTGGTCTACTCGCTCTATTGTTGGCAGTGTCGTTGCCGGCACTGGCTGCAACGACACCCAGTGGTAAAGATTTTTGGCTATTCGAAACAGGGCAGAGCCGCCCCCTGGCTTTATCTCCCGACGGCAGCAAACTGTTTGCCGTCAATACACCCGATAACCGCTTGGAAATATTCACCGTGGAGCCATCGGGATTAACGTTACTGACATCGGTACTGGTCGGTTTGGAACCGATTGCCGTGGCGGCCCGCAGTGACAGCGAAATCTGGGTGGTCAATCATTTATCCGATAGTGTCAGTATTATCAACGTATCGGGCAATAGCGCCGAGGTAGTACGCACCTTGTTGGTGGGCGATGAGCCCAGTGATATTGTGTTTGCCGGTGTACCCGCAGCGCCTGGTGCGCCGTTTCCGCGTGCATTTATCACCACCGCTCACCGCGGCCAGGCCAACGATCCAGGCCCAGGGGGGGAGAAATATGGGGACTTCTTTACTTCGAGTACCGGTCGCTCCGATGTTTGGGTGTTTGATGCCAACAACCTGGGCGCAGGCCTAGGCGGGGATGCGGAAACCATCGTCACCCTATTTGGCGACACACCCAGGGCATTAGCGGTAACAGCGGATGGCAGTAGTGTGTATGCCGCTGTTTTTCATTCGGGTAACCAAACCACTGTAGTGCCACCTGAGGATGCACTCGTGGTATTTAGCAGTTACACCAACTTTGGCGGTACACCGGCGCCGGCTGACATCGTCGCCTACGATGGCAGCCAATGGGTCAACCCTGACGGTATTCCCGAGCCTCGCATAACCCTGGAGCTACCCGACTACGATGTCTTCGCCATTGATGCCACTGCTGCGGTACCGGTCGAAACTGATCGCTTTGCCAATGTCGGCACCATCATTTACGCCATGACGGTGGATCCATCCACAGGCAAACTGTATATCAGTAATACCGAGGCGAATAATTTGACGCGCTTTGAAGCAGTTATTGACGGCAATATTCATCGTTCGCAAATTACGGTGATCGACGCACTGGGCACGGTAGCGCCGCGGCATATCAACAAGCACATTGACTACAATGTCTCTCCCGCACCGTTAAGTACTCAGGACAAAAGCCTAGCGACACCATTGAGTATGGTGATTGCTGCTGATGGCCAGTTGTATGTGTCGGCCTTTGGCTCGGCAAAAATTGGGGTCTTTAGTACTGCGAGTTTAGATGCCGATAGTTTTGTGCCCGATGCGGCAAATCATATTGATGTGACCGGTGGTGGACCGACCGGCATTATTCTCAATGCAGCGGGGGATCGATTGTACACCCTGACGCGCTTTGATAATGGCATCTCCGTGATTGATCGCGGTAGTCACACAGAAATTGCTCATGTCACCCTGTTCAACCCGGAACCAGCCTCTGTAGTAGCGGGTAGACCCTTGTTGTATGACGCACGCCTGACCTCCAGCAACGGCGAAGCCAGCTGTAGCTCCTGCCATGTGTTTGGCAATATGGATGACTTGTCCTGGAACTTAGGTGATCCCAGCGGTTCTGTTGAATTGAATCTCAATCCGTTTTTTAATGGGGCGCTGCCCTTTGGTGTGCCACAGTTTCATCCAGTCAAGGGACCGATGACCACGCAAAGTTTTCGCGGTATGGACAATCATGGGCCCATGCATTGGCGCGGCGATAGAACGGGAACCACGACGGGGGGGGACGCGATGGATGAAGACGCAGCCTTTAAAGCGTTTAATCCCGCCTTCGTGGGTTTACTGGGACGGACAACGCAATTATCCAACAGTGAGATGCAGGCGTTCACCGATTTTGCACTGCAATTGCAATATCCACCTAACCCTATTCGCCATCTAGACAACAGTCTCACTACGTCTGAGGCTCTAGGGCAGACGATGTTCAGCACTCCTAACGTGGCTGGAGGTATTAATAGCTGTATCAATTGCCATGTTCTGGATGAACAGGCTGGATCTTTTGGTACTGCGGGCTTTACCACATTTGAAATTGCACCCCAGGACATGAAAGTTCCCCATCTGCGTAATATATATCAAAAGGTCGGTATGTTTGGCGGTGTTGCCACCGATATTAACTTTCTTATTCCGGTCTCGACTCCTTCTGACGGTCCCCCCGGATTGCCACAAGTGCGGGGTTTTGGCTATGGTCACGTTGGTATGATCGATAGTGTGCAAAGCTTTGCTGGGATCAGCGCTTTGTCCTATCCCGGTGATCGCGCCACGGCGATTGCAGGCGTAGCGGATTTTGTGCGGACATTTCCCACTGGGCTACAACCCATCGTGGGTCAGCAAGTGACTTTAACGTCCACCAATGGTGGCACCGTGGGTGCTCGCATCGACCTGTTAATCGCGCGGGCACAAACGCCTTACTCGACACTGCTTTCACCGTTGCAGATGGAATGTGATCTTGTGGTTCTCGGTACCATCAATGGCTCACCTAGAGGTTGGCTATTCGATACTACCGCGACGAACTTTATCC
The DNA here is from genome assembly GCA_036443315.1 of Pseudomonadales bacterium. Lineage (GTDB taxonomy): Bacteria > Pseudomonadota > Gammaproteobacteria > Pseudomonadales > Dasaniaceae > Oceanicoccus. The sequence goes on from JAZFYA010000139.1 coordinate 5,341, forward strand.
CCGATCATCGCGATGAGAGTCCATTGACGGATACCGAGTTGCGTGCATTAGCCGCTCAGGGCGCCGCGCTGACCTATACCTGCGCACCTCCCGGTTCGGGTCCTCGCATTGCACTTGACCGCGATAGCGATACCGTGCCGAACTTTGAGGAAGTGGCAATCGGTACGAACCCCAGTAATGCGGACAGCGATGGCGATACCATCCTCGACAGCATTGATAATTGTCCCTTAACCGCGAACCTGGACCAGCTTGATGTGGGTGGTTTGGCTGGCAGCCCCGATGGTATTGGCAACGCCTGCCAGTGTGGTGATGTCAGTGGTGATGGCCAAATCAATAACCTCGATGCTGTCTTCTTAAGACGCTTCTTGCTGGGCTTGCGCTTGCGGCCGCAAGCCAGCGTCGATACTGATTTTTGTGATGTCAGTGGCGACGGCGTGTGCAATTACCTTGATGCAATTTTTATCCAACGCGCGGTATTCAGTTTGCCGCCGGGTATTCAACAGAGCTGTGCAGCGGTAACGCTGTAACTTTGAGCGTGGCTACACCCTACGGGTGTAGCCTTTTTTCTTACTAAACTCTGTCAACTTGATCTTGACGAGTTCAGCGTTAAGCAGGCCGTTCTCTGTAATATTGCGTTGGCGCAGGCATTGGTGGACGACTGAACTCGTCAAGATCAAGTTGACAGAGTACTGGCCCCCAACCCAACCGGCCAGTTGAAATAATGGATAGATGATTTGGCTTGCAGTGAGATTGTTAGATGGGGTTACTACCACTGCCTGAAAGTGACCAGCGCTCTTTAAAATAGTGTGATTGTCGGCGCGAGAGTGTGATGTGAGTATTGGTGTTCAAGAGTAATTGAATATAGTGGGTATCTTCGGCACTGACCGAGGTGATAGTGTCGAGGTTGATAATTTGATGGCGGTTGGCGCGCATAAATACGTCGCTTGGCAAAAGAGGATGTAGTTGTTTTAGACTACGTTTAATCATCGGTTTATGATCGCCAAAATAAATTCTGCTGTAGTTGCCAATGCTCTCCAGGCGTTCAATATCGCCGACGCGAATAAACCAGCATCGCCCGTCCTCCTGGAGATAAAGGCGTTCATTCAGGGGATTGCCTTTGTTGCGTTCGTCCAACACTGATTGTGCCCGGTTAATCGCTGCAACCAACCTGTGTGATTCGATCGGTTTGAGCAAATAGTCAACAGCATTGACTTCAAAGGCACGCAGAGCGTATTGATCGTGGGCGGTGGCAACAATGATGAGTGGTACGGTCTCCAATTGGCTTAGTAATTCGAAGCCATCTCCTCCGGGCAGACTGATATCCAACAGCACTACATCGGGCTCAGTGGCCTGGATCAAGGCCACCGCTTGTTTAAGATTGTCGGCTTCGCCGACAATCTCGATATTGGGTATTTTCATTAGCATACGCTGCATTGCTTTGCATGCTAACTGTCCATCGTCGACCAAGGCTATTTTCATCATGCTATCACTGGTATTATTATCTGGGCATTGACATTGATATCGCTATTTTCGTTTTGCTTGTATAGGGGTTTGGCTACCGAACATGTATTCAAAAAGCTCACATGTCTTACCAAGGAAACTATGCTTACAATTTAAGATAGTCCCTTTTGCTGTTCAATAACGAATGCGTGAACAGGACGAATTAATTTATGAATAGGAAATTGTTGTTGATAAAAAACTATAATGATTTGAATGAGTTAGTATGTATGGCGAGTATTTTTTTATCTTTATTTTTCCATCAACAGGAGGTTTTTAAGTCACGGACAGGAGCTTAATAGCGCTATTTTTCAAACCACATTGCATAATCTTCGCGTATGCCCTGAAGGTACTTGTCTCCAATCGGCACTTTTTTTGTGTAATGCCTGTGACCCACCACCAAATCAAAATGATTGGCCCGGCGTTGCGCCCGTATCACCCAATCGGGATTCACTAAATAAGAGCGATGGACCGGCAACAAACAGTCGTTAAAACAGGACGTCACCTTGCCAATAGCTATCTCTAATAACTCCCCCGAGCGGTGTTTGTTGCTATAGACTTTTACATCGTGCCCGTCAGCTTCGATATAGTGTATGGTTTTGAGCTCGTTACTTATTTTATACGTGTTGCTGAGAAATTTAGGATCGTGGACAAACTTGTGCAGGTTATCTTGATTGATCCCGATCTGGTGAATGGCCGGATAAATCATATTATGCAGCAGTTTCTCTTCGATCTCGGCCAAGGCAAAGGGCAGATGGGCCAGCAGGGACGCTTGTTCTTGCAGCTGGATAAACAAATAGTCTTTGTCGTCCCAGTTAAAGGGGGTGATTGACGCCTTATTTTTTGCTTGTGCTTTATTGCAGACTTGAAAAACCTGCTCTAGCTGCTGCTGATCGCCCCGACAACAGACCAAGGTATCCTCCCGAAATAAGGCAATATCCTGTATATAATTATCATTCGCCAGCAATTCAAAGGTAGCCTGGTGCAGTTGATCGATATCGTTCAGTTGTGCAATCTGATTGCCGAATTGCCCCAGTGCCTGAGAGCGCCTGATCAGCGTTAACCAGGATAATTGTCGGGCAATTTTGCTGCGCAATTCGTCTTTTGAAAAGGGCCGGGTCAAATAATCATCGCCACCCGCCTGATCGGTTTGCACGACGAGTTCGGTGATTTGAGTACTTTGATAGCGAGCGGTCAGAAAAATAATCGGCAACTCATAATCGGGGTATGTCGCGCGTATTTGTCGGCAGACATCAAACCCGTCCAGGTGTGGCATCATGACATCCAGTAGGATTAAATCCGGTTTTGCCTGTGCTACTTTTTGCAAGGCTTCCTGTCCCGAGGCTGCGGTAATTATCTGATAAGGTTGGTCTGCCAGGTATCGGCTGACAATCTGTAGATTGATCGGATCATCATCGACGACCAAGATCTGAAACAACCCTGCGGTGGTGGCAGCAACAGCGTTGAAGGCGGGTGGGGATTGCAGCGGTGCTTCTATCCGAGCAATAACAGGGTTAGTCTCTGCTATTGCCACCGTGTGGCTCAGCGGCAGTGTAAAGTGAAAGTGTGAGCCCTGCCCCGGTATTGACTCCAGCCAAATCCGTCCCCCATGCAATTCCACCAAGGCTTTGGTGATAGACAGGCCCAGGCCGGACCCTTGTTGGGTCTTGGTCTGACTGGCTTCGATTTGTTCGAAGGATTGAAAAATACGTTGCCATTGCCCGGCGGGAATGCCTCTGCCCGTATCGGTGACGGTGATGCACAGTGTCTCGTCCTGCCGTGTGGCCGAGACAGTGATCTGCCCGCTATCCGTGAATTTAATCGCATTCCCGATCAAGCCTTGCAGGATTTGATAGAGTCGGTTCTCATCCGCCCACACCGCGGGCAGAAAGTCCGGCACCTCATTGAGCAACTGTAATGATTTGTGCTCGGCGTGCGCGCTATTAAGACGCAGTATTAACTGCACGATGGACAGCAGATCTAAGGCTTTTTGCTCGAGACGGATAGCGCGATGCTTTAACTGGGCTGCATCCAACAGATCGTTGACCAAATGCGTCAGGCGTTTGCTACTGGAGACAACCAAGTCAAGATCGGCACTGACAGTGGGGTCTAATGTGCCTTTAGCACCGTCCAACAAGGATTCAGTAATGCCGATAATACCGTGCAGGGGGGTGCGTAACTCGTGCGAGGTATTGGCTAAAAACTCATCTTTGATGGTGTCGGCCCGCTGCAGCTTTTCAATGGCCAGGGCCTTCTCTTGCAGCGCTTCATCCTTCAGTTCGGAGGAGCGGATATGGTTAATCGCCGCCATGGCCTGGAACCCTAAAATCTTGACTATTTCCAGTCGCTGCGGCGTAAAGGCCGCGTCAGTCGAGGTATTTTCCAAATAGATAAGCCCGCTGAGCTCCCCCGCATAGAGCAAGGGCATACTTAAGATGGAAATAGTTGGATGCTGTTGCAGGTAAGGATCTTGCGCCAGCCACGGATGCTCATCGGCATCGCTTAACAGGAAGGCTTGTTTTTTTCTGGCGGTATGGTGGATGATCGCGGTGGGCAGTGTGTTGACCTCATCCAAGGGGCATGTCCGACGTTGGATGGTTAATGTCTTATCGTGTATCCCTTCTACTTCGAGATGCAGTGTGTCTTCTTGCAGTAAAAATAGACAAATTCTCTGTGCCCCTGCATTTTCCAGCAGCAATCGAATCACCTGCTGCAACACTTGATCGATATTATCTTCGGTGGCAATCAGTTCAATGCCGTCTCTGACGGTATCCAAATCCAGATTGACGGGAGGGTTGCTGGCATCGGGCTGGGCTGTGTCGGTTTTTAGCGCCAGAAGATCGGCGTAATGCTGTTCCATATGGCGCAGCTTGGCAATCATACTGATGTGTTCATAGCCCGCTTTGGCCGCTGTGAAATAGTCACTGGCGATTCGAGTTCTACCCTGGCTCAGATAATATTTAGCGGCCAATTCATTGGCGACGGCCTCATCACGGAGGAAGCCATTCTGCTGCGCGGTCTGTATGGCCTGGTCATAACGCTGTTCTGCTTGGTGGTAATCTTTGGCATGGCGAGCAAATTCCGCCTCCATTAATAACTGCCGATGGAGAAAATTAATGGGGCAATGATCAGCCCACTTTTTCATCTTTTTGTATGCGCTTTTCATGCGTCGCTTAACGAACGCTTTATTATAAAAGCTGACGTTTTGTAACGCTAAGGACAGCGATAAAAATGCAGTGAATGATATTTGCACGGTAGATGGATGCCCTACGAGTGATTTAATTAAATGACCCTTCTGTCTTAAGAGCTTTACTATGCCCGCATAATTTTCATAAAAGAAAATAAACTCTAGGTGACACACAAAATACAAGGTTTTTATAAAGTTATGGTGAGAGGGTGGCGCATCTTCTAAAAATTTGTCTGTATCAAAACCATCACTATTTAATGACAATAAATGATGGGTTTTACCTAAAATATTGGTTATACGTTGGTAATATATACGTGAACCAATCATTCCGTGTTTATTTTTATGTCTCTCTGAAAATAGATATAATTTTTTAATTTGTTCAGCGGCTGCGCTGTATTCTAACCTGGGATTCCACATAATCTGATCTAAACGAATCTGGGGAATAATATATACATCACCGCATCGCTCGGCTACTTTAATGGCATCACTTAAGGTTTCTGTGATTGTCTCCCACGGTTGAGACCAGCACAGGTTACTTATTGTGTGGCCATGTAAACTCCTACATTTTACTTTGTCATCTTGACAACGCTCAGCCATCGCCAGGCTTAACTTCCCAAATTCATCCCCTTTTTTTGGATCGTTAAGATAGTGACTTAAGATAAATCCATACGCAACATAAGAAAAAGCACTTTCCGCCGTGTTACCCTGACGCAGGGAATGAACCAGCGCTCTCATACCCGTTATAACGAAGAGCTTTCTACGCCCCGAATAAACGGCAGGCTGAATTATTTCCTGGTACAGCTTCATGATGGTTTGTAGTTCTCTATTAGTAACAAATTCTTGTGCCAACAGATCCTGAGGCGTTCTGCCTCGCAAGTACCACTTGGCCAGGAAAAACTGCCATAAGATAGCCAGACGTGATGGGGTAGCCGACATTTTAACCCCGAAAACAGCCAATCCCTCAAGCCCCTTGTCAATGGCCAGGGCATGATTTTTACTGAGTGCGTATTGCTGACACTGCAGCAGATAGATTTGTCCTTTTTCCAGAGGCGTTTTGGCCTGTTGTAACAGCAGGGTATTGATCTTCTCAGCACGTTCAAAATCGCTACAGAGATGGGCGCAATCGGAATAGTGTTGGTAGATGGCAAATGTCAGTGCATAATCCGTTTCCCATGCGTCAGCCGCAAGCAAATTTGTCGCACTCTCGATATACGCCAAGGCCGGTTGATACGCTGCCGCAGCCTTACTCTTTTCTACGGCCGCAAGATCCAAGCGCGCTAAATCAGTCCGTTCCTGCTGGTTAGAGATTAACGCGCTGCCGGCATTGTAGTGCTCTACAATACGCATTAATAAAACCTCTTTGTCATCCCCTTCCGACGCCTGTAATAACCAGCGTGCAATCACTAAATGCAGGCCAGCTTTATCGTCCTCCTCGACAAACTCGTAACAAACTTGTTGCAGTTGATCGTGTTCAAACTGATACATTATTTTTTCATTGACGCGGTCTTGTTCCCGTTCAGGTTTGAGTTCAAGAATGACCCCTCTTTGTACGGCTTCCTGTAAATTCTTCTTTATGCTGGCGCTGTCTGTTTTGGCAACAGCGCTTAATAACATCAGTTCAAAGCGATGGCCAATACAGGCTGCCATCCGCAATAGTTGCAAACAGGGTTTCGATAACGTTTCTAAACGGTGTTTTAACAGCTCAAGAATCGGAAGATTAACCATAGAAGGGTTAACGTGTTGTAACTGCCAATGCCAACCGCCTTTTTTATGGCAAAAATAGAGGTGCTTTTTCTCTACCCAGTGTGCCAACAAACTCGTTAAATAAAAGGGATTGCCTGCCGTTTTTTGATACAGGATCTCGGCCAGTGGCTGCAC
>JAZFYA010000140.1:0-3107 GCA_036443315.1 Pseudomonadales bacterium
TGAATAGCACAGGGCAGCGCTACATCGACCGGAACGTGCCATGGGCGCACATTAGGCATAAAAGTGGCCTTCACTCGCTTAGCGTAGTCGCTGACTCGGCCCCTTAAATGATTCTTCACTTCCATCAACTCTGTAAATTTCTCGGTGGTGAAACCTTTCTCATCAACCACTGTGCCGCTTGAATCGGAAACCGTTACCACCTTGGCACCTTGTGTCATCGCTTTTTCAATAGAATACTGAGCTACGTTACCGGCGCCCGAAACGGAGACTCGTAAACCATCCAGCGAGCGGCCAGTGTGCTTAAGCATTTCCTCAACGAAATATACTGTTCCGTAACCAGTAGCTTCTGGGCGAATCAGGGAGCCACCAAAACTCAACCCCTTTCCTGTAAAAACGGAGTCAGCTCGATTGGACAACTTCTTCATCATACCGGCCATAAAACCCACTTCCCGGCCACCAACACCTATGTCACCTGCTGGCACATCTGTATCGGAACCAATATGACGGAATAACTCGCTTATGTAGGCCTGGCAAAAGCGCATCACTTCCCCCGGACTCCGCCCCTTGGGGTCGAAATCGGCACCACCCTTGCCACCACCCATGGGTAAAGTGGTCAGGGAATTCTTGATAGTCTGCTCGAAAGCCAGAAATTTAAGAATAGAAAGATTTACCGAAGGATGAAAACGGGTGCCCCCTTTGTAGGGACCTATGGAGGAACTGTGCTGTATCCGATATCCACGGTTAACCTTTACCTCGCGATGATCATCCACCCAGGACACTCGAAAAATAATGGCTCGCTCCGGCTCAACGAGGCGATCCAGAAGACCTTGCTCGGCATAACGGGGGTGGCTGGTGATAAAGGGCCAAATGCTCTCTATGACTTCATTAACCGCCTGTTGAAATTCTGGCTGACCTGGATTACGCTCGGCTACATGAGTACAGAATTCTTGAAAGCTTTGGTATTTCATCTCGATTCCCCTCTAAAAAAAACAATTGTACCGATGGTGTATATTCTGCCAAATTAATGGGAGGATCGCACAGTATTTTTGCGTAGCTGTCGAGTAACTAACAACATAGATTATAAAATCGCCCCATACATGTAACGTGTCGGATCAGTAACGTTCGCCGCTTCGAACCCCGCCCGGCGCAATCGGCAGGAGTCGCACATTCCACAGGCAAGCCCTGCTTCATCCGCCTGATAACAAGATACCGTCAGGCTGTAATCTACACCAAGCAACTCCCCCTGCTGGATTATTTCTGCTTTGGACAAGCTAATAAGCGGAGCATGGATACTTAGTTTGTTGTCTTGGGTTGCAGCCTTAGTTGCCAGATTCGCCATTTTTTCAAAAGCGGCAATGTATTCGGGCCGGCAATCAGGGTAACCAGAATAATCCACCGCATTAACGCCGATAAAAATATCGCTGCTTCCAAGTACTTCAGCCCATGGCAGTGCAAGTGACAACATTATGGTGTTGCGAGCAGGGACATAAGTGATCGGGATGCCAGCCTTAATTCCGTCTGTAGGAACAGCGATGGATTTATCAGTGAGAGCCGACCCGCCGAACATGGTCAAATCAACATTTATGATCTGATGCTCGCACGCTCCCATTGATCGGGCCACATCCGCTGCCGCTGCCAGTTCCGATCTGTTGCGTTGGCCGTAATCGACACTCAAGGCGTAACACTCGTACCCCCTGTCACGGGCGGTGGCAAGAATGGTAGCAGAGTCTAATCCACCCGATAAAAGCACCACAGCTATTGACATATGATCAAAAACAAAAATTTATGTGGAAATTTTGCAGGCTTCTCATCGTCCTGGCCTATCGCCCCACAGCAACTTGTGTAGTTGAATCTGCACCCTTACACGTAAGCGATCACGTAGTACCCATGAAGCGAGTACTGCAGGGTCAAGCTTGCCATAAACCGGCGAAAACAAAACTGAGCAAATATGATCCAGACGGTGCTTACGTATGGTCTCGATTGCCCACTGGTAATCCACTTCATCACATAGGACAAACTTCAGTTCATCTTGGCGTGCAAGATATTCGAGATTAGTCCAGCGGTTCTTCTTAGCCTCTCCTGAACCGGGAGTTTTAACATCTAGAACTTTTACTACGCGCCCATCTACCTTAGATACATCCAGTGCGCCACTGGTTTCAAGTGATACTGAGTAACCCGCGTCGCATAACAACCTAAGTAATGTCAAACATTTTTTCTGCGCTAGAGGCTCACCACCCGTGACGGTGACATTGTGTGTTTCATAACTAGAGACCTCCTCTAGAATGGAAGAAATTGACATGCCTTCACCACCATAAAAGGCATACTCAGTGTCACAATAACTACAGCGTAAGGGACAACCGGTCAAGCGCACGAATACTGTAGGCAACCCTACGCGACTGGTTTCACCTTGCAGGGAAAAAAATATTTCACTGACGCGCAAAATCCCTGTTTCAGGTTTCTGAGCAATTGTATGTTGCAATGAGGAAGAAGTATGAACCATATCGCGTTACCGCCAACATTAAATGGTGCAAGCCAAGGCCACCCTAATTTTTGTTGGCTAATCGTAGCTTGGCTTTTTGTGCAGCATCACTGATGGGATATTTGGCGATCAAATCGTTCAGGGTTTTTTTTGCGGCTGTTCTGTGATTTATTTCTTGCTGGCTACTTGCGATGTTGAGCATGGCATCGGGGACTTTAGCACTATCTGGAAAAACTTTGATCAGTTCTTGCTGTGCGCCAATGGCGCTCTTGAAGTCACGCAAGGCATAATAAGAATTACCAATCCAGTAGTGAGCACTGGGTATAAGTTTGGATTTGGGATGGCTCTTGAGAAATCCTTTGAACTTAGAAATGGCGTCCTTGAATTTACCGATCTTGAATAGACCGAAAGCGGCTTGATAGTCACGACTATCATCAACCGCCCCCACCGTGACATTTTTAGCTGGTAAACCGTCTGTAGCAGCTGAAGGCTTCGCATTCAATTCCGTATCAGCAGATGCGTCAGGCTGTTCGATCCGTCTTAGCCGACTATCAAGATCAATGTAAAAATCCTTCTGCCTATTTTGCGACAACCCAATCTCGTTGGTCAGCACCTCAATCTGACCATT
>JAZFYA010000141.1:0-4963 GCA_036443315.1 Pseudomonadales bacterium
ACCAGATCTTCGCTGCACTCCTCGAAACGCGGCAATGCACACACTGCGGGTAAACTCGCCAATTCATTGAGTACAAAACTCATATCTTTAACAGGTGCGACATAATCTGACATAGTTCAACCCTCCGTATATAATTTCAACTCTCCAAATATTCCAGGACGTATCGGCCCCTGGATATAGTGTTAACGGTTTGCGTTAGTTATTATCACGACTGGATAACACGGCAATGACGACGAGGCAAAAACAAACTTTATAAATTGACACTAACTTGGAAATGTATAGTCCTTATATTGTTCACGCAAATCTTTTTTGCTTAATTTTCCAGTTGCTGTATGCGCCAGTTCCTCAACAAACAAACAGTCATCTGGAATCCACCAGCTGGCTACTTTACCCTCAAACCAACCCAACATTGTTGCGCGGTTTAGCTCCATCCCATCCTGTTTAATCACTAATAACAATGGACGCTCAGTCCATTTTTCATGGGGCATTCCAATCACTGCTGCCTCTACCACAGCCACATGATTCACTGCAACGTTTTCCAATTCAATGGAACTAATCCACTCACCACCAGACTTGATCACGTCTTTACTGCGATCCGTAATTTGCATAAAACCCTGCGCATCAATGGTTGCCACATCACCCGTATCAAACCAGCCATCCTCATCGTGGACATCACTATTTTCAAGTTTGAAATAACTACTGCATACCCAGGGACCGCGTACCTTTAACGCGCCAAAGGCTTCACCATCCCAGGGTAACACCTTGTTTTCATCGTCAACGATTTTCATCTCAACGCCATAAATACCGCGCCCGGCTTTGAGACGCATCCGCGCATAGTCTTCTTCGCCCAGGGCCTCGCGATCCAGCTTAGGGCTGTAGGTGCCCAGTGGGCTAGTTTCCGTCATACCCCAGGCAGCATGGGTATAAACACCGTATTTGTCCTCAAACTTTTCCATAATAGAAAGAGGACAGGCGGCACCGCCAACCACAACGCGCTCTAAAGGCTCAATGGTTTTGCCAGACGACTCCAGATAGTTCAGCAGAGCTAACCAAATCGTAGGTACACCGGCAGAAAAGGTAACGTTCTCTTCATTAATTAATGCTGTTAGCTCTTCACCATCTGCCATTTTAAAACCCGGAAAAACAAGCTTCGAACCGGTTAACACTGCACTATAAGGTATCCCCCAAGCACAAACGTGAAACATGGGTACAATCGGTAGCACTACTTCTTTGCTACTGATACCCATAACATCCGGCGTAGTACAGGCGTAGGCGTGCAGCACCGTGGAGCGGTGATTGTATAGAACGCCTTTGGGGTTTCCAGTGGTGCCTGAGGTATAACACAGTGCCGAAGCAGACAACTCATTAATCTCCGGCCATAGAAAGACATCTATCTCACCCTCTAACAGGGTTTCATAGCAGTAAACATTGTCCAAATTAGTTGCAGGCATATGCGCCTGATCCGTTAATACAATAATACCTTTGACTGTGGGAAGTTTATCTCGCAACGACTCCAATAAAGGTAAAAATAACGCATCGGTATAAATAAACTGATCTTCTGCATGATTAATAATAAATTCAATTTGCTCAGGGAAAAGACGCGGGTTTACAGTGTGACAAATCATCTCAGAACAGCTGACTGCGTAATACAATTCGAAATGACGATAATCATTCCAGGCCAAGGTGGCAATTCGATCGCCCTTTTTCGCACCCAGTTTGTGCAGACTATTGGCCAGCTGGCGGATCCGTTTAAAAGCATCGGAAAAAGTATAACGGTGGCGAGGATTATCACCGGTGAACGATACAATTTCTGTACGGCTATGTGCCTTGTCAGCAAACTCCATTAATGAAGTAATCGTCAAGGGTGAGTCCATCATAAGGCTACGCATAAAAAACTCCTGTTAGTTACGAATGGCACTGACTTAAGGGCAGCGCTGTTAACGGCTTGCGACCGTAGTATCCCGCCGCCACCCTCGGTAGTCTAAGCCCTCACTCGGTTGGAACCCCACGCCCTGGTGAGGGGTTAGACTACCGAGGGTGGCTAGACTGTGCGGTATCCGGGTGCCACTGGAGGAGCTGTTCGCAATGCAAGGCCCGCTAAAGAGCGTGGGGTTCCAACCGATAGTGGGCCTTGCATTGCGAACAGCGGGTTCAAAGCTCCTCGGTTATAGCCGTAAGTAAGTAATTCCTGTTAGTTACCATTGATAACCGCTCAATAATTCAAAATAGCCGTTATTTATACCTGCTAGTATGTTACGCAATGTATTTTCTCTATCGATAACCACTATCAGCCATCGTAAATTTGCTTTTTTCGACTACACATGTTCTGGCCATTCCGACACAATAGCGCCTTTCATAAATCTACAAATAAAAAGCCATTTAATGGACCCCCTACAAACACAAGCACAAACAACAGATTTGGTTCTGATCGGTGGCGGCCACAGTCATCTGGCAGTGATTAAACGACTGGGAATGCAACCCATTCCAGGGCTTCGGGTGACGGTGATCAGCAAAGATATCCACACACCCTACTCTGGTATGATGCCCGGTCTAATTGCCGGTCATTACCACTATGATGATACCCATATCGACCTGCGCAAACTCTGCCAGTTCGCGGGGGTCAGGTTATTTCATAGCGAAGTCACCGACATTAACCTCGATCGACAGCAGGTGGTTTGCAACAACCGCGCACCGCAGCGCTATGACTGGCTGTCGATCAATATTGGCTCTCAACCCAATTTAAGTAGTATTGTCGGTGCTGACGCAGTGGGCATCGCAATAAAACCGATTAATAGCTTTCTCAAATACTGGCAAAAGCTCACCGAGAGTTTGCAACAGCAGCCGCAACCCTTGAGTCTCGCTATTGTTGGCGGTGGCGCTGCCAGCGTCGAAGTTACACTCGCTATTCAGTACCAATTACAACGACGTCTAGGAACTATAGCAGACCAAATCACTATCGATTTACTTTGTGGCACCGAGCAATTACTCCCTACTCACAACAAGCGGGTACGGCACACCCTATCTCAGTTGCTTGCTCAAAGACACGTTACTGTAAAACTGAACTGCAAAGTCATCGAAGCAAGGAAAAAGTCCAATGGCAAGCAGCTTATATTTAGCGATGGCACAACCAGCACTATCGACGAGGTAATTTGGGCTATTCACGCTGGCAGCCCACCGTGGCCACAACAAACGGGACTGGCTTGCGATAGCAATGGTTTTATTAGCGTCAACCAATGCCTGCAAAGCATTTCCCACAACAATGTATTTGCTGCCGGTGATATTGCTCACTTCAGCACTCAGCCGATTGCAAAAAGTGGTGTCTATGCGGTACGGGCAGGACAGTTCCTCAGCGATAATTTGCATCGCGCTATCACTGGCGCCCCCTTAAAGCCCTATCACCCACAGCAACGCTTTTTAAGCTTATTGATGGCCGGCGACAAAACAGCAGTCGCATCCCATGGACCATTCAGTCTCAGCGGCCAATGGGCTTGGCGCTGGAAGGATGCTATCGACCGTAAATTTATGGCTAGCTACCAGGATTTGCCCAGGCTAAATCCAGTAATGCTATCTACGTCCGATAAACCCAATAGTCTTCAAAGCAAAGACGTAGCGTTGAACACTATGCGCTGCGGAGGCTGTGGCGCCAAAATTGGCAATCCTGTTTTACAACGAGTCATGGCCAAACTCGACAGTATCCACAATCCCGATATCGTCATAGGCTTAAACGCGCCTGACGATACCGCTGTTATTAATCCACCTGCAGGAAAACAATGGCTGCAAACCGTGGATTATTTTCGCACGTTTATAGATGACCCTTATTTATTGGGGAAAATTGTCACCAACCACTGTCTCAGTGATATTTATGCCATGGGCGCAACACCCCATTCGGCACTAGCCATCGTCACTATCCCCTATGCTAGTGAACAACTGGTGGAAGATACCCTGTTGCAATTAATGAGTGGTGCTATCGACAGCCTGAATGAACAGAACACGGCTTTAATTGGCGGCCATAGTAGCGAAGGAGCCGAGCTGGGTTTTGGTTTATCGGTTAATGGCACTATCGATAAAAACCGGTTACTGACCAAAGGGGCATTAAGTGACGGACAAATGTTAATCCTCACCAAACCACTAGGCACTGGCACCTTGCTCGCCGCCAACATGCAAGGCCAGGCACAGGGCCGTTGGATTGAGAACGCACTCCAACAAATGCTAATCAGCAATCGCCAAGCGGCAAACATTATTCATCAATACCAGGCCTGTGCTTGCACCGATATTACCGGCTTTGGTTTACTCGGCCACCTAATAGAAATGCTGACTGCCGCCAATGTTAGCGCCAACCTAACATTGGACCAGTTACCGATTTTGGAGGGTGCCATTGACTGCGTGGCCAACGGCTGGTTAAGCTCACTGCAGCCAGATAATATCCGTGCCGCGCACAATTTGACCAATAGCGAAGACTTTAACAAGCACCCCAGCTACCCCTTACTGTTTGATCCACAAACATCTGGGGGTTTATTAACGGCTGTACCGGCCGAGTTGGCACAGCAGTGTGTTCTGGCATTACAACAGGGGGATTGTCCACAGGCGGCAATCATTGGCAGCATCAAACGTAGTGATAGCGTAACCGTAACATTGATTTAGACATTGGAGCTGAATAAATTGTATTGACGAGCAGTAATGAATGTGAAAAAACTCATCCAGAGTCTTCCTAGTCACTCCCTAGTCAATATAAGCTTATACAGAATTAATTGGGAACCCTTTCAATAGCCACTGACCCCAATGGCACTGACTAAGGGCAGCGTTGTTAACGGCTTGCGTCCGTAGTATCCCGCCGCTACCCTCGGTAGTCTAACCCCTCACTCGGTTGGAACCCCACGCCCTGGTGAGGGGTTAGACTACCGAGGGTGGCTAGACTGTGCAGTATCCAGGCGCCACCAGAGTAGCTGTTCGCAATGCAAGGCCC
>JAZFYA010000142.1:0-3929 GCA_036443315.1 Pseudomonadales bacterium
TATATACCCAAAGCGATTGAAATTTAGGTGTTATAGGCCGCTCCTGCACATCCATGCGCCTGCGGCATTAGTGCATCCATGCACGTCACACCCCCTTTTTGCCCATGGCTGCGTTGTTTGAACTTGATAGTTTGAACTTGAAATATTGACAGTTTCCTGCGTTCAAACGCCTTTCCATAAACAACTTTCCATACATAAATAAGGGACGCACTCTAAAACCTAAATTTCAAACGCTTTGGGTATAGGTGACACTTCAGATGACAATAGAAAAAGGATAAACGGCATGGCATACACAGCGCTCGCTGGTGTTATTCTCGTTCTCGGTATTTTTATCGTGCTGGCGGCAGGTCGTTTACTTTTTAAGGGCAGCTGGTTTTTGGGTTGGTTACGCGGTATGACGGGTATTCTCCTATTGGCTGTTGCCGTCCTTCTTACTCTTTCAGCCTTCGACTTGTATAGCTATCAACAACTGACCAAAGAACAGACGATAGCCACCCTCAACTTTACCAAAACAGCGCCACAGCGATTTCAGGTGTCAGTGGTTGATAGTAGAAGTGGCAATGAACAGGTCCACGAACTCAGCGGTGATTTATGGCAGTTGGATGCCCGAATTATTAAATGGAATAAAATCCTGGCGGGGATTGGTCTAAGTACCGGTTATCGACTGGATCGTCTTAGTGGTCGTTATTACTCGCTTGAAAAAGAGCATTCAGAGCCACACACAGTCTATCAATTGGGCGACACCAATAGCCTGCTGGATATATGGAGTTGGTTGCGGGAGTATGGGCAGGTAGTGGCAATCGTTGATGCCTCCTATGGTAGTGCCACCTACTTACCGATGCAGCACGGCGCCCTGTTTTCCGTGAATTTATCTACTACGGGCCTGTTAGCCCGCCCCCTTAATGATCCTGCTAAAACGGCTGTTGAGAACTGGCAATAGTGGCCTTGTTGACCTTGACACAAGCGGACTGACCCTCCAAGATGGCCGATTCCTGGCCACTATGCGATTACCCTTATCGCCAACAAAAACATAAGCAATAAGCCCCATAATATATAACCCTTAATACGTACCCATACTGGAGTCTAGCGTTGGAATTTCTTAGTAATTACGGCCTGTTTTTGGCTAAATCAGTCACTATCGTTATCGCCATTTTATTTGTCGTTATCGGCATCATTGCGGCCAGCAGCCGAGGCAAAAAAGACCAGGATGGCGAAATAGAAGTGACTTATATTAATGACAAATATGATGACTTGGAAAATGCCTTGAAATTTGCCGTGCTGGATGATGACGAGCTCAAGCAGGAACAAAAGGCACTGAAGAAGAAACACAAGCAAGAGAAAAAGGCAAAGAAATCCGCAGACAGCGAGGATCGTAAAAAACGCGTTTATGTGATCAATTTTGATGGTGATATAAAAGCCTCAGCCGTTGCCAGTTTGCGCGAAGAAATTACCACCATACTCACCATGGCAGAGCGCGAAGATGAAGTAGTACTCTGCCTTGAGAGTCCTGGTGGCATGGTACATACCTACGGTTTGGCGGCTTCCCAATTAGCGCGTATCACCAAAAAAGATATCCCTTTAACTGTCGCTGTTGATGCCGTTGCCGCGAGTGGTGGTTATATGATGGCTTGTATTGGCGACAAAATACTGGCCGCCCCCTTCGCCATTATTGGCTCTATCGGTGTGGTGGCTCAACTACCCAATTTCCATCGCTTATTAAAGAAAAACGATATTGATTTTGAATTGTTTACTGCGGGTGAGCATAAGCGGACAGTGACCATGTTTGGTGAGAATACCGATAAAGGCCGCAAGAAATTTATCGAAGAGCTGGAAGATACCCATCAACTGTTTAAAAGCTTTGTTTCAGAACACCGTCCCGAAGTGAATGTATCTGAAGTAGCCACTGGCGAAATCTGGTATGGCCAACGCGCAATAGAGAAGAATTTAATTGACGATATCCAAACCAGTGATGAATACCTAATGGCTCAGCGTGAAGAGTGTGATATTTACCAGATTAAGTTTGCCAAAAAAAAGACCTTACAAGAAAAATTGGGCCTGGCTGTACAGTATACTACCGATGGTATCTTTACCAAGATTTGGGAACGTTTGCGCAATGATCGGCCGTTTTAAACAGGCTCGGCCCACAAAAAAGGTGGGATGTAGATGAATGGCACTGACTTAAGGGCAGCGCTGGTAACGGCTTGCGACCGTAGTATCCCGCCGCCACCCTCGGTAGTCTAACCCCTCACTCGGTTGGAACCCCACGCCCTGGTGAGGGGTTAGACTATCGAGGGTGGCTAGACTGTGCAACCACTGGAGTAGCTGTTCGCAATGCAAGGCCCGCTAAAGGGCGCGGGGTTCCAATCGATAGTGGGCGCGATAGTAGGCGATAGTGGGCCTTGCATTGCGAACAGCGGGTTCAAAGCTCCCCGGTTATAGCCTTAAGTAAGTACCATTCGAATGTAGATTACCTTCCCACTTTTTTTTACCCAGGCTAACTACTTACCACTGTTAACCGGCGTAAACGTCCTGAAATCTTCCATAACCGCAGTATCCTGCGGATTTATTTGCCATTGCTTATTTTTTACTTGTTGTTGCAAACCTTTAGAATGATAGGAGTGGCAGGCATTCCTGAATCGGCTGTTGCTTTTTTATAGCGTGTAAGTTAGAGTCAACCCCGTTTAATCGCTTTTTACTCTAAATGTTCAGTTCTAGGGAACCTCTGAATAAGTGTCATTCTGAGCGCAAGCGAAGCATCTCAATAGTAGAAATATAGGATGCAACAATAAGTTATAAGATCCTTCGAGACCCTTCGGCTACGCTCAGGGCGATAAAAAACATCGGCTCAGGATGACAACCCCGCTTATTCAGAAGCTCCCTAGAATAACAGTATAATAAAGATAATAAGGATATATTCAGGGAACATGCCTCACGCGACCACCGCCGATAGCGAAACCACGCCAGATACTGGGCTCCAGTGCCTTATTGTACTTGCCCGTTTCCAGCAAGTGGCAGCGGATGGCAAGCAAATCCAGTATCAATTTGGCCACCAGGGAAAACCTCTAAATGATGAGGATCTGGTTCGTGCTGCACGTTATCTTAAGCTAAAAGCCAAACTCTCGACTAATAGCTGGGAAGGTTTGGCCAATACCCCGCTGCCGGCAATAGGTAAACACCAGGATGGCCATTATTTTATTATTGCCAAAATTGCCGATGACAAAGTCCTGATTCAGGATCCCTTAGAGAAACTGGTTTGTTCAGCGATCCATTGGATCACAGCCGTTATATCGGCGTTTTGCATATTAATCGTCAGTAATTCATCAGGCTCTAATGTATTGCCAGTGGATGCATAGCCAGTGATGGCCATTGTCTGCAGGAGATAAGCTACAATCAGTGCTATAGGTGACACATTGCATAGAAAGCGAGATAGGACTGCCATAATTGAACATTATTCCGAGAGTTATTCATCCTATTGTAGTTCAGCAGAGATGATTAAATAAGGGCTTTTCTTTGGATAACAGGTAGTTAAGGAAGAACTCACAACCTCGCCAAAAACACTGATGATGGTAGGTTTGGATAGGGATAAATTCGGTGAGGGACTGGTTTTGGTAGAGAAGCCGCTGAAGTATTGGTCAGCAATTATACGGGGAATCATGGCTTTATAACCCACTAAATCTTTAGTTGGCAGTACATTACGTTCAAACAGTATAAATGAGACTTATTCACTTTATGGTTGCATAGTCCGGTGCGATGGTCTTAACTAATTATATAAGTATAAACCCTTACAATAAATTAAACAACGGATTAACAGTTTTATGTTCAAACGGTCTATACCGGTAACTGCGGCAGTTGTCGTTCTCACAGTTACTTCAGCTATTCATGCGGATGAACTAGATTATTTTGAAGTCGACCTTCAAACTTTATCGCAA
>JAZFYA010000143.1:0-7631 GCA_036443315.1 Pseudomonadales bacterium
TTTTTCCAGGAACGGAATAAATCATAGGGTAAAAATTCAACATCGCGTTTAAGACGATCATGTTGATGGTTCAAACAATGGTTTTGTCGGCCCACGTTCAATGCGGCGCGGCTCATATCACTATTCACGACATATTTTGCATTGCTGGCCATCGCGGCAACCGAAAATGAACAGGTATAAGAAAATAGGTTAAGTACCCGCTTGCCCTCCGCACGCTCCCTTAACCATTGCCGCCCCGGTGACATATCCAGAAAAAATCCAATATTTTGTTTACCCGCAAAAGACAAGGCAAATTTTAACTCTTGTTCAATAGCCAATGGCTGCTCCGGCAACTCGCCAAACAGTGTTTCTATCGGACTGCCACGAAGATAACGACGCTGTACTATTCCACAATCAATTTCCCCTGCTAACGAACCCAGTCCTGCCAGTAATTGCTGCCAGCCCTGCGGCTCGACCTCCTGATAAAGCGTAATCAGCAAAACCGGAGCAAACCAGTCGACATTGATATAGCCCAGCCCTTGATAACATTGACCACGACCATGGAAAAGACGGCGCCCATCGTTGCTGGCATCGTTGCTGGTGTAGTTGCTGGATCTAGCTTCAAGGCCGAGAATAATCGCCTCTAGCACCCGCTTCATTTGCCTGCACCACACTGTAAGCCAACAGGATAGATAATCGCATCGTGATAGCCGGTGATTACCTGTCGGTAACCGGATAACTGCTGGTCCAGATCAGGGTCATTGGTATCCACCTGTAGTGGTCGCCCATCCAGTTCGGTGATTTTGGTTTTGGTCGCAACGATTATAATATTGTCGGTACCGACAGCCCTTATAACAGATGGACTTAGCTGCTGATTGCCCCGCCCAAGAATGTGTCCCTGCCCACCGATAGCCGTAATAATAATTTTTGTCGAGCCCTTATACTGCTCCACCAACTGCATTAGAGCCTGCTCATCAAGATCCTGCCCAATAAGTGTTCGATTAACAATCGCATCCACACCCAGCAACGTATTATCCAACCCCAACTCATCCATAATACCCCGTGGTGTTGTACCCGGCCCAATCAAGTAAAGGCAGTTATCATTCATCGATTCAACAATATCAGCGGCGATGTCTTGCAACACCAGCTCTTCTACTTCTCGTCCCGAAGATTTAACCTGCTGTAGAAAGCGCCCCTCCTGTGGTACCAGCAGCTCCCCATAAAAACGAGCCTTGACCTCCCCCTGGCGAAAGGCTTGCTCGTCGATATCACGGACTTCTGCTAAACCGATATCCACAAGTTGGCCATTCATTAACCGAACAAGAATTTCACCTGCAGCCTGAGGCGATACGGCGTAAACGCCGGAATGCATTTTGACGCCTGCGGGAACACCCAACACAGGATAGTCATGCCCAACTGCACGACAAATATCCCGTGCAGTACCATCCCCTCCGACAAACACAATTAAATCAACAGCCAGTTGTTTTAGCGTTTTTGCCGCAGTGACTGTATCTTCTGCTGTAGTCTGTTGATCGGTACGACCAATAATTTCTACCGTTAGACGGGCCTCTTTTGCTGCATCAGCACCCATGGCACCAGCAAAACAGTAAACCTTAATGTCATCCCTCTGTTGCAAGGTTTTCAATGCTTCTGTAGCCCGCAGGGAAGAGCGCAACGGCGCGCCTCGCCGCTTGGCCTCATCGACGATAACGGCACCATCGCTGCCTTTTAACGCCAATGGACCTCCAATACCCGCCACGGGATTAACCACTAAACCTAGTTTAAACATTGGTTACTAACACTTTGTCTATTACTTAAAAACGTGAATAAGCCGCTAATTGAATGTGAAAAACGCCAGTTGCAGTGTTAACTGACGCACATATACTCAATATTAATACTATAAAACATGTAGTCGGCATGTCATAAGGAGTAATACAATGACTAAACCATATGTAGTTCCTAAAAATAAAACCACGATTCAAACTAGAATGAACAAAGATATTGTGGATACCATTTTTCAAAGCGCTATTGTCGACGACCTGGGTAATGAAATACCTATTACCGAGAAAATGATTCAAGATGCCTGCGATGCCCTGGAACAAGAAGCCCTATTGATTTATGACAGCCGCTTTATGTCAGCATAAGTTATCAGATGACCTGAACACTAACAGGAAACCCCCAAAGCAGTCAGGCTATTTATAATTTCTGTGGTTAATTCTTGGCTGTTACTAATAGAGAAACGCGAAAACTCTCGTCGTTCCGGATAATTTTTACGCAGCTGGTCAAAACCCAATTTTCTCTTCTCTGCCGCGCCATGTAATAACGCACCGCGTAAATTCTGATCATCCCTACCCAAATCATAAATGGCCAAAACCACATCCTTAATCGATGATACAACACTTTGGTTAGGATCCAGTTTTATGGACAAATCATTTTCCTCCACTGAATCCGACACACTCACCTTAATATCTAAAAACTCACAACAGGCCTGATAAATCATCTGGGTACCCTGCAGTTTTCCATCCAGGCTATAACCAGCAATATGGGATGTTCCCAAATCAACTCGCTTCAAGAGGTCACTATCAATCTTTGGCTCGCCTTCCCATACATCCAACACCACACAAAGATCATCCCGGCAAGATAACTGTTGTTTTAACGCCTGATTATCCACTACCGCGCCACGGCCTGCGTTAATAAGTACCGTACCCGGTTTTAGCTGTTGTAATCGCCGCTCATCAAGTAAATGGTAAGTCGGGTTATCACCCTCAAAAGTTAAAGGTGCATGTAAACACAACACATCGGAACGCAATACTGAGTCAATATCCGTGAGTACAGGAAAACGATCCTGTGGAATTAAGGGATCATAACAACGACAAGTAATATTAAGTTGTGACAATCGCTGGTATAACCGCCCGCCGACATTACCCATACCGATAATGCCAACCACACCATCCGCCAACAGGTGGGCGAGAACACCATCCAACCGACAAAAAGCGCTAAATATATAGTCCACCACTGAATCTGCATTACAGCCCGGCGCACTGGCCCAGGCAATACCCGCGCTTTGCAGATAATCGATATCCAAATGATCAAACCCTATCGTCGCAGTCGCCACAAAACGAACCTTAGATCCCTGTAATAATAAACGGTTAACCGGTGTTACCGAGCGCACCAATAAAATATCCGCATCGATTACTTGTCGATTGGATAATTGGCGACCATCGACGATTAAGACATCACCTAATGCTGAAAAATATTCCTCTACTTTAGGAATATTTTCATCGGCGATAATCGTTAATCTACTCATTTATTATTTCCACCAATAACAATTGGCGAGCTGACGCTGAAAGACCGCGCTGCTGGGCTCTACTGGCAAGTGTGGCGATAATATCGTCCGCCTCGTAACGCACACTGGCTAGCGAGGTAATGCCCATAATTTCAGTCAGGCTTTTACACGCCGCCAACTGAAAAGCCAGCGCCTCATCGGGTAGTGCACGGCTGCTTTTATAATCGGGATAAATCTCATTGCGAAAACAACTACCTAAACTTTCATCATAGGCAGCGGCGACTCTCGTTGGCCGGACTATTTGCAAAAATTTTAATAGCAACTGGGTATAGCCGTAAAGCGCATTAACGGAATAACCTTCAGGACTATACCACCCATCGGGAATGGCAAACCAGGCACGAAAAATATAGATGGAGGCATCGATTAAATAGACCGGCTGAGTCACTAGAAATGTCCTTTGGCCGAATGGCACTGACTTATGGGCAGCACTGTTAACGGCTAGCGACCATAGTATCCCGCCGCCACCCTCGGTAGTCTAACCCCTCACTCGGTTGGAACCCCACGCCCTGGTGAGGGGTTAGACTACCGAGGGTGGCTAGATTGTGCAGTATCCGAGTACCACCGGAGTAGCTGTTCGCAATGCAAGGCCCGCTAAAGGGCGTGGGGTTTCAATCGATAGTGGGCGATAGTAGGCCTTGCATTGCGAACAGCGGGTTCAAAGCGCCTCAGTTATAGCCTTAAGTAAGTACCCTTCGTCCTTTAGCCCAGTTCAGCCAATTGAAAATATTCAGGTAACAACTCAGACGGCACTTGGTAAAACTCACTTAACCGCCGATGCAGTAATGCCGCCCTAGTAGGCAACCCTCGCTGACAATACACTAACACCTGCTGGTGAACTGACCACTTGAACGGTGCAGAATCTGTAGCTTCCCCATGCAGATTATCCACACTAACCCTAAAGCACTTTTGGCAAGCTCTGGAAAGAATCCACTCCAACGCTTGAGGCTTGACTTCTACTTGCTCAAACTCCGCCTGTTGCTTTCTATCACGACCATCGGCTGCATACCAATAACCATAATCCACTTGCTGGCGTCGTTGTTGGCCGGCAATACACCAGTGAGCAATTTCATGCAGCGCACTGGAAAAAAACCCATGGGCGAAAATAACTTGATGGTAAGGGCAGTCATTATTGGCGGGTAGATAAATGGGCTCGCTCTCTCCCAAAACCAAGCGCGTATTGTCCAACTCACCGAAGAGATGATTAAACAAGCGGATTAAATCTTTATAATAGTGTCCAACTGAATCATGTTCAGCAACATCAAACTCTGCGACTAGGTCAAACATTATAAATCAACCCATCACCATTCGTTGCCAACCCCGACTCAACCTCAACACTGTCAATCTCAACACTGTCAATCTCAACACAAGGGTGACTTTGCAACCACTGACTATAAGCATCGCTGTGGTACTGGCGCCCAGCGATCAACTGATTTAAATAACAGCGCTCTGGTAATAGGCCCTCTGCCAGCATGGCCCTATTGGCCACATAAACCCAGGCATTAACCACCCCACTACCTGTTTCTATTCGGTAGACCTCGCGACTATAACGTACAGGATTGCCCTCAAATTGATCCATAATCTCAATGTCGTTTGCCCGCTCCAACTGATATAGAACGCCCTCCACCCGACCATCACGAGCATCACGAGCATAAGCAATATTGGCATAGGCAATATTATTCTTATGAGAGGCGCGCTTATTAAAGCGCAACTCATAACGGGGGAGTATACCGCCCATAGCCCCCTTGAAACTGATTCCACGAGCCCTCATCCTAGCAGGGTTCACATTACTGCCATAGGCGAAATAGTGACCAATCATCTAACAACTGCCTAGCTTAAAATTATTGTGAATAACACTTCATGCATTCTAACACGATTAAATAAACCTGCTCCCGCCGGTGAACTAGCACAAAACTGCGGTAGTACCTATACTTAATATATGTCGAACGACTAATGATACGTAATATCTAACAAGATTAAACGTATCTACAGTGATTCTAGCGATCTTCACTACAGTCATTTTCGTCAGTAGTAGCTCACCAGAGAAACAGGGGAGAGGAAATGACCAATGAGCACCTCAACTCTAAATAGTGGCAAGAGCAACGACAATAGCAATGTTGTCGATATTTTTTCCAGGAAGACGTTCACCTCCCTTAAAAATGAGCGCTTTATCCGCCTGTCTCCGGAGTACGATGGTTTATCGATGCTCTACTCCACCTGCAAAACCACCCAGGAAAAGCTCTTTACGATGAAGATACTTTGCTGGGCTATCCGCGATAACGGCGAGGTGGTTGCCCTAGTGCCATGGCTTAACAAAATCCTCCCCTGTAACAAACTTGATGACCCTTTCTATGGCCAGTTTGAAGGCTACTATGATCTGACCAGCGAAAGCGTTTTTTATAACCCACCCCTCCATAAAGTAACCGAGTTGCAAACTACCGTCGGCTATTATGATTACAGTAATGAGGATCCCGATACCATACTCCAAGAGATACCCGATACGATCGGCACCCATGCCATGCTCAATACCAATGACGCCCATAGCCTGATACTAACAGAGGTGCTAAGCTGGCGACTCCTGAATGATGGCCGTATACAGGCCATGTTAATTGACGAAAGCATGGTCGCTGTAACGCCGGTATTGCCGGGTGATCCCTGCCTGTATCCAGCGGAGGAGAATCCTGATTTTCGCTATTTCTTTCAACATCAAATCGCCAACCAGATCAAATCGAAAGATCCCGACGCCATAGCGGCAATAGCATTATTATTTGAAAATTCCCTTTTCGAATAGTTAATTTTAAACCACACAAACAGGCAATGGAAAGCGTGAAAGATTGAGTCGCAGGTGTTTTAACCGCCTAACATCGAGTGCATCCAGGCGCGGTCAGAGCCCGAAACTAGCTAAGCTTTTTGATGTAGTAAACGTACTTTTTATCCCGTTCCTGCTGATCAAGTAACTGGTGACCAAGAAAATCACAAAATTTGGGGATATCCCGCTGTGTAGAGGGGTCGGTGGCAATTACCTTCAGAACATCCCCAATCTCGATATCGCGAATTTTGCTGTGCAGCATCATCACTGGCTCAGGGCATAAAAGACCGCTCGTATCAAGTGTTTCGCTAACCGATAAATCCATAACTACTCGCTGAAAGGCTGATAAAGACATTATTGTCCAGCAATAGGCATAATTATCAAGGTTAAACTGTTACTATCTATCAGTTGCGTATTAGGAAGAACACTTTGTGTGATCAACTATCAAAAACAACTGACCAACCACCTACGATAGATTCTGTATCGACCGCCCCTAATTATTTCAGCCTAGGCTGCCTCGAATTTTCTTTCCATCTACTCCGCAGCCAGCACCCAACCCTGGCCCTCGCTGTACAAAACCTGATCGCCAAAGCCCGGCTAAATCCTATTAATAATTCTCGGGAAAAGGTGTTGCTTATAAAGCTTGAGGTCCAACTAGTCAGCAATATCGTTAGCGCTTTATCCAACATAGCCGAGCTAGTCGCCAATACCAATGATCGCAATAAGGAAGAAAAGGTTGCGATACACCAGGTCTTACTTGACTGGTTGTTATATGCACAGACTTTTCTGAATGAGATGAATGCACTGACCATCAGTGATGAAGAATAACTCATAGTATACCCAAAGCGATTGAAATGTAGGTTTTAGAGTGCGTCCCTTATTTATGAAAAGTTGTTCATGGCAAGTTGTTCATGGCAAGGCGTTTGAACGCAAGAAACTGTCAATATTTCACGTTCAAACTGTCAAGTTCAAACAACGCAGCCATGGGCAAAAAGAGGGTATGACGTGCATGGATGCACTAATGCCGCAGGCGCATGAATGCGCAGGAGCGGCCTATAACACCCAAATTTCAATCGCTTTGGGTATAAGTTGAGATACTACTCTTTAACTAACACAGTGCAGGATTCAGTGGCTGTATCGTAGGCAATAACCACCCTGCCGCTTTCAAGCTGGCTTTTTATCTGCTTGACTTTTTGGTCAAGGGAATATTCCAGCAATCCGTAATCAGTTCCCTCTCGATTGATAAACGCCTCAATGACAGCGTCTAGAAGTTCCGGGGCTAATTGATCGGGAGGTATTTCAATGTAATCAGACATAAATGGCACTTACTTAAGAGCGGTGTTGTTAATGGCTTGCGACGGTAGTATCCCACTGCCACCCTCGGCAATCTAACCCCTCACTCGGTTGGAACCCCACGCCCTGGTGAGGGGTTAGACTACCGAGGGTGGCTAGATTGTGCAGTATCCGGGTACCACTGGAGTAGCTGTTCGCAATGCAAGG
>JAZFYA010000144.1:0-7960 GCA_036443315.1 Pseudomonadales bacterium
TGTATGGGTCATCAGGTGAGAATCGATCAAATAATGATCGGATGGGTTTGTGGTGATATCACTATATTCTTGCAAATCGCGCTAGAGCCAATGAACCAAGACCGAATTTTAACCCAATCGCCGCGCTTTATGAAAAATGAGGGGTTTCCGTTCTGGCACTAGTTAGGTAAAAGTTCTTTTTCAGACCACCTAAATCAGAGCCAATCAATTCAACATTGGATGAATCCATCCCAAATAATGCATAGCATCTTTCTTCCATTCTTCTTGTACGCCTTGTTTGCAGGCGGAGAACAAGAGGTAAGAGAGAAAGACAGAAAACACAGGCTAACGCAATGAAAAAAATAGTCGTATCAGCGGAGATTGACGTCATAAATCTTGTGTTAGAAAGAAGACGGCTATCAACATAACAGTTAAGAAAACTGCAATGGGAAATGGGAATGTTTGAGAAGATAAGGTTTCGTGTTTTTTGTTTCCGACTGCGACGGCTTCCTTATTTTTTACTCTCCCTCGACGCTGGATGAAGTCTTTAGGATTGTCTGCATAGAATGCGAGGTTTGATACACCTACTTTCTTTCCCATAACTAGACCGCCTGAATAGGCTCTGATGTGCCGATAATATTTTCGTATAGAGATGATGTGTGTGGGATTAAAAATCGACCGTTTCGACGATCTATGTTAAGCATACCTTCTTTTTCTAGCTTTGCGATAATCCGACTACCGTTGCGTCGTGAGATGCCAGTGATTTCACAAATCTCATAAATACGTGTTTTAAATTCCATACCTTTTTCTGTCATTTCAACCCCTGGCAAATTAGCCAGTACCTTGATAGCGTTGATAGCTGCTTCGGTGTGGCATTGCTTCGCCTTCAGAAGCTGCGTAGAGAGCTTGGAATAAGATGACTGAATGCAGTGGAATAGAATACTGTAATATGCGGGGTTAGATTTAAGCAATGTATCGACTTGATCCTTATTTAACTTTAAGACCGTTACATCATCGCGTGCTTCGTATCTGAAATGTCCATTAGCATCGTTACCCTTATTGTAAAAGAAATCACCACACTGCTTAAATCCAACCAGTACGCCGTTCGTGACGTTTCGAGAAGCAGCGTATTGTTTTACAATTCCAGTGCAAATGATAATGAAACAGGAAGAATGATAAATAGTACCCCCTGGCTGGTACTTTTGTGTTGACCCCAGCTCTGCTGACATCGCTATTAGCATGTACCATAATTCGCATAAATCCTGTTCGCCGGAAATGCACTTGGGTGGAGGGGTGGTTGCGCACAACCCAAGAGTATTGTCACATGGTAAATCCGAATTGCTAGACCAAGCCATGTATGTCCCCTATTTCTTTAACGATGATCCTAATCCCGACATCATCAGGTATCGTCATACAAATCAGCTGTGACATAGTCTGATATGACGGTGATGGCATATCGAGACATTTAACGTACTCACCTCTTCGACATTTTTTACGGGGTATTGCAATAGGACCGTTATAACGTTGGTCAATAGCATCGAGTCGCTGGGCTACCATAGAACAAGCGTGATCGAGCTGCTTGCCTGAAAAGCAGGCTAAACGTATACGTAGCGGTGTAGGGCACGAAATTCCAGTGTTACAGCGGGTACCCGTCACCCGATCACATTGGTCAACTTCACGTGATGTTTGCCACATTGTTTAAAATTCCAGCTTTTCCGTCATATACATATAAATACAAGCCCTTACCTTAATTTTGAGGCGTTTTTCCATTTTTTATTGGCAACATAAAAATCACGCCCTTAGGACGTGGTAACGAATGACTGGCTAGGCCTGTCATTATAGAAAACTCATGTTAAAACCAACGTTTAGTTGTCCCTACAACTTAAACGAAGGAATTAACATGAGCAGATTCAATAAATTAACGCATGTACTTTGGCATTGCCAGTACCACATAGTAAGGGTGCCAAAATACAGACATAGGATACTGAAAGGCCCAGTAGCTGAAGAAGTGCACAATTGCGTGCATATCTATAGCAGCAGATTGGGCTGTGAGGCAGTTGAGTTGAATGTACAGGTAGATCATGTACATTTGTTGGCGAAGGTGCCGATATCAAAATTAATAGGCACGTTAAAAGGGAAGGGCGGACTTAGAGTGTTCAGTAAATTCCCCTATTTAAGGGAGAGGCCGTATTGGGGGAATCATTTTTGGGCGAAAGGTTACCGTGTAGATACGGTAGGGCTGGATGCGGAAAAAGTACGGAAGTACGTAAAGTATCAGGAAAGGCAGGAGCAGAACCAACAAAGTTTGAAATTCAAATAATTGATTGATTAATAGGGGACAGCTTGGTCAGTCTTCTAAGAAGGCTGGGTTTTTACCCCCTTTTAGGGGGAAACCAAAACCACCTTCTTAGAAGGAGGATAATTTACTATTATTTGAACAATTCCCTTGAATTACAACCGCGCTGTATGTATAAGCAGTTTATGGGCTTGAGATTACCATTTCTGGTCCTAATCTATTCTGTAGTGATACGATTATCTCTTGGAGGATTATTGAATTAGCACGTTACGGTTTGAGCAGGCCCGATTGGCATTAGAGGCAGTCGTTGAATATTCATCAACGCTAGCAAGAGAGTTGGCAAATGACAGTTCATTGCAGGTTGATGCCTTGTATCCGCTGCTTCCCCGCACTGATGAGACTGTGCCTGAGCAGATTCTTGTAATGAGAGAGTTACCTGAGAACGAGTTAAAACAGTTTGTTACCAATGCGGTATGCACGATGCGTCGCAATACTACGATGGGACAGCACCCAAAAAGCACAATCCGTGCGCCAGGTGTTGTTGGTTGTAGCCCGAAAACGCTACTAGCCATTCATAAGATGAATATATTGAAGGCCTACTTTAAATTAATTCGTGATGGTGGTGATGAGCCAAAAAACCCTAACGCAGGGTTATCAAAAAACGTTAAAACCCGGCTCTATAAAAAATTCACTGACCTTTCGACATTGCAGGCCACACGGGCAATCCCTGTAGTTGAAGACGTGCGAGCCGTCCGATTTTATTGGGACACAGGGTTTTCGATTAAAAAGACGGTGTGTCGGGTCTTGTTAGACAATGCACAACGCAATATTGCTGACCTTCATAAAAATGCGCAAAAGGTTTCAGGCCAGAAATTTCTTTTTATCGAGCATTCTTTTGAGAAGGATATTAAAGATCTAGGGGGTATTCCTCGTGATGAGGAACTCGCAATTCGACGCCCCAAACAACCGCATGTCCTTGCACGGATATCACATTACCCAAATGGAAGCGAGCATTTACCCAAGCCCGTTCCAATAACAGCTGCATTGCCATGTTTTTATGATGTCACGAAACAAAAGGCGCCTTTGATAGAGCCCCTCTCGGACTACAATATAGACGATGCATTATTAAAGGATCAGCGCTGGATAGCACGAATTGAAACGGCTCCAGTCATTGAACACCTCCATGTGTACCGGTACTACCCGCAATTTAGGAAAATGGAAAATAAAAATAAAGAAACAACAAACACCGCAGATGCTATGTTTTTTGATCCCGACGATGCAATACATAAATATTTTGAAGTCTTGGTATGAGGCAGAACAACTCAGTGTCAGAATTGCGGATAATCATCGGGTTACTCGGTGGGTTTGTCCCACTGGCGGCTGGAATTGCCGAACCGTTAGCCATTCAAGCGAGTGTAGTTACAAAGCCTCCAAAGATCCGGTTAGAGATGACAATAAACTACGGCTATCTTCATGCCATATGTGAGCAGTCAGAAATACCACATATCCTAGAGCATATAGTGCTTGCTGATGTTCGTGACGGACAAAATTTGCGTCAATACTTCGAATCATTCGGTGGCTATGTCAACGGCTTAGTAACTACAGTTGATACTCTCTACACATTTGAACTGCCCGCCGATAAATTAGACGATAGTTTAGATCGTATTGTCCCGGCATTTCGGGATGTTCAATTCTCGGAAACAGCGATTCAATCAGCCCTAAAAGACATCCGCAATGAATACAATCACAGCGGGAACCTGACTCGCAGCATTACTGCTGAAGAGCACCTGTTACGCTCCTTATATGACCTCAACAATAGAACGTGTGACAGGGTGGCTATGATGGGCTACACATCGCAAGCCCTAGAAAAGGCGTATAAACAGTCATATAGTAAATCGTTGGTTCACGTACGAGTCACCAATATGATTAATGAGGCTCAAGGGAAGGTTATTCGTTCCCGGCTTGATCCGATGTTTTCTTCATATCCAGTTGAGAGATCTTCTATTTCCTACACTGGTAAAACGGGTATGTCCCTACAGGCTAATAGTCATTTACCGGTATCCACTGTTGCGGCTCTGTTTCCATTGCACCAGTGGAACGGTTTTGGAGACGACGTCATAAAAGTTCGTTCTGCTGACCTTATCGAAGCGTTGTACAGCTTTATTCGAGATGAGAAGCAGTGGGCTTACAGCCCACGATTCTCGATACGTAAATCAGACGCACTCTCATACCTCTATATTCACTTTGGGGCGAGCGATCCGAAGGCGGTTGCACGTGAACTACTGGAGTGGTTTCAGAGGCAATCTGGAAAACGTTGGTATCCAGGCGCTGGAACTGTCTTCACGGGTACGGAAACAACTGGTCAGGCCTTCCGGTCATGGCTTTCAAAAGCGTTGTTAATCATGCTAGGAGTTGTCGTCGGCCTGTTTCTTAGTGAGAGACTGAAAAAGAAACAAAGCGTCTAAGTTTCGGGTATTTAAGTTGCTCTTAAAGGGACGTAGCGTAGGGATAATTATTACGTAGAATACCTGGCGCCAGTACGGCTTGCGCGTGGGATCGCCTCGCCTCGCTTCGCGAGGCGGAGTCATTAACGTAATCGATATACGGCATGCGTTAGGGGTCGGCCATTAGCGGACATTGAAATGCACGCTTATACACTCGTATGAAAATCAGAGAGCATAGCAATCTCAATATGGCATATATCGTTCTTCTATAACAGGTATATTTAATGAAGATAAGGTGAAGAAGGTAGGAGCTGGCAGATTCCTAGCAAAAAAGTTGAAAAACAGCCCTTTTTTCTTTGTTCAGTATTGTATTAATAGCAAAGAGACGAAAAGCCTATTTCGATGTTATGCAGTGTCGCATCTGCCAGCCATTCTTGTAAGGTTATTCTTACCGATTCGATTGCCAACGTGGCAAGTGATGACATAGCCCAAGGCGAACACTTCATCAATTCCGTTTTAGGTATTGTTTTACCAGTATGTATTATCGGAGCGCGTTATAGTGATTAAATGGGACGACTATCCAAAAGATAAAGACGCCGGCATACCGGCTGCTCCACCGGCTGTATTGATAGATGCGCCCCAGACCGCGATGGTGAGTGAAACCACCAATGACCAGAAACCTGTTGAAAATCAAACGCGAGTTTTGACAGAGGGCTATCAAGCAGAAACAGTGACCGAAAGTCCTAACAATCAGGGGGTTAGCGCAACACAAGCCCCAGCCGCAGATTCGACTGACGATACACAGACAACAGGGATGACCGAAAACTTAGTGGAGGGAGCTGAGAAGCAATTGAGAATGAGGTTAGCGAAACACAAACTTCAGCCGCAGATTCGACTGACGACACACAGACAACAGGGATGACTGAAAACTTAACGAAGAGAGCTGATGAAGCAATCGAAAAAATAGACATCGCCGCTGACCTTGAAGCGCTATTGATAGGCGCCGAACGCATCCATGTTGACGATAAGGCAATGATAAATTGTCGAGCAGATCTCAACCAATTGGTACCCTTTAAATACGACTGGGCTTGGCAGAAATATTTGGACGGTTGTGCAAATCACTGGATGCCCCAAGAAGTATCAATGACCGCTGATGTGTCGCTATGGAAGTCCCAAGACGGATTAACCGATGACGAACGACGTATTGTGATTCGCTCGTTAGGTTATTTTTCTACGGCGGACTCTCTTGTGGCCAACAACTTGGTATTGGCAATATATAGACATATAACCAACCCGGAATGTCGCCAATATTTGTTGCGCCAGGCGTTTGAGGAAGCCATACACACTCACGCCTATCAATATTGTGTTGAGTCATTGGCCATGGACGAAGCCGAAGTGTTTAATATGTACCGTGAACTCCCCTCTATTACTAAAAAAGCCGCCTGGAGCCTGCGCCACACTCATGCTCTGTCTGAGCCTAATTTTAAAACCGGTACTCCGGAGAACGACCAAGAGTTGTTACGCAATCTTATCGGATTTTATGCTGTTACAGAGGGTATCTTTTTCTACTGTGGTTTTACGCAGATTTTGTCTCTGGGGCGGCAAAATAAAATGACTGGTGTAGTCGAGCAGTTCCAGTTCATTCTTAGGGATGAGTCAATGCATCTTAATTTTGGTATTGATGTCATTAACCAAATTAAAATGGAAAACACTCACCTGTGGACTGATCAATTTAAGCAGGAAGCTATACAAATGATATTGGAAGGGACACAACTTGAAATTGAATATGCCCATGACTCTATGCCTCGTGGTGTGCTAGGTATGAACGCAGCGATGATGGAAGAGTGAAATAATGGATCTTCGCAAAGAGAAGAATTTCTTTGAAACCCGTGTAAACGAATATCAAGCTGGGGGTGCTTTAGACTGGGGTGAATAATCGCCGTGGAGCGACACATAAAGTGAGATTCGAGGCTCGTAAAATCAACAAGTTACAACTGTTTTTGACACAGAATGACGTGGTCCAGCATTTCTTTACAACCCAGTTAAGGTCATTATCTCTTAACTGGGTTGTGCAGATCTATTAGACCACCTCAGAAAATAGCATTAATGTTATTTAGAGGTTAGAACTAGGTACTTAAAGGACAGAATAAGTACTTAGATGCTAGAACAAGGAAGTTAGTGATTAGAATGGATGTTTTTTAGTCAGCCCTATAGGGCTTGGTCAAGGATGAACAAATATTGTAATCGGGTATGTACCCCTATTTA
Organism: Pseudomonadales bacterium; assembly: GCA_036443315.1. GTDB lineage: Bacteria > Pseudomonadota > Gammaproteobacteria > Pseudomonadales > Dasaniaceae > Oceanicoccus. The sequence goes on from JAZFYA010000144.1 coordinate 6,985, forward strand.
GAACGCCATAGTTAAGGCACATATAGGCTTCCATTTAAACAAAAGCAATCTACAAGCATGATTACAAAGATTAATGATTTTCTAAATGGTGGTGATTCAAAATCAGCCGACTTGGGTAGAGCGGTTGGTTTTACTTTAAACCGACTTGTTAAAATATCGCGTTTACTGCTTGCAGCATTAGTGCTAGTGGGTTTCGGTCAATTTGGTCAGTATATGACATCAGCTAATGAGCTTAGAATGCATACGATAAATAACTGGATGACCAACAATCCAGAAGCCAAGATTTTAGCGGAAAGGTTTGTTGGAGAGTGTCTAGGGGACAGTAAAGTACCTTACAGCGAGAGAAGCATGGAAGACTCTCCTTTCGGTATTTATGAGTGTGGCAATGCTATGGGTGCTAATGATCTAGTGACAATTATCCGTGACTCTGATTCAATTCTAATGACAGCAGCGTGGCTTCTGACACTGAGTTGTTCTGCCTCATACCGCTGTCATTAGAATATTAAGGCGATTGATAAAACATATAAGGATTATTGGATAATGACCGTTATAGCCAAAGAAGCGATTAAGTGGTCTTGTGAGCATTGTAGTCACATTCAGTATAGCGATGACTCTCTTACTGGCGATACGTTTAACAACGATCCGGTGCGATTGACTGCGAAACCTGCGGAAAAGAAAACAAGGTGATTTTGCACCGTTACATGTCTACTCTGATTGTAAAATCTCACTAGCACGAAATTCTATTTGGTTAAACTGATCTTCACTAAGCATTCTTTCTGCTGCAGCCATAAACGCATGAGAAAATTCAGCGGTTTTTGAAGATGTTGTGCGGTTTAGGGAGGGTGTAAAACAAACTGTGTATCCATCTGGCCCACATCTTGATGGGTGAGTTTATTAATTTTCAAATCGATTAATAAAAAGCATTTAAGGTGGTAGTTATAGAAGACGAGATCGATATAGAAGTCGCCATTATCAG
>JAZFYA010000145.1:0-2301 GCA_036443315.1 Pseudomonadales bacterium
GCTCCTCGGTTATAGCCTTAAGTAAGTACCATTCATGTCTAGGATTATTAAACACCTATTTTAAGAGTGTCAATCCGGGGAAAAATTCCCCTGGGGTCAAACTATTCCATTGCTGCATTGGCCGTTATTTTTTATGCCGCATTTTCTTTAAAGCCACTGTGACCGGGCCGGACACAGCATATATCAATGCGATAACTAGCAACACACGAGGCGGGTCTAACATTACCACGCCAAACCCCATCACAACCAAAATCATCACCACAAAGGGAACACGTCCACGAAAATCAAGCCCTTTGAAGCTATGATACGGCACATTCAAAACCATCAGAAAACCGACCAGCCCAGTTAAGCAACCTGCCACCACCGCCAACTCGGTGGGCAGCCCATTGCCAACCCAACCTTCATCGTGGCAAACCCAAATAATGCCTGCAACAACCGCCGCAGCGGCAGGACTGGACAAACCAGAGAAATAATTTTTATCCGCCGTATTGATCTGGGTGTTGAAACGCGCCAGACGCAAGGCCGCACAAGCTACATAGATAAAGGCACAGGTCCAGCCAAATTTGCCGAGATCAGACAACGCCCAACTAAACATCACCAATGCTGGCGCTACACCAAAGGACACCATATCCGCGAGGCTATCGTACTCGGCACCAAATTTACTTTGGGTATTGGTCAAGCGGGCGACACGACCGTCCAGGCCATCTAGAATCATTGCCACAAAAATAGCGATCGCTGCCGTCTCGAATTTTCCATGCATACCGGAAACCACAGCATAAAAACCCGAAAACAATGCCGCCGTGGTAAACAGGTTTGGCAATAAATAAATACCGCGGCGGCGCACAGTTTTACCGTCAACGGAAACCTCTTCTTCGTGCTCATCGATAAGATTCAATGACTCTATTGCAGCCGCCGCCGCCGCAGAAGTATCGTCACCTTCTTCTTTAGGTCGCGTTGAAGACACATCCTTTAAGGACACCGGCGGTTCTTGCTGTTGATCACTCATAGTTTGGTATAGCTTCTCACCGTTAGGGCTTCTTGGGTCAAAGACAGAAATGAACACTAATGATAAATTAAAAATCGCTACGATACGACGCTTTCGCACATCCCCAGAAAGCCTTTACCAACGCATTCTCCAGGCGTTGAACCGATGCGCATAAACCGACAGCAAAGGGCGCAAGAGGTGGCTGCACCTCAAGAACCTGCACTTTGTCCTTTAGAGGGCTATTAATCAATACCAGCTCTGGTACCACCCCCACACCAAAACCCAGACCCACCATACTGACAATCGCCTCATGGCCACTGACCTGGGCATAAATATCCGGTTTGATACGTTGGGAGCGAAACCATTGATCCATACGCGTTCTCGCCAGACCTCGCTCGGCAACAATAAATGGAATATCTTGCCAGGACAATGGCTTATCTTGCTCCAAAGAACGATGGATAGTGCTTTCTACCGCACAATGAATGGCAGGATAGATAAATAATAACGGCGAGTGCGTTAAGGTCTGAAATTGCAGTCGCGAGGAAAGCTTGTCGGGCCTCGCTGCAATAGCGATATCATCGTCACCATTTAGCAGATGGTTAATCGCATCCGCCTGGTCACCCGTGCGCAACTTAATGTCGATATTGGGATAGCGACAACGAAACGGTTCCAGCACATCAGAGAGCACACTATAAGCCGCCGTTACCGAGCAAAACACACTCACTTCACCACTTAAAGCTTCAGTATCCCGTTTGACCGTCTCAGTAAAGGATTGCCATTGCCCCAAGGCTTGGCGGGCGTAAACCTGGAACTTCCTACCCACCTCCGTTAGACGAACACTGCGATTATCCCGCTCCAGCAAACGCTGCCCGACCTCCTCTTCAATTTTCTTAATACTGCGACTCACCGCGGAAGCACTCCTATGCATGGCCTCCCCGGCTTGGCCAAAATGAAGGCGCTCCGAAAGGCTGAGGAATAACTGTAATTCTCGTGTATCCATAAATAAAGTACTCTTTAGCAGAACCACATAGTGTTGCGACTATAAAATTGTTGCGATTACTTTTTATTACGACTGCGTTGTTACGGCTATTGTTGCTAAATATGCATCACTGTATATCAAATATATCATTTTACGCAACACTGGTTTTTCTATATAGTCGCATCCACAAGTTTTAAAAGAAGGGCAGAACAAAAATCTGTCTGGAATGGCACTTACTTAAGGGCAGCGTTGTTAACGGCTTGCGACGGTAGTATCCCGCCGCCACCCTCGGTAGTCTAACCCCTCACTCGGTTGGAACCCCACGCCCTGGTGAGGG
>JAZFYA010000146.1:0-28245 GCA_036443315.1 Pseudomonadales bacterium
CTAACCAAGATTAATACCATCCACTAAGTCATTGTACGGAAGGGGTATTTCTGTATAATGCCGCGAAATTACCGGTTAATCGACCACTCCATTCGCTTGGCTGTTGTTTCCATCAATCTAGCCCCACCAATCTAGCCCCGCTATTCTAGTGGCTGCAATACTTGACTAAATTACTAGGTTATTGCATAGTCGCTCTATATTTCACTGTCAAGAGTCTCTCCCTATGCGCCTGACCACTAAAGGTCGATATGCTGTGACCGCAATGCTGGATTTAGCACTACACGCAGAATCTGGTCCGATTAGCCTGGCGGATATTTCTAACCGTCAGGACATATCACTCTCTTATCTTGAACAATTATTCGCCAAATTGCGGCGAAATAATTTGGTGGCCAGTGTCCGTGGCCCGGGTGGTGGCTATTTGTTGAGTCGCAGTGGTGCTGATATTTTCGTTGCCCAGATCGTTGATGCAGTGACCGAAACGGTTGATGCAACCAGTTGTGGTGGTGGGGCTGATTGTCAAGCCGGTGAAGTGTGCCTGACACATCATTTATGGTGCGACCTGAGCAACCAAATTCATACTTTTTTAAGTAGTATAAGTCTGGCCAGTCTGGTTGCCCGCCGTGAGGTGCAGGATGTGTCGATACGACAAGACGCTCGTGAGCTCAACCAACAGACATCGGAAATTCCGATTTCAACAGTGCTATAACTAGCAAAAGCGACTAGTAAAAGCCATGAGTAAACTTGCACCTTACAGCAAGCAGTAAAAGTAAAGAGCAACAGAGAGTGTTTTATGCAGTTACCTGTTTATCTGGATTATGCGGCAACCACCCCGGTAGACACCAGGGTGGCGGAGGCCATGGGTCGTTGTTTGACTGCTGAAGGTATATTTGCCAATCCAGCATCACGTTCACATGTTTATGGTTGGCAGGCCGAAGAGCAGGTGGAATTGGCTAGACGCAATGTGGCTGATTTATTGGGCTGTGATCCCCGTGAAATTATTTGGACTAGTGGGGCAACTGAATCCAACAATCTGGCCTTAAAAGGTATTTTTGAAAGACTTGATTGCAAGGGTGATAGAGGTAATAGAGGCCAGAATGAGGGTTGTAAGGGGCATTTAATTACCTCAGTTATCGAGCACAAGGCGGTAATTGATCCAGCTAAATGGCTGGAAAGCAATGGCGTTGAAGTGAGCTGGTTGGAGCCGGACAGCGATGGTTCGATCAGTGTGGAGCAGGTGCAGCGAGCACTGCGTGAGGACACCTGCATGGTCAGTATTATGCAGGTCAATAATGAAACTGGCGTGGTGAACCCCATTGCCGAGATTGGCCAATTGTGCCGCGAGCACAATTTATGTCGCGAAAACAAGGTATTGCTGCATGTGGATGCTGCTCAGGCCGCTGGCAAGCTGGATATCAAGGTCGACGTTTTACAGGCGGATTTATTAAGCGTGTCGGCGCACAAGTTTTACGGGCCTAAAGGAGTGGGAGCGCTGTATGTGAGGCGTTCCGTACAGAATCAATTAAGCCCATTACTGCATGGTGGTGGTCATGAGCGGGGTATGCGTTCTGGCACTTTGCCCACCCACCAATTGGTGGGTATGGGCGAAGCGGCCTGTTTAGCGGCGGCATTGCGTGAGTCTGAAATGGTTGAGATTTCACAGCTGCGTGATCGTTTATGGCAGGGCATTGCCGATCTGCCCGGTATGAAACGTAATGGCAGTGCGTCCCGAGTTAGTCCCGGCCATTTGAATGTATGTTTCAGCGGCGTGGATGGCGAGACTTTATTACTGTCCCTGCGCGAGTTGGCGGTGTCAACAGGATCGGCTTGTACGTCAGCCAGTATGGAACCGTCTTATGTATTAAAAGCGATGGGTGTAAGTGATGTGGATGCGCTCAGTTCGATTCGTTTCTCACTAGGGCGTTTTACCAGTGAGACTGATGTGGAAAAGGCCATCGCCCATATCCGCACCATTTATACGCAGTTGCAGCAGGTTCAGGTGGTATGAGTACCTCGTTTTTTTAAGAGGCTCTTTGTTTAGAGACTTTTTATTTAGAGGCTTTTTATTTAGGGTAAGTGTATGACAGAGCAAATTAACCAAGCACTAACGCAGGAATATGAAGCTGGCTTCGTGTCGGATATTGAGTCTGAAACCTTCGAACCCGGTTTGGACGAAGATGTGATCCGGCGTATTTCTGCAATGAAAAGCGAGCCGGAGTGGATGCTCGAATGGCGTTTAAAAGCGTTCCACAGTTGGCAGCAAATGGACGTGCCGACTTGGGCTCATGTCCATTATCCCAAGATCGATTTTCAGGCTATTTCCTACTATTCAGCGCCCAAGAGTCTGGCAGATAAGCCCAAGTCGTTAGATGAGGTAGATCCTGAATTACTGGCGACCTACGACAAGTTGGGCATTCCCCTTTTAGAACAGCAGATGCTAGCCGGTGTCGCCGTTGATGCGGTATTCGATTCGGTATCTGTTGTGACTACCTTCCGCGAAAAACTGGCGGAGGTGGGGGTTATCTTTTGCCCGATTTCTGAAGCGATTCAGGAATATCCCGAACTAGTAAAAAAATATCTGAGTAGTGTGGTTCCACAAAAAGATAATTATTATGCTGCGTTAAACAGCGCGGTTTTTACCGATGGCTCTTTTGTTTATATTCCCAAAGGCACCCGCTGTCCGATGGAGTTATCGACTTATTTCCGCATCAACGAACAAAACACCGGTCAGTTTGAGCGCACGCTAATTATTGCTGACGAAGGTAGTTATGTCAGTTATCTAGAAGGGTGTACTGCACCACAGCGTGATGAAAACCAGTTGCATGCGGCAGTTGTTGAATTAGTGGTGATGGATGATGCCGAAATTAAATATTCTACGGTGCAAAACTGGTATCCCGGTGATGAAGAGGGCAAGGGCGGTATTTATAATTTTGTCACCAAACGTGCGATTTGTCACACTAATGCCAAAGTGTCATGGACTCAGGTTGAGACCGGTTCTGCAATTACCTGGAAATACCCCAGCTGTATTCTAAAGGGCGATAACAGCGTCGGCGAGTTTTACTCGGTGGCGTTAACCCGTGGTATGCAACAGGCGGACACCGGCACCAAGATGATCCATATTGGCAAAAACACCCGCTCGACCATTATCTCCAAAGGTATTTCAGCGGGGCGCGCTAATAATAGTTACCGCGGTTTAGTGCGTATGAATCCTGGCGCTGATGGCGCTCGCAATTTTTCCCAGTGTGATTCGTTATTGATTGGTGATCAATGCGGTGCCCATACCTTCCCCTATATGGAGAGTAAAAACCCTTCAGCTATTGTCGAGCACGAAGCGACCACGTCGAAAGTGTCCGATGATCAACTGTTTTTATGCCAGCAACGCGGCCTCGATCCGGAAAAAGCGGTATCGATGATCGTCAATGGTTTTTGTAAGGAAGTCTTTAAAGAATTGCCGATGGAGTTTGCCGTAGAAGCGGGCAGACTGCTGGAAATCAGCCTTGAGGGCGCGGTGGGTTAATCAGAATTTCTGTCATCCTGCGCATAGCGAAGAATCTAGTTGCTATACGGTTGGCAAGATCTTTCGTTGCGCTCAAGGTGATAGGCTAAGAGCTTAACAGGTAATAGTATTATGTTGTCGATTAAAAATTTACACGCCAGTGTTGAAGATAAACAAATCCTTAAGGGTATCAATCTGGATATTAAACCGGGGGAAGTGCATGCCCTTATGGGCCCCAACGGTGCAGGTAAAAGTACCATGGGTTATGTGATTTCCGGTCGCCCAGGTTATGCAGTGGATGAAGGTTCCGTGACGTTGGATGGTGTTGACTTACTGGAAATGGAGGCGGATGAACGCGCTCGTGCTGGCTTATTTTTAGCCTTTCAATACCCCGTTGAAATTCCCGGTGTCAGCAATCTCGAATTTTTAAAGGCGGCGGTGGATGTCCAGCATAAAGCCCGCGGTGAAGAGTTAGTTAGTTCTAAAAACTTTTTAAACATGGCTCGTGATGCCTGCAAGCAAGTAGACCTGCCCGCGGCTTTTTTAAAGCGTGGAGTAAACGAAGGTTTCTCCGGTGGAGAGAAAAAACGCAACGAGATTATGCAAATGTTGCTGTTAAAACCCCGGCTTTGTATTCTCGATGAGACTGATTCCGGTTTGGATATTGATGCTCTGCAAGTGGTAGCGGAAGGGGTGAATAGTCAGCGCTGTGCCGAGAGAAGTTTTATCGTGATTACCCATTATCAGCGCTTGTTGGATTACATCAAGCCCGACTTTGTGCATGTATTGTCTGATGGAAAAATCGTAAAAAGTGGCGATGCCTCTTTAGCATTAGAGTTGGAAGAGCAGGGTTATGCCTGGTTGGCGGAGCAATCTACTGTTGAGCAAGCGGGTGGGGTTGGCCAGCAGGAGCGAACTGCATGAATGATTGGTTAGGCAGTGCCGTTGCTCGCGGCGAAACCGTTAGTGACTGGCTTTCCCCAAAGCGACAGGCTTCACTGGCCTTGTTGCGCGAAGCCCAGTGGCCGACGCGTAAAACCGAAGCTTGGAAGTATACGCCGCTTCGGGTCTTGGCAGAGACCCGTTTTAAGTCGGAGATCAATGCGCCGTCCGGTCTTCTCAACAACAAGCAAGTCGCCACTAAAGTTGACATTAAAGAAGTTGATACTGTTAATGCCAATGGCGTTAAGGCAATTGCTGGGCTCAACAGCATTGATTTGATTTTTATAGACGGTGTTTTGCAAGGGAATTTAACTGTTGAAAATTTGCCAGCGGGGTTGTCCATCGTTTCCCTGGCTGATGCGCCTGCGGCCATGCAGAATTGGGCGGCGGAAACGTTTACCGCAATCAAACCGACACGGCATTTATTCGGCTTGGTCAATGATGTGCTGGCAACCTCGGGGTTGATCATTGATGTGGCAGCGGGTGTCACGATCGAACGTCCTCTCAGAATTATCAATTACTTAAGCCGTGGTCAAGAAGCCCATACCCGTGTCCTGGTGCGTTTAGGGGCTGCTGCAAAAGCAACGGTGATTGAACACTATACGGGCAATGAAACAAGTTTTAATACTGGCGTTTCTGAGTATGAGTTGGCTGTAGCGGCGGAGCTGGAACACTACCGTTTTGCTCTGCAAACCGGGGAGGCGTTAACGGTTGGTGGTAGTCATTTTAAACTGGGCGGCAAGGCGCAACTCAATAGCACCCTGGTAGGTTTTGGTAGTGATCTGTCTCGCCTTGATGTTGATGTGACTCATGCTGGTGAGTATGCTATTGCCAAATTAAATGCAATTTTTCTAGTGGATGGCAGCGAGTTGATTGATTTACATAGCACCATTGAGCACGCGGTTCCCCACGGCACCACCGAAGAAAAGGTGTGGGGCATTGTCGCGGGTAATGCCCGTGCGGTGTTTAACGGTCGTATTCATATTCATCGCGATGCCCAAAAAACCCTGGCTGAGTTGAATAACCGCAATCTATTGTTGTCAGCTAATGCAGAAATTAATACCAAGCCGGAATTAGAAATTTACGCCGATGATGTGCGTTGTACCCACGGCGCTACGGTAGCGCAACTGGATAAACAGGCGCTGTACTATTTACAAACCCGCGGTGTTAGTAAAGCGCAGGCACAGATCATGTTAAGTTTTGGTTTTATCAATGCGTTGGTGGATCAAATGCCCAACCAGGTATTAGCGCAGTGGTTGCGACCGCAACTGCGGCAACGTTTTGTGCAGATGGAAGTGAAATGAGCGTTGAGCTATTGAGGCTTGAGCCTTAAAGATTTGAACAAGTGAGATTTGAACAAGTGATTATTGAAATAAATAGAGAACGGCAATGAACAGTCTGGTAAACAATATAGAGACCCGTTTTGATGTAGGTGCTATTCGTGCGCAGTTTCCCATTTTGGCACGTGATATCAATGGCAAGCCGCTGGTCTATCTCGACAACGCGGCGACCACCCAAAAGCCCCAGTGTGTGATCGATGCGCTTGTTGATTATTACAGCACCTGTAATGCCAATGTGCATCGGGGTGCTCATCGTTTAGCGGATGAGGCCACTCAGCGTTATGAAACTGCCCGTGATACCGTGGCACAGTTTGTTAATGCCTATTCGCGGCATGAAGTCATCTGGACTAGCGGTACCACTGAAGCGATCAATATTGTCGCAAACGGGTTAGCGCAATTGCTAACGGCTACAGATGAAGTGCTAGTAACAGAAATGGAGCACCATGCCAATTTAGTTACCTGGCAGCAGGCATGTAAACGTGCCGGGGCAACCCTAAAAGTAGCGCCGATTAATGATGCCGGTGAGTTGATAGTTGATGCTTTTGACGCTTTGCTTAATAACCACACGAAATTGGTTGCCTTGCCCCATGTATCCAATGCGCTGGGGACTATTAATCCCATCGCAGACTTGTGTAAACAAGCTAAAAAGGTTGGCGCCTGGGTGTTAATCGACGGTGCCCAGGGGATTGCTCACGAGCCAGTGAATGTACAGCAACTGGATTGCGATTTTTACGCTTTTTCCGGTCATAAATTATATGGCCCCACTGGTATTGGTGTGCTATGGGGGCGGGAGTCTTTGTTAGCGGATTGGCCTGTATGGCAAACCGGCGGTGAGATGATTTCCGAAGTCACCTACCAGGATGCCAAGTGGAATGAGTTACCTTACAAGCTGGAAGCCGGGACTCCCAATATTGCCGGTGCGATTGGCATGGGAGAGGCAGTGCGCTGGTTTGCCGAGCTGGATATATCCGCGGTACAGGCTCATGAAGCTGCATTAATGGCCAATGCCACTGAACAAGCGCAGGCTTTTGAGGGTCTACGTATTATAGGTAGTGCAAAAAATAAGGTCAGTGTATTGAGCTTTGTGATGGATGAAGGTCATCCTGCCGATATTGGCTTTTTACTGGATCAGCAGGGGGTGGCGATTCGCGTCGGTCATCATTGTGCAGAGCCCTTGATGCATCGCCTGGGCGTGCCGGGTACCGCTCGCGCTTCATTCTCACTCTACAATACCCTGGATGAAGTAGACGTCTTGTTTAAGGCGTTGCGCAAAGTACAAGCGATGTTGGCTTAATGACAGGTTGAATGAAGGAGAAAACATGACGGTTGTAACCTATGATCCCAGTGCCGCTGCGATCACCATGACTGAGGCTGCCCTGCGCCATTTTGAACAAGCGATGGCAGGAAAAGAGGGCAAGTTAGTGCGCCTGAGCACTGAAACCAGCGGTTGTACCGGCTATGCTTATGTGCTGGATTTGGTCGATGCGGCCAATGCCAGCGATATTGTGTTGCATCCCGGAGGCAAGGTCACGTTGGCGGTAGATCCTGAAGCGATGGATCTGTTGCGTGGCACAGAAATCGATCTAGTGGTAGAAGGTATTAATAGCGTAGTGAAATTTAATAACCCCAATGTTGTGGCTGAGTGTGGCTGCGGCGAAAGTTTTAGCGTGAGCTGATATGCAGCAAACTATGGTGGTAACCCTGCGCGAGTGCCCTGCGCGCCGGGTGCCTTCCGGTGAGCCGGTTATTATTCCCACTGGACAATTTGTTAGCATAAACCAGAGTCTAGGTGGTAATTACACGGTTACCTGGCAGGGTAATATGGTTCGCATTGATGGTACTGATGCGGATGCTATTGGGCGGGAGGCGGAGGTTCTGGACTTTGCAGATGACGGTTCTGGTAAGATCAACGAGGGTCAGGTTTGGCAGGCGCTGGATTCGATTTTTGACCCCGAAATCCCCATCAGTCTAGTCTCCCTGGGTCTGATATATAATGTCTCTATCGACCAGGCCGCCGCGAGTGTCGATATCGTCATGACCCTGACAGCACCAGGCTGTGGGATGGGGTCGGTACTGGTGAGTGATGTAGAATACCGCACTGGCAAGGTACCTAATGTAGAAACCGTGCAGGTGGTGTTAGTGTTTGATCCACCTTGGTCCAGGGAGATGATGAGCGAAGAGGCTCAGCTAGAAGCCGGGTTGTTTTTTTAGGTGTTTTCCCCCTGAATATACCCTTTTTTAATAGCAGACATATTGATGCTGAAGAGTGATGCTGAAGATTGATGACTTTACCGACGACCACTGAAATAATTGACGACTTGACCTTTTTTGATGATTGGCAAGAACGCTATCAATATATTATCGATCTGGGCAGGGATTTAGTCCAGATGGACGAGTCCCTGCACACCCCGGAACGGCTGGTTAAGGGTTGCCAAAGTAATGTCTGGCTGGATGTGCATTTGGAGGGGGGGCGCCTGTTGTTTGTAGTAGACAGTGATGCCCATATTGTACGGGGTCTGTTGATGCTAGTGATGGCGGCCTTTCATGGCAAAACTTCTGCCGAAATTACCGCTTTTGACGTTAATGGTTACTTTCAGCAACTCGATCTGGAGCGCCATCTTAGCCCAACCCGGGGCAATGGTCTGCGCGCCATCGTGGCTAAAATACAGGCGCTTGCCAAGGCTTCCCTGGCCGCTTAATCAGGGCATTGCTGCGCTGGTGGGAAGTCAAAGGCCGTCTTTCCAGACTACTCTAAAAAAACTCCGTAAGTGCGTATTATTTATACTAATTTACCCAAAATCTGCGTATAATTTGCGGCTTGAAAATACAGTGATTAAGGTGATGAACCTAGTCGCCAATTTACCGTCTCAATGTGCTGGTCGCAGCACTTGTTTTAACGCTTTACAGCACTTTATACACTTTATGCACTTTATAAATAAATAGGGGGAGCCCCAAATGGCAATTGAACGGACTTTTTCCATTGTTAAGCCAGATGCAGTCGACAAGAATGTTATCGGTCAGATTTACAGTCGTTTTGAAAGCAATGGTTTAAGCATTGTCGCGTCTAAAATGCTGCGTTTGAGTCGCGACCAGGCTGAGGGCTTTTATGCTGAGCACAAAGGCCGTCCTTTCTTCCCCGCATTAATTGAATTTATGACCTCAGGTTCTGTTACTGTTCAGGTATTGGAAGGTGAAAATGCCATTTTGAAAAACCGCGAATTGATGGGCGCCACTAATCCGCAGGAAGCCGATGCAGGTACAATCCGTGCTGACTTTGCCGAATCTATTGATGCTAACGCAGTACATGGTTCAGATTCATCTGCATCAGCGGCTAGGGAAATCGCTTACTTTTTTGCAACCAGCGACCTCTGTACTCGAGATTAAGGGACGTGGTTCTCTGTCTGCCGGGTAAATACGTTGGTTGCAAGACCACTTTTTAAAAGATAGTGCTATGACTGATCGTACACTGGATCTTGTGTCGGAAAAATCGGCACCGCAAACCTCAACAGAGAAGACTAATCTGTTAGGGCTTTCGCGCGAAAAGATGCAAGCATTTTGCGTCTCCCTGGGGGAGAAGCCTTTCCGTGCGCAGCAGTTGTTAAAGTGGATTCACCATCAAGGTATTGACGACTTCGACAACATGAGCAATATCAGTAAAGTACTGCGGGCGCGGTTACACGAATGTGCAGAAATCCGCCCTCCAGAAATCGTTTCCCAACACGATTCCTCCGATGGTACCCGCAAGTGGGCGATCCGCGTTGCCGGGGGCAGTTTGGTTGAAACCGTGTTAATTCCCGATGGTGATCGCGGCACCCTTTGTGTTTCATCACAGGTGGGTTGTAGTCTGGATTGCAGCTTTTGTGCTACCGGGAAGCAGGGTTTTCAACGAGATTTAAGCGCGGCAGAAATTATCGGCCAAGTCTGGTTGGCTATTCAATCCTTTGATGCTTTTCCATCTACCAATAAACGCATCATCACCAATGTGGTCATGATGGGAATGGGGGAGCCGCTGTTAAACTTCGATAATGTTGTCGATGCCATGAGCCTGATGTTGGACGACTTTGGTTACGGTATTTCTAAACGCCGCGTGACATTAAGTACCTCCGGCGTGGTGCCTGCGCTGGATAAATTGGGTGATGTGTCGGAAGTGTCCCTGGCTATTTCCCTGCATGCCCCCAATGATGAATTGCGCAATGCATTGGTGCCGATTAATAAACGTTATCCCATCGCTGAATTGTTGGCTGCTTGCAAGCGCTACTGGAGCAAACAAGCGGATACCCATCGAGTGACTACGGTGGAGTACACGTTGATCGCTGGGGTTAATGATAGTGCTGATCAGGCGAGAGAGCTGGCCCAATTACTCAAAGATTTCCCCTGTAAAATTAATTTAATTCCCTTTAATCCGTTTTCATTATCGGCTTACCGGCGCCCCAGTAAAAAGGCTATTAACCGTTTTGGGCAGATTTTGAGTGACGCCGGTTTTATCACCACCACTCGCAGCACCCGTGGAGAAGATATTGATGCTGCCTGTGGCCAGTTGGTAGGGCAGGTAGCTGATCGAACTAAACGTAGCGAACGTCACCGGGCGAACTATACTCAGTTACAGACCAAGACAGAGTCTGAAAGAGTACTGTTCGTTGACAATAATCTATAACAGGTAGAGATTAATGGCGTTGAGTATAGCGACTAAGCACATGATAAACATAGTTTTCGCAATCTTTGTGCTTGTGCCATTTTTAAGCGCTTGCGTTACCACTCAACAAGGTGGTCTTGCTGCTAGAGCTGACGAGAAAAAAACACTGGAGTATTCAGTACAGCTAGCTCGAAGCTATATTAGTAAAGGCCATTGGGCTGCAGCCAAGCGGCATTTAAAAAATGCCCTGAAAATCGATAAATCATCGCCGGAAGTGTATGAGACTCTGGCACTGGTATTCCAGAATACGGGTGAGACTGAGCTGGCTGAAGAAAATTTTAAGCGGTCGATTAAATTAGCTAGCGATTATTCCCGGGTGAGAAATAATTACGCGGTTTTTCTCTACCAGCAGCGCCGTTACAAAGAAGCGGCCAAGCAACTGGAAGTGGTTGTAAGCGATATTTTGTATGATAAGCGCGGCATGGCCTTTGTGAATTTGGGGCGTTCTTATCTCCAGCTTGAAGAATTAAATAAAGCTGAAGCAGCATTTAGTCGGGCGTATGGGATGGATAGGCACAATGCACAATTAATGTATCAATTGGCGGATGTGTATTTTCAGTTAAAGGAGTACCCCAAAGCTTATCGATTATACAGGGCTTATCGTTCCCAGGTGAAACAGCAGCCGGCCCAGGCTTTATGGTTGGGCATTCGATTGGCGGACAAATTTGACAACCAAGACGAGTTTTCAAGTTTTGTGTTAGCACTAAAGAATTTGTATCCCGCGTCCAAAGAGTACCTTGAATACAAGAGTGTATTTGGCCATGACGGATAGTGCATAATGAATAATACACGGTCAGAAAATTCACTTGAACACATTGATGTTGAACACACTGGTTTTGAACAAGCAGAATTGAACGCGCCCGGTTTGATGCTGGGCAAAGCAAGAGCGGCTGCAGAGTTGTCATTGCGTGAGGTGGCGGATACATTACATCTATTACCGAAACAAATTGCTGCATTGGAGGCAGATGATTACCAACAGCTTAGCGGTGAAATTTTCTGTAAAAGTTATTTGCGTAACTACGGTAAATTGCTGGGTATCGATCCGGAAATACTGGTGGAGCGTTATTTGCAATACCGAAAGCTACCGGAAGAAGTCAATAAAAAGCATGCTATTGCCTCCAAATTAACAATCCGGCAGGTTCAACGTCCGGGCAAGGGGCATAGTATTCAATACTGGTGCCTTGCAGTTTCTATCGCCATCATCATTGTTCTATGGGTGATGAGTGACAGTGAAGGTATTGATAAAAATACTAAAGGATCGATGATGGCCTCGGCGGTTATTGTCGATGAGAATGATCGCAGCCTGGTTCTGGCCCTTACGCCACCGACAGCGGCAACCATCGTCAGCAGGGACTTTACTGGCCATTCAAAAGCTATCAACATAGCTGATACGTATTCAGATCAGTTTGCTGCAATATCCGTGGCCGATGAACCCGGACTAGTTGCCATTGATAGGCCCGTCACTAAGCCGCAGCATAATCAGTTTGTCGATACTGAACGCACGATTGAACAAAAGACCGAAGGTTTACTGTATTTTCATTTTTCCGATGACTGCTGGGTGGAAGTTAAGGACAGTGATAATAAAGTAATTTTTGCGGACCTTAAGCGAGCGGCAGATACTTTGGAGTTAAGTGGCAATGCCCCCTTTAGAGTGTTGTTGGGCTACGCTCCTGGAGTGAGTCTGGATTACAATGGTAAGTCGGTAGCGATTGGTGTTAACCAAAAAAATAATTCCGCCCGCTTGGTCATTGGGAGGTTGTAGCTTGGTGCGTTATGGTGTTAGTTTTTCAGCGTTATTTGTATGTAAAAGTCCTACTAGAAGCAGGTTGTAAACGATGCAGATGGAATCACCGATTAAACGCAGAAAATCCCGTCAGATTTTGGTAGGGAATGTGGCTGTGGGTGGTGATGCGCCAATCACGGTGCAGAGTATGACCAATACGGATACCTGTGATGTCGATGCGACGGTTGCACAAATACAACGCCTTGAACAAGCCTGTGCTGATATTGTGCGTGTTTCAGTTCCTTCCATGGATGCGGCAGAAGCTTTCAAAAAGATTCGTCAGCGGGTGAGTGTGCCTTTAGTGGCGGATATCCATTTCGATTACAAAATTGCATTAAAAGTTGCCGAGTGCGGTGTTGATTGCCTGCGTATTAATCCTGGTAATATTGGCCGGAAAGATCGTGTTCGTGCGGTGATTGATGCAGCTCGCGATAAAAATATTCCACTGCGGATTGGGGTGAATGCCGGCTCACTGGAAAAGGACTTACAGCGCAAGTACGGCGAGCCAACGCCTGATGCTCTAGTTGAATCGGCAATGCGCCATGTCGATATCCTCGATAGTCTGGATTTTCAGGATTTTAAACTGAGCGTAAAAGCCTCTAATGTATTTATGGCGGTAGCGGCGTATCGAAAAATAGCTACGCAGATTGAACAGCCGCTGCATTTAGGTATTACCGAAGCCGGTGGTTTACGGGGTGGCACGGTTAAATCTTCAGTGGGTTTGGGAATGTTATTGATGGATGGTATTGGCGATACTATACGTATCTCGCTGGCCGCCGATCCCGTTGAAGAAGTCAAAGTGGGTTACGAGATTTTAAAAAGCCTTAAATTGCGTAGCAAAGGCATTAATTTTATCGCCTGTCCTAGTTGTTCACGGCAGAACTTTGATGTGATCGCTACCATGAACGAACTGGAAAGCCGTCTAGATGATATCACCACACCGCTGGATGTAGCCGTTATCGGCTGTATCGTTAACGGCCCCGGTGAAGCTAGAGAGGCAGAGATTGGTTTAACTGGTGGCACGCCTAAGCATTTGATTTATGTAGAGGGTAAGAAAGACCATAAAATTGGCAAAGAAAATTTGGTCGATCACCTGGAAGCGATGATTCGCGAAAAAGTGTCTGTAAAGCAGCAGGCAGAGCAGGATCTTATTGCCAAACAGTCGTAGGCATCGAGGATGAATGGCACTTACTTAAAGGGTAGCGCTGTTAACGGCTTGCGACCGTGGTATCCCGCCGCCACCCTCGGTAGTCTAACCCCTCACTCGGTTGGAACCCCACGCCCTGGTGAGGGGTTAGACTACCGAGGGTGGCTAGACTGTGCGGTATCCGGGCGCCATCGGAGTAGCTGTTCGCAATGCAAGGCCCGCTAAAGGGCGTGGGGTTCCAATTGATAGTGGGCGATAGTGGGCCTTGCATTGCGAACAGCGGGTTCAAAGCTACTTTTTAAATAATACTAGAGTTTAGAGTTTTAGAAAGAGCATTAGATCAGAACATTCAACTCATCACTCTGGGCTTGCAGGAGGGTTTACTATAAGACGCGGATATTTTTCGCCGCTTTAGTCAAGCTTTTTGTACATTTTTTAAGGTATTATGGAGAGAAGTAATGTCTTCAATGTAGCACGATGCTAGGGCCTGCAGGACAATTGATACTGTGGCCAATCAGGGCGCGTTTAAGCTTGTTGGTCTTTGCGGCGTTTTTAGCGAGGACTGTCTGAGCGCAGCGAGTTCCGCAGCAGCCGCAAAGACCAACAAGCTTGCGACCGGCCACAGTATCAATTGTCCTGCAGGCCCGAAATGCTCACGCTGAATTTTTTGTTATAATTTTCTTCCTGAAACTCTAAACTCTAGTAAATAATAGACAACTAAATTAAAGATAATAACCGGACATTTACCTTGGCAAAAATTCAATCTATACGCGGCATGAATGATCTGCTGCCAGTGGATTCTCCCCTTTGGCAATATCTTGAAGCCACCGTTAGTGATGTGCTGGGCCGCTATGGTTACCAGGAGATTCGTTTTCCCATTCTCGAACAGACAGCGCTGTTTAAACGCTCTATTGGCGAGGTCACCGATATTGTGGAAAAGGAAATGTACAGCTTCGACGATCGCAACGGCGAAAGTTTGACCTTGCGTCCTGAAGGTACTGCTGGTTGTGTACGGTGCTGTTTGCAAAATGGTCTGTTGGATAATCAACAGGTTCAGCGACTCTGGTATACCGGCCCTATGTTTCGCTACGAGCGGCCACAAAAGGGTCGTCTGCGACAGTTTCATCAGATAGGTGTGGAAAGTTTTGGTGTGGCTACTCCCGATATTGATGCGGAAGTTATTTTAATCACTGCTCGTTTGTGGCAGCAGCTAGAGATTAGTGAGCATGTCACGCTTGAATTAAACAGTATTGGTAGCCATGAGACCCGGACTAAATATCGCGCTGCACTGCTAGCGTATTTACAGCAGCATGTTGACAGATTGGATGCCGATAGTCAGCGCAGAATGACAACGAATCCGCTACGTATTCTCGATAGTAAAAGTCCAGAAACCCAGGCAGTCCTGGAACAGGCACCGTCGCTAATGGACTATCTGGATGAGGAATCGCGGGTTCATTTTGAACAGCTAAAAAAGTTGCTGGATGTTGCCAGCGTTAGCTATACCGTCAATCCGCGACTAGTGCGCGGGCTGGACTACTACAGCAAAACCGTATTCGAATGGGTGACTGACCAACTAGGTGCGCAAGGTACAGTCTGTGCAGGCGGTCGTTTCGACGGGTTGGTTGAACAGCTGGGAGGTAAACCCGTTGCCGCAGTGGGTTTTGCTATGGGGATTGAGCGCCTTTGTCTTTTATTGCAAACGGTGAAAAAGGTTCCTAGGAGCATTGCTACTTCCCCGGATGTCTATTTTGTCGTTGCTGGAGAAAAGGCTCAGCTGGCAGCGTTTCAGTTGGCGGAGCAATTACGTGGTACACTGCCCGGCCTGAAATTACAACTGCACTGTGGTGGTGGCAGCTTTAAAAGCCAATTTAAAAAGGCGGATAAAAGTGCTGCTGCTATCGCCCTGGTAATGGGCGATAATGAAGCGGAGCAGGGAGTGGTCAATGTGAAATGGTTGCGCGCCAGCAGTACAGGAGAAACTATTGAGCAGAAAACCGTCAACCATGCGGCGTTGACCGAGTTGTTGGCGGAATATTTTATCGAATTGCAGACATCAATAGAATTAGCGCCGAAAATACAGGCTGATCTGTTTTAACATGCAAGCATTGTGATCAACCACGCCCTACCGCTGTGGTACCTATTGTTAATCAAGGAGTGAATCAAGGTCCATTCTATGGCTGATACGAATGGTGCTTAACTTAAAGCTATAACTGAGGCGCTTTGAACCCGCTGTTCGCAATGCAAGGCCCACTATCGGTTGGAACCCCACGCCCTTTAGCGGGCCTTGCATTGCGAACAGCTACTCCGGTGGTACCTGGATATCGCACAGTCTAGCCACCCTCGGTAGTCACTACCCTCACAAGGGCGTGGGGTTCCAACCGAGTGAGGGTAGTGACTACCGAGGGTGGCGGTGGGGATACTACGGTCGCAAGCCGTTAACAGCGCTGCCCTTAAGTCAGTGCCTTCATGGCTGATACACTTCTTGCCTATAGGCAAGTCAACACTAGAGCAAACGGAAGAAAAGAGAATTTATATTATGGCTGAAAGCTATCAAACAGAAGAAGAACAAGTTGAAGCGTTAAAAAAATGGTGGAAGGAAAATGGCAAGTCTACGATTATTACTATCGTTGTTGCCATTGCCGCTGTTTATGGTTGGCGGGGTTGGCAGGGACAGCAGCAAACTGAAATTGAGGCTGCTTCGGCGGTTTATCAAAATTTGTTATCAGTATCTGATGGAAATTTAACAGCTGAGCAATTGACGACGGCCCATCATTTGGTGGATACGCTCAAGCAGGATTTCCCCAAATCTACCTATGCCCATTTTGGCGCATTGTACAAAGCTAAATTTGCGGTTGAAAAAAATGATTTAGAGGCTGCCGAGAAAGAATTACGTTGGGTCCTGGAAACAGACACTAGTCTTGAACTTACCCTGCAAACTAAACTGCGTTTGGCACGAGTATTGTCCGCACAGGATAAGTACGATGAGGCTTTGGCGCAGCTATCAGTTGATGCTTCAGGGTATGCTGCAGCCTTTGAAGAAGTAAAAGGCGATATTTATTTAGCTCAGGAAAAGACAAGCCAGGCAAGGTTAGCTTACCAGAAAGCAACGGAACTCGGTCAACAGGAAGAGGGAGAGCGGCCTGTTCGTAGCTCACTACTTAATATGAAGCTTCAACAGCTCAATAGCGATTAAGATCAAACTGGTGCTGCCAACCGTGTAGAAAACATCGGGGCTGAAAGCCCTTCCACAGAAAATGATGGGGATGCATATAAAGATGCTGAGGCTGAAATTGATTAAGCGTGGCTTGGGTTTATCCCTCTTGGCGTTAGTTTTAAGCGCTTGTAGCGCTAATGACACGGAAGAAGAACAAGGCCCCGCGCCATTAATAGACTTTGAGCAAGAGCGCTCATTCAATAAAGTCTGGAGCTCTTCTGTTGGTGATGGCCAGGGAGAGATTTTTAATCGACTAAATCCTGCCATTGACAGTGAGTTGATCTATGTTGCTTCGGCGAACGGTGATGTTGAGGCTGTCACGCTTGACAAAGGTAAAACGGTTTGGGATGTAGAGCTCGACAAACTGTTGGTCGGTGGTGTTGGTGTCGGCGCCGATTTAGTATTGGTGGGTACTGCCGCGGGAGAAGTGGTGGCTCTCGATAAAGAGGATGGTTCAGCACTCTGGACCGTCGAAGTAGGTGGTGAAGTATTGGCTGCGCCACAAACCAATGGCAGCTTGGTGTTCGTGCAAACTTTTGACGGCCAAATGCTAGCCTTGGATATTAAAGAGGGTAAGCGGATCTGGTCTTATCGCAATACGGTGCCGGTGTTAACGTTGCGTGGTACCAGTACACCATTGATGTTTCGCGATACCGTGATTGCTGGTTTTGCCAATGGTCGTGTCATTAGTTTCGATATGAAAACCGGCGCGATACGTTGGAATACGCGTGTTGCTGTTGCCAAAGGTGATTCAGAAATTGAGCGGATTATCGATATTGATGGTGCTTTACTTGAAGTTAATGGCTTGATTGTTGCCGTAAGCTATCAAGGTAAGATCGCGGTTATTGATCCAGGTTCCGGTCGTAGAATATGGTCTAACGAAGCGTCCAGTTATGTGGGGATGTCCTACGGTTTTGGCAATATTTATGTCTCGGGTGAAGATGGCAGTGTGACAGCCTTTGAAAAAAATGGTCAGGGCGCTCGTTGGGCACAGACTGTTTTGGCTAGACGTAAGTTGACAGGCTCGACCACCCTCGGCAGCTATGTAGTGGTGGGGGATGTAGAAGGTTATCTACATGCTTTGTCACAAGTTGATGGACGTATTGCCGCACGAACCAAAGTTGATTCTGATGGTTTACAGGTCGATCTGCAAACGGTTGATGATATGCTGATTGTCTATGCTAACAGCGGTAAGTTAGTCGCATACCGATTGGAAGAAAAATCCCGCGGTTTTAGTTTCTTTTAATGTCTTTATTTCCAGTAGTACGGGAGTAATGTCCTGTTGAGTTTGGTTCTTTCAGTATGGTCCCAGTAATTGCCTTGGTTGGACGCCCTAATGTCGGCAAGTCGACGTTGTTCAATCGCTTGACCAAAACCCGCGATGCCCTGGTGGCCAATTTACCCGGTTTAACCCGCGATAGAATATACGGTGAAGCCCGGCTGGGGAGTCGCCATTTTATCGCAATCGATACGGGCGGTATTACCGGTGAGGAAGAGGGTATTGACGCTGCTATGGCGCAACAATCCATGCTGGCGGTGGAAGAGGCCGATGCGGTGTTTTTTCTTTGTGATGCCCGGGCTGGGTTAACCGCAGGTGATGAAGTCCTAGCTCATCAATTGCGCCAAGCGAATAAACCCGTTTTTTATGTGGCTAACAAAATCGACGGTGTTGATCCCAATGTCGCGATGGCTGATTTTTATCGGCTGGGTATCCAACAACTGTACCCTATGACCGCAAGCCACGGTAAAGGTGTGCGCACTTTATTGGACGATATGCTCCAGCATTTTCCAGAACCTGAGCAGTCTAAGGCGGCAAGCGAGCATCGCGGCATCAAAATTGCTATTATTGGTCGGCCCAATGTGGGTAAGTCAACCCTGGTTAACCGTTTGCTGGGAGAGGAGCGGGTTGTTGTTTATGATCAACCTGGCACTACTCGAGACAGTATCTATATCGACTATGAGCGGCAAGGGGAAGCCTATACCCTCATCGATACCGCCGGTGTTCGGCGCCGAAAAAATGTTAAGGAAACGGTAGAAAAGTTTTCAATTGTTAAAGCGCTTAAAGCCATTGATGATGCGAATGTGGTCGTGTTGGTGCTCGATTCTCGGGAGGGGATTGTCGATCAGGATTTGCATCTACTGGGATATGCCATTGAGGCGGGGCGAGCTTTGGTCGTTGCGCTGAACAAATGGGATGGACTGGATGCCGACCATAAACACTGGGTTAAAAGTGAATTAGAACGACGCTTGCAGTTTATTGATTTTGCTGAAATTCATTTTATTTCAGCATTGCATGGCACTGGGGTTGGCCATCTCTATAACTCTATCGATAAGGCCTACCAATCGTCGATGCTCAAACTGCAAACCAATAAACTGACCCTAATTTTGGAGGGCGCTACTTTTGAGCATGCGCCGCCGATGGTTCATGGTCGTCGTATTAAGCTTCGTTATGCCCATGCGGGTGGTTCCAATCCGCCAATAATAGTTATACACGGCAATCAGACCGATAAAGTGCCCGCCAGCTATAGACGCTATCTTGAAAAGGTTTTTCGCCGAGAATTGAATTTAATCGGCACCCCGATTCGTATCGAATTTAAATCGGGCGAAAATCCCTATGCGGAAAAACGCGACAACCTCAGCAAGCGTCAACGTGAGCGGAAAGCGCGCATTAAGCATCAGGCTAAAAAACGTAAGAAGTAATATGGGCCTCTATTGAGACTGATCAGTTTCGTTTTCAGATGGTTTATTTCTATATTTCTTCAAAGAGTGGTTGTTTAGCTGCTTTTTTGTCGAAGGTTACCGTAAACTCACAGCCCCGCGATTCATTAACTCGGCCAATTAAATGATCAGGAAAGTCCACATTCGATGTTTTGTAATCGTTTAATGCTTTCCACACAACCTCTTGATCCATCACTTCAAGTTCACCCACTTGTAAAAGATGCTCGATTATTAGTGTGATTTCGTTCCTTGTTTGGCCATAGTTGCTTTCTAACACCCATACTAATTCGCACAGAACGATATGACCGATAAAGCACGGCGCATCAAGCGTACAATACTCATCAATAAATTTTGAGGCTTTTTTTGATTGCTTGGGATCGTCTTGTACGAGGTATCGAACAAGCACATTGGTATCAATACCTCTCACGATTCTGAGCCTCGTTTTTTTATAGTTGCTTTTATATCATCCAGCGAAACAGGCTTAGCTGGTTTGGGAACAATGCCTTTCAGCGACTCTAGACTGCGCGTGGCCGGTAAAAAATACACGCGCCCGTCGTCGTCTCTCATGAAAGAAATGCGATCTTTGCTGTGGAGATCGAGATACTCCCTTATGTCTTTAGGGATAGTGATCTGGCCTTTTGTTGTAACTGTAGCGGTGGACATATAAGCCCCCTTACATAATATATTATTCCTTACTTTATAGTAAGGATGAGCCAGAGTCAAGTGGCGCTCTCATTGATTGTGCCCAATCTTGCGAGGGATACACTATTAGGACAGTATCCCAGTACTGCCTGAATGCTAAACAGGGTATGGTCATTCTGTACCCGATTATAAATTGTAGAGTGTGTGTCCCAATGATGAATGATTCACCTGTCGTTAATGGATCGTTTACCAACGATTGACCTTATGCAGAGTAAGTCGGGTCCATCTTCTTCAGAACCAGGACTAAAATAAATCCTGAAAACACCAAATCGGCGTAGTCCTTCAGTGGTAAAAGCTATACACTACGGCGAGTTTTTTTGGGAAAGAGCGGGGTTGAATAATAACCGCTATTTGTTTATTTATTATAATAAATACAAAGAGTTAGCATAAAAAGTTAAAGTAGAATGCGACTAAAAACTATCAAGCTGGCAGGCTTCAAATCCTTCGTCGATCCGACCAGCGTGTCATTTCCATCGAATCTCGGCTGTGTGGTGGGTCCTAACGGTTGTGGTAAATCAAATATTATCGATGCAGTGCGTTGGGTAATGGGGGAAAGTTCTGCCAAAAATCTACGTGGCGAAAATATGGCCGATGTTATTTTTAATGGCTCGATCAATCGGCAGCCTGTTGGTCAAGCAACCATCGAATTGGTTTTTGATAACACAGAGGGTGCGGTGGGGGGGGAGTATGCCCGCTTTGCTGAAATCTCCATTCGCCGCAAGGTGACCCGCGAAGCCATTTCCGAGTATTACCTCAATGGCAGCAAGTGCCGCCGCCGCGATATCACCGATATTTTTCTGGGCACCGGTCTGGGTCCACGCAGTTACGCCATTATTGAACAGGGAATGATCTCTCGTCTGATCGAGTCCAAGCCGGAAGAGTTGCGGGTGTTTATTGAAGAGGCTGCCGGCATTTCCAAATACAAGGAACGTCGCAGGGAAACTGAAAACCGCATGCGCCGCACCATGGAAAACCTGGAGCGTTTGACCGATTTACGGGATGAACTGGAACGTCAGCTGCAGCACTTGCAACGCCAGGCCCAGGCTGCCGAAGGTTATACCGAGCTGAAAAAACAACAGCGGCTGTTAAAAGCCCAGCTGCAGGTCTTACAGTGGAAAATCCTGGACGGTCAGGTTAAAGGTTACGAGCAGACTATTCGCGAATTGGAAGTCAAATTGGAAGCGGTGATCGCCGAGCAGCGTTCGATCGATGCCGATATCGAAAAATTCCGCGATGTTCACACCGCTATGATGGACCGGTTCAACGAGGTGCAGGCCCGTTACTACAGCGTCGGTGCCGAGATTGCCCGCGCTGAGCAGAGCATTCAGCATCATCAGGAGCGCAGTCGTCAGTTAAACGACGATCTGCAGCAAACCGAACGCAATTATCAGGAAGCCAAACAACATTTGCAGTCCGAAAGTGATAAGCAGGAGCGCAGGACTCAGGAAATCGAAGAGATCCAGCCAGAGCTGGAGTTGGCTCAGGGCTCTGAGGAAGAGACGGCAGCTGCACTGATGATGGCGGAAGAAACCATGCAGGCATGGCAGCATGAATGGGATGAATTCAACCAGCAGGCACTGCAGCCCCGCCAGAAAGCGGAAGTTCAGCAATCCCGAATCCAGCATATTGAACAGGTCTTACAGCGCATTCAACAGCGTATCGTCAAACTGGAAGAAGAAAAATCCGGTTTAAGTACTGGCCCCGTTGAAGAAGAGATTGAGCGGTTAAGCGAGCAGTTGGCGGAAGCCGATTTACAGGTAGAAGAGCAGCAGCATCGACTGGAGCAACACGCCAATCAAATTCACCAACACCGTGAGGGCAATACCGTCCTGGGTAACGATCTTGATGAAGCGCGCAACAAGCTGCAAAGCATGCGCGGTCGCCACGCTTCATTGGAGGCCTTGCAGCAGGCGGCGTTGGGTCAACAACAGGGCGCTATTAGCGACTGGCTGCAGGCCAACGGTCTGGGCAATAACGCCCGCTTGGCGGAAAACCTGACAGTGGTCCGTGGCTGGGAAACGGCAGTCGAAACCGTTTTGGGTGATCATCTACAGGCGGTTTGTGTTGATGGTATTGATGCGGTGGCGGCATTGGCTGAAACCCTCAAGCAAGGCACCATTACTTTATTAGATAGCAGTGCTTTGGCTGTGGAGGGTAGCGGTGTTGCCGACACCCTTGCCAGCAAAATTGCAGAGGGACAACAGGCGCAGGGTTTGGTGGCTGGCATTTATGTTGCCGCGGATCTATCCATTGCGCTGGCATTGCGTTCACAGTTAGCTGCCCACGAATCGGTAGTCACCCCAGAGGGCTTGTGGATTGGTGCTAACTGGTTGCGTGTGGCCAAGGATTCCGATGTGCAGGCCGGTGTTTTGCAACGTCAGCAGGAACTCGAAAACTTGTCTGTCAATAGTGAAAAAACCGCAGCAAACGTAGAAGTACTGGATAGTCAGCTGGCGGAAGGTCGAGATACTCTTCGCGAGTTGGAAGCCAAGCGTGAAGAATCTCAGCGCCAGATGCAAGCGCAGAACAGCAGGCACAGTGAAGTGCGTTCTGAGTTAAGTGCCAAGCAAGTGCGTGTTGAGCAGATCAGTGTGCGCCGCAACCGCATCAATAGTGAAATCGACGACAATCGTGAGCAATTTCAGCAGGAACATGAAAGCTTGGGCGAAGCGCGGATCATCTTGTCGGCAGCCATCGAAAATATGCAGCAGGACTCCAATCAGCGTGAAGTGCTACTAGCCCGACGGGATAAATGTCGTTCGGTACTGGATCGAGCCCGTCAGCGTGCTAGGCACGATAAAGATTCTGCCTACCCGTTGGCAATGCGCTACCAGTCTTTGCGCGCGCAGCTAGAGTCCATGAGCGAGAATATCGAGCGTACCCACAATCAGGTACAGCAGCTGGAAGAGCGTCGTGCCACGTTGCAGGAAGGTATTAGCGGAGCCGATGAGCCGATTGAAGCAATGCAGCTGGCGCTGGAAGCGCAATTGGAAATGCGTTTACAGATAGAGGAAGAGCTAGCTGAAGCCCGCCGCCAGGTTGATGAAGTAGAACACTTGCTACGTGAGTCAGAAAGCCGGCGCAGTGGTGTTGAGGCCCGCGCCCAGACAGTGCGTAGCGAGTTGGAGCGAGGTCGTGTTGAAGTACAGGGTTTGCAGGTTCGTCGCCGCACTCTGGAAGAGCGGCTTATTGAGGCTCAATATGATCTTGAGACGGTCCTCAACAATCTGCCGGAAAATGCTGACGAAAAAACCTGGCATGACGATCTTGACAGTATCGACCGACGAGTTGCCCGTCTTGGACCTATTAATCTGGCGGCGATTGATGAATACAAAAGCTCAGCGGAGCGTAAAACCTATCTGGATGCACAAAATGACGATTTAGAAGAGGCCTTGCGCACACTGGGAAATGCGATTCAAAAAATCGACAAGGAAACCCGTCAGCGCTTTAAGGACACCTTTGATAAGGTCAATGTCAGTTTGCAGGAGCTGTTCCCGAAAGTATTTGGTGGCGGTACTGCTTATTTGGAAATGACGGGTGACGATTTGTTAGATACGGGTATCGCCATTATGGCGCGGCCACCAGGCAAGCGTAATAGCACTATTCACCTGTTGTCGGGTGGAGAAAAGGCGTTGACGGCGATTGCGTTGGTATTCTCGATCTTCCGTCTTAATCCGGCACCGTTTTGTATGCTCGATGAGGTTGATGCGCCGTTGGATGATGCCAACGTAGGCCGCTATGCCCGATTGGTTAAGGAGATGTCCAAGCAGGTGCAGTTTATCTATATCACCCACAACAAGATTGCGATAGAGATGGCCGACCAGTTACTAGGTGTGACGATGCTTGAACCCGGTGTGTCCTGTTTGGTAACGGTCGATGTTGAGGCGGCGGCGGAGCTGGCGGCGGTTTAGTGTTGCCGTAAGGTGGATTACATCCATCCTGTACAATCCATCCTGTACAATCCACCCTGTGCAGTGTCGGAATATAAACTGACAGTGTGGGCACTGGGCACTTGTGCCATACTGTTGATACCATAAACTTGTTAAGGTTTGGTGTTTGCCAAACTACAATAACTGAATAAATGTTGAAAGGTTAACAGGCTACGATGGAACTCGGTGTTCGTGACTGGATGATCATTGTCGGTGTACTGCTGATTGCGACAGTGCTGCTTGATGGCTATCGCCGTATACGCAATGAGCAGCGCGGTAAAATCCGTATGTCATTGAATAAGCAATTTTTAAATACCTCTGAATCTTATGAGGATCATTCCTGTGAATTACCCAATGGTGGTGCCCGAGTTGTAGAGCGCCAGCAAACAGTTCAAACCACCCACGACCCCTATTCCAGTAGATATTCGCAGTCTAGTCATGGTCCTGCAATGGGTGGTGGTCAGCTGGACCTGGAGCAAACTGTACCCATGTTGATGGAGTCCGTTGCTTCAGGGCAAGCTCCTGCGGATCAATCTGTTGAAACTGTCGTTTCACAAGCTGTCGTTTCACAAGAAGTGCTCTCTACTGGCGTCGCTGCTGAATCTTCCTCCTCGTCTTCCTCCTACAGCTCTTCACCTCACAGCTCTCCATCTCAGAACTCTTCACCTCAGAATAAGGGCGGCGAGTGCAAACAAGAGCTGATGGTTATCAACTTGGTGGCAAAAGATGAGCCCTTTAAAGGTCCAGATCTGTTACATATATTGTTGGCTTGTGATTTGCGCTACGGTGAGATGAATATCTTCCATCGTCACGAGCGAGCTAATGGCAACGGCGCCGTGCAGTTTAGTCTGGCCAATAGTGTTGAGCCGGGAACCTTTGAGCTGGATAATATTGATGATTTCACTACCACTGGGGTGTGCTTTTTTATGAGCGTACCGGGACCGGAGCACCCAATAAAGGCTTTTGATTATATGGTTGAGACCGCTCAATGCCTGATGTCTAATTTGAATGGTGAAATGCTTGATGAGTCTCGCAGTGCGATGACTAACCAAACCCTGGAACACTGCCGTCAGCGGATACAGGAGTTTGAGCGTCGACAGCTTGCCCAGCATGCTTAAGAGGCTGTCCCTTGCTTTTATTGTTTGTTCTTTTTAGTCACTGCATCAATGCCTAAGCCATCTGATCCTGAGTTATCTGTCCCTGATTCATTGAGAATACAGCAGCAACTAGACCAATTGTGCGCCATCATTAACCAGCACAATTATCGCTATTACGCACTGGATGACCCGTCGATTCCCGATGCAGAATATGATCGACTGATGCGTGAGTTGCAGCAGCTGGAGGTAGAGCACCCTGATTTAATCAACGAGGATTCACCGACTCAGCGTGTTGGGGCCGAGCCGTTGGAGGGTTTTAGTCAGATCACTTATGAAGTGCCGATGTTGTCACTCGATAATGTCTTTAATAGGGAAGAATTAAGGGATTTTGAGCATCGCATCAGAAGTCGGCTGGGTGATGAGACGGCCTTTACTTTTGTCTGTGAACCTAAACTGGACGGTGCAGCCATTAGCTTGTTGTATCGAAGCGGCAAATTGGCAAGAGGGGCTACGCGCGGTGATGGTTCGGTTGGTGAAGATATTACTCACAATGTACGCACCATTCCATCGATTCCATTGGTGCTATTGGGTGAGGGTTACCCGGAAGTGCTTGAAGTGCGCGGTGAAATCTATATACCCAAAAAGGGCTTTGATGCTTTAAATAAGCGTGCTCGGATAAATAATGAAAAGCTATTTGTTAATCCGCGCAATGCAGCGGCCGGAAGTTTGCGGATGTTGGATGCCAGAATAACGGCTGAGCGTCCTTTAGAAATGTGTTGCTACAGTGTCGGATTGGTGCAGGGAGGTGAACTACCGTCTAACCATAGTGCGATCCTTGAGCAGTTGCAGCAATGGGGTTTTCGCATCAATAGCGAGATGCGTGTGGTCGATGGCGTTGCAGCCTGTTTGGAATATCACGATTATTTGTTGGCAAAGCGCAGCGGCTTGCCTTATGACATCGACGGCATTGTTTATAAGGTCAATGATCTGGCCTTGCAGCAACAATTAGGTTTTACCGCTAAAGGGCCGAGATGGGCCATTGCCCATAAATTTCCTGCTGAGGAAGAAATTACCCAATTGTTGGGAGTCGATTTTCAAGTAGGTCGCACCGGGGCGATCACTCCGGTGGCACGCCTAGAGCCGGTCTTTGTTGGCAGTGTCACGGTAAGTAATGCTACCTTGCATAACCGCGATGAAATTGAGCGCCTCGGTGTGATGATTAACGATACTGTGGTGGTGCGCCGCGCTGGCGATGTGATTCCGCAGGTGGTGAAGGTGGTGTTAGATCGGCGGCCTGAAAACGCCATTAAAATACAGTTTCCCGACCAGTGTCCAATGTGTGAGTCGGCTTTAGAGCGGGTAGAAGGTGAAGCGGTTACCCGCTGTACTGGCGGTTTGATTTGTGGTGCCCAACAAAAGCAAGCGATTAAACATTTTGCTTCCCGCAAAGCGATGGATGTCGATGGTCTTGGTGACAAGCTAGTCGAACAGTTGGTGGACGAGGGCTTAATACAGTCTGTAGCGGATTTATATCAGTTGACGGTTGAGCAATTGGCCGAACTGGAGCGAATGGGTGAAAAGTCCGCCGAGAATTTAGTACAGGCCCTTGAGGCGAGTAAGTCCACCACGCTGCCCAAGTTTTTATTCGCACTGGGTATTCGAGAAGTGGGAGAGGCCACGGCCGCTAATTTGGCTAAACATTTTGGTAACTTGCCGACGATTCAGCAGGCGACTGTTGAGGCGCTGCTGGAAGTTGATGATGTAGGTCCTATCGTTGCTCAGCATAGTTATAATTTTTTTACTGGCGAGCACAGTCAGGGATTGTTGGCTGCTTTGCAGCAGGCTGGTATTCACTGGCCTGCTATTGAAGTGCAAAGCGTTGACGAGTTACCCTTGGCAGGAACAACGTATGTTGTCACCGGAACATTGGAAACGATGGGGCGCAATGAAGCTAAGGAAAAATTACAAAATCTTGGTGCCAAAGTGGCGGGAAGTGTATCGAAAAAAACCAGCTGCGTCGTCGCTGGTCCTGGCGCTGGTTCCAAATTGACTAAGGCGCAGGCATTGGGAATCGACATTATAGACGAGCAAGGGCTTATCGCCCTGCTGAAAAAATATAATCGTTAGACATGGGGTTACTACGAGGGACGCAGTTTGGGTAGGGCGGGTCTTGACCCAGCTTTAGTGTAATCAGTGAAGGGTTTTGGTGGATCGAGATCCATCTTACCGGTCACGTAGAAATCTATAGACTTATTCAGAGGCTCCCAAAATAAAATTTCTATGAATGTAAAGTGCATAAACACGTTTTGCTGGCTGCTTCTGGTGATGGTTGTTACCGGTTGCACTACCCCTCCGCCTAAAAACCAAAGTAATCTCTGCGAGATCTTTCGTGAAAAAGAGGATTGGTACGACGATACCGCCGATGCCCGGGATAATTGGAGATCACCGATTCCAGTGATGATGGCGATCATGCATCAGGAATCACGCTTTCAACAAAAAGCCAAGCCGCCACGAATGAAAATCTTTGGTTTTATTCCGGGTCCGCGGCCCTCCGATGCCTATGGTTATTCCCAGGCTAAAGATGATACCTGGGACTGGTATATCAAAGGCAGTGGTAACTACGGAGCCGACCGTGACGACTTTAGTGATGCTATCGATTTTATTGGCTGGTATAACAATATAAGCCGTAAGCGATGCAGCATCAAACCCAACGATGCTTACCATCTTTATCTGGCTTATCACGAAGGGCATGGTGGTTTTAATCGCAGAACCTATAAAAACAAAGACTGGTTAAAAAAGGTTGCGAAAAAAGTCTCGGCTCGATCGCGGCGTTATACCTCCCAGCTTAATGCTTGTGAGGAGGAATTAAAAAGCCCTTGGTGGCAGTTTTGGTAAGCTATGCCAACCGTTGGCGCCTGTTCTAAATAGAAAGCCTATGGCAGTGACCTCGATTAAATCACCTTCAATCAAGGGTCAGCACCTTCGATCAGGGGGCAGAGCAGAATAGCACTGACTTAAGGGCAGCGCTGTAACGGCTTGCGACCGTAGTATCCCGCCGCTACCCTCGGTAGTCTAACCCCTCACTCGGTTGGAACCCCACGCCCTGGTGAGGGGTTAGACTACCGAGGGTGGCTAGACTGTGCAGTATCCAGGTACCACCGGAGTAGCTGTTCGCAATGCAAGGCCC
>JAZFYA010000147.1:0-20718 GCA_036443315.1 Pseudomonadales bacterium
GACTTAAGGGCAGCGCTGTTAACGGCTTGTGACCGTAGTATCCCGCCGCCACCCTCGGTAGTCTAACCCCTCACTCGGTTGGAACCCCACGCCCTGGTGAGGGGTTAGACTACCGAGGGTGGCTAGATTGTGCAGTATCCAGGTGCCACCGGAGTAGCTGTTCGCAATGCAAGGCCTACTATCGGTTGGATGTTTGGGATCAGTGTAAAAACTCCATTGACATTGATGAGAGGAGGCTAAATTAAAGGGTCAGATTTAACTGTGGTCTGTCCCGGTTTTTCAAAAAGCCCGTTATCTCAGGGTTCTAGGGCCGTGATTAGTTGAAAAGTGTCGAAGCCAGAGGCGACGGAAGAAGCGTTATTAGACACCCTGGCCGAAGGGGCGGAAGACGACGGCAATTAGGCGTATAATGCCGGTTATGGAAAAAAAGTGTGTATATCTGGAAACCAGTTTTATTAGCTATTTAACCGGCAGGCCGAGCAGTGATGTGGTGGTCGCCGGACACCAAAAAATCACACAAGATTGGTGGGAGAATCGCCGTCAACACTATGACTTGTTTATCTCGGGAACAGTGGTTGACGAAGCGAGCCAAGGGAATGAGGATGCGGCCAGTCGACGTTTAGCGGCATTAGAACCGCTAACCCTGCTGGATACACCGGACACGGTGACGGCGTTTGTGGAGACCTTATTGGCGAAACATGCGTTACCGGCTGTCGCCATTACCGATGCTATCCATGTGGCGATGGCGTGTATCCACAATATGGACTATCTGTTGACCTGGAACTGCAAACATATTGCGAATGTTGATAGACGCTATATGATTGAGGAAGTGAGCTTGTCTTATGGGTATGTGCCGCCGCGTATCTGTACCCCGGAAGAACTTGACGGAGAAGACTGATGAAATGGGAAGACCCGATTGTGAAAGAAATCCATGACAACCGCAAAAAATTAGCGGAGCAATACCACTATGATGTGGGCGCCATTGTGAAGCACTATCAGGCTAAGCAAAAAGCCAGTGGCCGCGATGCCGTGACACGGCCGCCACGTCGACCAGACCCGAAAACGTCAGCGAAGCAGTCTTTGTAATACCCTCTCAGAGCGTATGGGTGACCCCAATTTGCGTTTTAAATTTTCATCTGACCCCAATTTGTGCATCAACCCAACTCAAGACAATAGCCGACACCGATCGACTCAATGGTCGACGTGTAATTGTTGTTGATGGAACCGGTGTTAGTATGCCAGACACCCCAGAAAATCAACTAGTTTGGCCGCAACTGCGCAGCCAAAAACCGGGTTGTGGATTCCCACAGGCGTTTATCTGCGCCTGTTTTTGTCTGCATAGCGATGCTTTGCTGAGTTATGAATTGGGGAACAAAAAAAGCCATGAACTACCTATGTTGCGCAAGCAATGGGACACGTTCCAGGCGGGTGACATTTTCCTTGGGGACAAGGGTTTTTGTAGTTATTTTGACGTTTCCTGCTTTAAAAATAGAGGGGTTGATTCTGTCATCACGCTTGCCCGGCGCATTCCTGTCACCGAAACTGAAGCGGTTAAAGTGCTTGGCAAAGATGACCTGCTTATCCACTGGAAAAAGCCAATCAGAACCAAAGCCTCTAGTTATTCGCAAGAAGATTGGGAAGGCATGCCAGACACTCTGTTGCTCCGACAGATCAAGGTGACAGTCAATCAACCTGGCTTCAGGGTCAGCTCGTTTTACATTATCACCACCTTACTGGCTGCTGAAGAATACCCAGCCAGCGAACTCGCTGATTTGTACTTTCAACGCTGGGATGTTGAACTATTTTTTCGCGATATTAAAACGACGATGGTCATGGATATTCTGCGTTGCAAATCGCCAGACATGGTGCGCAAGGAAATCCTGATGCACCTAATCGTCTACAATTGTATTCGCTGCCTCATGGCTGAGGCAGCAGAGGGGCGCGATGTAGAAGTACGCCGAGTCAGTTTTAAAGGCTGTGTGCAATCGCTACGGCAATGGGAACCGCATTTGAACCAAGCAAAGATCAGTCGCCGGGAACAACACCGCTTAATCCAACTTCTTTATGACTCGATCGCGGATAATATTGTTCCAGAGCGACCGGGAAGAAGTGAGCCCAGAGCGGTTAAGCGAAGACCCAAACCATACCAACTTTTAAACCGACCAAGACATGAAATGAATGAGATAAAACATCGGAGTAATTACCGTGCTAAACAGGCTTAACTTAGTGCCATTCAAATCGGTCCCCATTAATCGTAAACAATAGTTGAGTGAGATATTCTGGGGGTGTCCATAATTTCGCGAATGTAGCCGGGTTTATCGTTGGGGCGAGGCTTGCGGCGCTGGCCAATGGGGGCCTTTTTAGGCCGTTTTTTGTCAGCGTGCATCGCTGGCGTTGGTAAGTTTTTGAGTGGCGCAGGTTGTACAGGTGAGAAACCGAATCAGGTAGCGAGTTAGGGTGCCTTTATCCGCTTTGCCAAGCATGTAGTGGTGTTTGACGAGAGTCTTCTGTATCCAGCAATAGCGTTCCTGCTTACTGGTCGCCACGCTAAAAGCTACGGCCTGTGTACCTTTAAGAAATTGACGGATAGTATCAAGACTATCCAATTGTTCTAGTTTCATGATCGTTTTCATCCCGTGATCATGAACGACTTCAAACGCTATTTCAGGCTCATCTCATATTGGAAAAGACTCTTAGTTGACCTAGATGTAGTCTATAATTATACTTGGCAGCTTAAAGATACTGTATATAAATACAGGCTATTATGTAACCAATTGATATGTGGAGGTTTTATGACTTATAACGCAAAAGCTATAGCTAACCTCTTGATTGACATTGCCAGGAAAAATGGTAGCAACCTTGACCAAATGAAGCTACAGAAGCTGGTCTATGTTACGCATGGATGGAATCTGGCTATAACGGGTCAGCCGCTGATCACTGACGATATTCAAGCTTGGCAGTATGGCCCGGTCATCCCCAGTCTTTATAGCGAATTTAGAAACTGTGGGCGGAGTAGGATCACCGATTACGCTACCGATGTTCAGATCTCTGAGGGTGACCTAAGTTTTTCCTTTGCGCCCCCCAAAGTTGATAGCAACGATAATCATACGATAGAGCTTGCTAATAAAATTTGGACTGTCTATGGCGCGTATTCTGGTCCTCAGCTTTCTAATTTAACGCATATGCCCGATACCCCATGGGATAAGGTATATAAAATTTCCCCACGCGCGACGATTGCTAATGAGTTAATTAAAGAGCATTTTGTTGGCTTATCGTAGCGTCGGCGGAATGCCCAATAAAATCTCCCTTGATTCCCTTGATGATGTTCAGATTCCTGATTTAGAAAATGAATCAAGGGAAGAAGAGCTATTTGAGGTAACAGAAGCTAAATCACATAAAGAGCATAAGTTACTTGAAGCTCACGAGACAACTTTAAGTATTGCTAGAGCAAGAATCCGCAAACTTGAAATTGAAAACGATGATTTAGCCATGCTTGGCCCTCATCGAAGAATGTATTCTTGGTGGATTTTGGGTTTTGTAATTTCTTTTGTTCTAGTAACTTTTTCAGTTTTACTAATGAGCTCATTTCAGATAGAGGCTATCACTGAAGATAAGGCTTCTTCTTTTCGAACACTTATTAAATTAGATAATGAAGTTATTATGACACTACTTGCAACAAACACCGTGCAAGTCGTCGGCCTCTTATATGTTGTTGCAAAGTGGTTATTTCCAACCAAGTCGGTCAAGAAGCCTGAACCAGAAACCTAACGTCTAAATATTGTGCGCCCAAAAGATGAAGGTTATTCGGAGCGCGATAATTAATTTTACTACTTTTTCCAAGCCGAAGCTCTGGGCGTCACAATGATTTTTTTGTTAGAGGCTTACAGTAGCAATGTGGATAATGAATTTTCGGTTTCATCGCTTTTACTTAGAGCCTTTGTGGTAACACCGAGTTGTGATTTAATCCCTGCCGTCCAATTGATTAGGTCTAATGCCGAGAGAATTGATGAAATGCAGCAATAAATTCTCTCCGGGCTCATGTTTACAAGCGAGAAAACTGACTGAGGTGAGATGTTTCTATCCCTGTGAGCATAAACTTTATGCCTTATTTGGGCAAGTAATTCTAACTCTGGGTCAATTGGGGATAATATTTCTTCAACGCCCTCGCGAAGATCTGGATAAGTACTTTCTACTTCTGCAATTATACAGTGTAGAGATAGTGCGTCAGCTCGTTTATCACAGAGCATATAAATTGAGGTAACAATTGAACCAAATAGTGACTCTAAAAATACTTTTTTAAATTCTTCGTGATCACATAGGATTCGCTCATATTCAGCGTTTAAATTCGGATGTGCCAGATTTTGCCATAAGCAATAGCTCTCATGCAAAAAGATACCTTGATTAGTGATTTCTTCAATATTTGAATTAATGCTGATCATCGTGCCCTCTAACGCCTTTATAACGGACAGTCTGTGGCGAAGCCACGTAGTGGCGTTCGTTGATAAACTTCGTTAGCCTTTCCATGAGACTAAATACAAATCAGAGTAAAGGATTGCACATGCCCTGCAAAATGCTTGCCTCGCAGTGGATACACCTTCTTTTTTAATGCATTCAATGCTCATACACCTATCTTTAATGTTTGGCGTATCAAAGTTTAATGCTTCTATTTCTTTGCTTACAAGTTTATGCGCAAAGTCATTTCTTATCTTTCTTAGCAATTGTAAATCTGAATGCTGGTACTTGGTAATAGCTCCTAGCATATAAGCTAGGTCGATATTCGAGGAAAATGTTCCCAGCGGACCTGAGTTTCTAAATAGTCTACTCCAGACTTTTTCATCATCTATAAGCTTTGACTTAATTGCTGTTTTTAATTCCTCTTCTACCCATGTAGAACCAACTATTGCGGAACCTCGGTCTGATTGATTCTCAATTTCGCTTAACAAGACTAATTGATGTTTTAAATCCGTATCGGTAAATGACATTCTTGATCTCTATAGGGGCTAACATTTGTATATCACGCCCCAGACTGTCTATTTCCAGGCGCGACTATTTTCTATTTAAAAATTCAAAAACTATCTGGAAACCCGCACTACGTCAAGCTTTGCGCCATTTGTCGACACTGTCTTCCCTGGAATAAGCGTCCATGACTCCTCTTATGCTTTAATTTAAACTATAAGAGTGTCTTTGGATATGACCCAGGTCCAGACAATAGTCCCATAGGTCATTTAGGTCGGCCTTTTTTAGGTCGATC
The DNA here is from genome assembly GCA_036443315.1 of Pseudomonadales bacterium. GTDB lineage: Bacteria > Pseudomonadota > Gammaproteobacteria > Pseudomonadales > Dasaniaceae > Oceanicoccus. The sequence goes on from JAZFYA010000147.1 coordinate 5,252, forward strand.
AATGGGCGCCGATTGTTACAAATCGCACCGTACTCGAAGAAAGGAAGAACAATCATGTCTAAGAAAATCTTGCAAATTAACTTCAACTTTGAAGGCGCCTGGTCACAGATGGAGGAGGGCAACCTTGAGGTCGCCAAGTGGATAGCGGAGGTTCCTGGCCTTATTTGGAAAATCTGGCGTATGAACGACGCAGAAGGCGAGGGCGGAGGGACCTATCTTTTTGATGACGAGCTGTCCATGCAGAGTTACCTTGAACAGGTTATGCCTAGATTGAAGAGCATCGCAATCCTCAGTGATATAGTCGTTAAACAATACGACATCGACGAGGATCTGACCGCGATCACTCATGGACCTGTTAAATAGAGTATAGACCGAATGGCACTGACTTAAGGCCGAGCAATGAGTAAGAGCCTTGAATCTGCTGTTCTACGCTAAGCCCACTTTCGGTTGGAACCCCACGCCCTTAAGTGGACTCAGCGTAGAACAGCTACTCCGGTGGCGCCTGGATACTGCACAATCTAGCCACCCTCGGTAGTCTAACCCCTCACAAGGGCGTGGGGTTCCAACCGAGTGAGGGGTTAGACTACCGAGGGTGGCGGCGGGATACTACAGTCGCAAGCTGTTAACAGCGCTGCCCTTAAGTAAGCACCATTCGAGTCTGGACCTGAAAAATGAAAGGGGTAGAATTTTGCATGGCTGATTAGGCCATTTAATATGTTTTTGCAGGCATTGTCTGATGCTAAAGGGCTTAAGTCAGTGCCATTCAGGACTAGCCCCCTTCTTTCTACTGAGGATTCCAGGATAATCGGTATTTATTGACGCTCTTTATTGCAAACCTAAATGATAATAATTATCATCTGCACTCTTCTTTTTAAGGATCATGCAAGATGACTCGTGGACTGCACTATTGCCTATTATCACTATTGGTGCTGCTGGCGGCTTGCGGTGAGCAGCAGCCTGGGGCAGTGGAGTTGCTAGTGTATTCCTCCCGCAAGGAGCACTTGATCAAGCCGCTGTTTGACCGGTTCACCGAGCAAACTGGGATACAGGTAGGTTATGTTACCGACAAGGCGGGCCCACTGCTGGCCCGGCTGCAAGCAGAAGGTGAGAATTCTCCGGCGGATATACTGATGACGGTAGATGCGGGCAACCTATGGCAGGCAGCGCAGGTTGATGTGCTGACTTCAATAGAGTCGGCAATATTGACCCGCAATGTCCCCCCCCATTTACGAGACCCCAACAACGCCTGGTTTTCTCTCACTATCCGTGCCCGAACCCTGGTCTATTCTACCGACGCTGTCAATCCTGATGCTTTAAGTACGTATGAGGCGCTGGCTAGTGAAGACTGGCGTGGTCGCCTGTGTCTGCGCACGTCGAAAAAAGTCTATAACCAGTCATTGGTGGCAACGATGATTGCTGCTCTGGGTGAATCGCAGACAGAAGCCGTAGTGGCTGGTTGGATAGATAATCTGGCGCTGGCCCCTTTTTCTAATGACACCAAAGTGATGGAGGCGATTACTGTGGGTCAGTGCGATGTGGGTATTGTAAACAGCTACTACTATGGGCGTCTGATCAAAGAAAAGCCTGAGCTGTCCTTGGCGCTTTTCTGGCCTAACCAACAGGGTGGAGGGGCAGCAGGTCGGGGAGTCCATATCAATGTATCAGGTGCGGGGATTACACGTGCCAGTAAACATAAAGCTGAAGCGCAGCAACTACTCGAATGGTTGTCAGGGGTCGAAGCACAGCAAATGCTGATGGAATTAAACCAAGAGTATCCGGTTAACGAAGCCATTGAATTGAGCGTTGAGCTACGTGCTTGGGGAGAATTCAAAACCGATGCTATTAACGTTAGTGAAGCGGGTCGCTTGCAGACGGCAGCGGTCAAGTTGATGGATCGGGTTGGTTATCGTTAATCCTAGCAGGCTGTTCGAGAATAGGAGCCTACTGCGGAAAAGCGCCAATATTTTACCAGAGGCAGCCATTTTCATACTCGATTTCGTTAAATAGTAACCGCTATACCTAAAGCACTCCACAAAAAGCGCATCGCGGGGCAGGCCCTGGATTCAACAGCTTTTTCCAGGTTGATTTTTAGTGCCCAAATTATTGTCGAAAACCTTGTTCTAACATACCGCACTTACTATCGCTTATTAGTAGGCTATGACTGACTCTCAATCAAATACACTATTGTCCGACCCTTCTTGCGGATTTGAATCGGGGCAACGTCTTAACCAGCGCTTAAATATACTGGTTAAATTTGCCGTGATTTTTACCGTGCTTATGGCTTTGGCGCCACTGCTTGTTATCGTGCTCAGTTGGAGTTCCGACCAAACTGAAGTCTGGCAGCACCTAATAGAAACTCAATTATCGACTTTGCTGCGCAATACGGTGGTGTTGGTGTTGGGCGTTGCGATTGGCGTAACCGTACTAGGGGTTAGTCTTGCCTGGTTAACGGTAATGTGTGAATTTCCGGGCCGACGCTGGCTGGATTGGGCGCTGATGTTGCCGATGGCAATGCCCGCCTACGTACTGGCCTTTGTTGTGTTGGGGATTTTTGATTTTACCGGGCCGTTGCAACAGGGTTTGCACGCGACTTTTGGCGATAGTTACCAGTATGTGGATATTCGTCATGAGGCTGTGGTTGTGCTGGTGCTGGTGCTGGTGTTTTACCCTTATGTATACATGTTAGCTCGCAGCGCGTTTTTGTCTCAAAGTAGTGATCTGATGGAGGCGGCGCAGGTGTTGGGAGCCAATCGATGGACGGCGTTTTTTCATGTGGCCCTACCCATGGCTAGACCGGCGATAATCGCCGGCACGTCACTGGCAGTAATGGAGACACTGGCGGACTTCGGTACTGTTGCCATATTTAATTATGACACGTTTACCACCGCCATCTATAAAGCCTGGTTTGGCCTGTTTAATCTCCAGGCCGCCGCACAATTGGCATCACTATTATTGCTATTTATTGCGCTGGCACTGTTTGCGGAAAAGCACAGCCGCAGTAATCGTCGTTATATTCAGTCCGCCCGCAAGCATCATCATTTCCGTCATCGTTTACGGGGTTCGCTGGCATTGGCTGCTTGTGGTTTTTGTGGGCTAGTGTTATCCCTTGCCTTTCTTTTACCACTGCTGCAGTTAGTACAATGGGTATTGTTAGAGGGTTTTGACGCTATTGATAGTCGCTATCTGGATTTGCTTTGGCGCACATTAATACTGGGCAGCGCTGCGGCGCTGCTTACTGTGTCGCTGGCATTGTTATTGGCTTTTGGTCGCCGCCGAGCCCATGGTCGTCTGCGAGCGTTTTATGATATTGGCACCCTGGGTTATGCCCTGCCGGGGTCGGTACTGGCGGTTGGGGTGATGCTGTCATTTGCTTTTGTTGATAATCAGTTGCTCGCACCGGTATTGACTTTACTGGGATTTCAGCCGCAGCAGATATTGGTGGGTAGCGTGTTTGCGCTAATAGCAGCCTACTGGGTGCGATTTCTGGCGGTGGCGAATGGCCCAGTAGATTCTAGTCTGCAACGGATTTGCCCTAGCATTCCTGAAGCGGCTCGAAGTCTTGGCACCAGTGGCTGGGCATTGCTGTGGCAGATTTATATTCCGATGTTACGGCCCGGGTTGTTAACTGCGGTGGTACTGGTGTTTGTCGATGTGATGAAAGAAATGCCGGCGACTTTATTACTGCGTCCGTTTGGCTGGGATACCCTAGCGGTAAGAATTTACGAGATGACCTCCGAAGGTGAGTGGCAGCGGGCAGCATTGCCCGCCCTCACCTTAATTATAGTAGGCCTCTTACCGGTAATCCTAGCTGTGCGGCAGTCGGCCCAGCGTTAGCTACACCACTGTTTTGTGGCTTGTAATTCCCGTTTTCACAGGTAGAATGCGTCGCATTGACTGACCTAAAATTTGCACGTTTAACCCGAGGATTTTCCGAATGAGTAACACCCCAAGCGAATTAAAATATGCTAGTAGCCACGAGTGGGCGCGTTTGGAGGAGGATGGCACCATTACCATTGGCATTACTGAGCACGCACAGGAAGCGCTGGGTGATGTAGTGTATGTTGAAACCCCCGACATCGGCGCAACGCTGGCAGCGGGTGATGAAGCGGGTATAGTGGAATCAGTTAAAGCCGCATCGGACATTTATGCTCCGGTTGCCGGTGAAGTGATTGCGGTGAACGAGTCGTTGGAAGACGAGCCGGAAAACGTAAATTCTGATCCGTTTCACGATGGCTGGTTTTTTAAACTGCAGCCGTCGGATACATCAGAATTGAATAATTTACTGAGTGCGGAAGAGTATGCCGCTCAGTGCGAAGATGAATAACTGACAATCGCAAAGACCCACTGAGAGCCCCACTCACAAGGTGGGGTTTTTTATGTTCAAGATAAGCCCAGATCCTGGCTATCAGTTGGGATAGGCTGTTGATACTACACTCCGGGGTAAGTTACTCCATCTGCAAGTCCACCAAAAAGATGATCCCAATGACTGAAGCAATAGCTGTACTAAAGTTGAAAGCGCAAACCGATAGACGTTTGCGGGCTGGTCATTTGTGGATCTACAGTAACGAAGTAGATGTTAAGGCAACCCCGTTGAAAAGCTTCCAGCCGGGGCAGCAGGTCGTAGTCGAAAACGCTAGGGGCAAGGCAATGGGCTTGGCTTATATCAATCCCCACAATTTAATTTGTGCTCGTCTGTTTAGTCGCGAGACAAAACACCTGTTGGATAAGTCGCTGCTGGTACACCGGTTGAATATAGCCCTTAGCTTGCGTGTAATGATGACCGACCAGCCCTATTATCGCTTGGTCTATGGTGATAGTGATTTTTTACCAGGTTTGGTCGTTGATCGCTTTGGTGATGTGTTAGTGGTGCAGATTGCCACCGTGGGTATGGAACTGGTTAAAGACGATGTTATCGCTGCCCTGTGCCAGGTGTTAAAACCACAAGGTATTCTATTAAAAAATGATTCCCGTATTCGCCAAGCAGAAGCGTTGCCGGAATATGTGGAGGTCGTCTATGGCGAAGTCCCAACGTGTGTGCCGATACTGGAAAACGGCGTGCATTTCTCCGTGCCGGTTTATGATGGGCAAAAGACCGGCTGGTTTTATGATCATCGAGCCAATCGTGCGCGCCTTGTCGATTATGTTAGAGATAAGCGAGTATTAGACGTATTCAGTTATATTGGCGGCTGGGGAGTGCAGGCGGCGGCTTTTGGTGCGGCGTCAGTTACGTGTATCGATAGTTCTGGGTTTGCTTTGGATTTAGTGGAAGCCAATGCTCAGTTAAATGATGTGAGCGATAAGATGGCAACACTACAGGGCTCTGCATTTGACACGATGAAAATGCTGATTGATAACGGTGAGCGTTTTGATGTGGTGATTATAGACCCGCCGGCTTTTATCCCTCGTCGCAAAGATATCAAAAGTGGTGAACAGGCCTATCGGTGGGTGAATGAATTGGCGATCAGGCTGTTGAATAAAAACGCTGTGCTGGTGTCTGCTTCCTGTTCCATGCATTTGGGGCGAGAGCGTTTATGCGATATTTTGCGGGCAGGTGCGCGGCATTTGGACCGCGAGTTACAAATTCTAGAGAAGGGCGGTCAGTGTTTTGATCATCCGGTACACCCCTCTATTCCTGAAACAGAATACTTAAAGGCTGTATTTGCCCGCGTGTTATCAGGGTGATATATTTTAGCTTGCTGCAGGTTTTTGCAGTCCAACAACGCCAGTTTAATCTAGAAAAAGCAGTTGATACCCAAAACACTCCGCGAAAAGCGCGTCGTGGGGCAGGCCCTAAATTTCAATCGCTTTGGGTATAGTTCTAGGTCAGGGCTTCTCGCTCGGTCAAAAAACAACCGTTTTTCGCCAAATTTGTCCCATTTGGAGCTACCCTATAAAAAGGTTGCGCCTTTTTTCCCTACGCACAGTGAAAGCTTGTGCAGTTTTCGTTTTATCTTTTTGATTTCACTAGATTATTTTTTTAGCGAGATTAGTTATATGAGTGCAGGCCTTTACAGACCTGAAGACGTTCGTGACAGCTGTGGCTTTGGCCTGATCGCCGATATGGCGGGCAAGCCCAGTTACCAGTTATTACGTACGGCCATTGAGTCCTTGACGTGTATGACTCACCGGGGAGGTATTGCCTCCGATGGTAAAACTGGTGACGGCTGTGGCTTATTGCTTAAAAAGCCCGATAGCTTTTTGCGCTTAGTGGCTCAACAGGCTTGCGATGCAGAGCTCAGCAGTCTGTATGGGGTTGCGCAGATTTTTCTGAGTCGGGATGAGGCGGTAGCCACCAATGCGCGACAAATTGTCGAGACAGTTTTAGCCGCAGAAGGTTTAACGGCTGCGGGTTGGCGCGTGGTCCCTACCGATACTAGCTACTGCGGTGAAATTGCGTTGACCAGCTTACCGCGTATAGAACAGCTGTTTATTAATAGTGACGAAAATAACGATCAAAGGTTGGCGACCCAGTTGTTTATTGCCCGCCGTAAAATCGAAATTGCCCTGGCGGCTGACGAAGAATTTTATATCTGTAGTTTCTCGGCCTCGGTTATTGCTTACAAGGGTTTGGTCATGCCGGTGGACTTGCCAAAGTTCTATCCGGATCTTGGTGACGAGCGTTTGGAAACGGCGATCTGTGTTTTTCACCAGCGTTTCTCCACTAACACCTTGCCTCAATGGCCGTTAGCACAGCCCTTCCGGCTGATGGCTCACAATGGTGAAATCAATACCATTGAAGGTAACCGTAACTGGGCTGATGCGCGTGCCAGTAATTTTGAAACAGAGAAGTTGCCCGACATTGCTGCGATTAGTCCGTTGGTAAATCGCAGCGGTTCCGATTCCTCCAGTATGGATAACATGCTGGACGTTTTGCTAGCCGGTGGTATGGATTTATTCCGTGCCGTACGTATGTTGGTGCCGCCAGCTTGGCAGAATATGGAGCACATGGATGCGGATTTAAAAGCATTCTATGAATATAACTCCATGCATATGGAACCCTGGGATGGTCCGGCGGGTATCGTATTGACTGATGGTCGCTATGCGGTCTGCATATTGGATCGCAACGGCTTGCGCCCTGCCCGTTGGGTAATCACCAACAATGGCTTTATTACCTTGGCCTCGGAAATTGGTACCTACAGCTACAAGCCGGAAGATGTGGTGGCCAAAGGTCGCGTTGGACCGGGACAAATTCTTGCCGTTGATACTGAGACGGGTCAGGTGCTACACACCCAAGCAATCGATAACCAGTTGAAAATGCGCCAGCCCTATAAACAGTGGTTGAAAGAGTACGCAACTCGAATCGAGTCTACCTTTGAGCCCGCTGGTGAGCCGGATTTGATTAAAGCCAACGCATTGCCGGTTTATCAAAAAATGTTCCAGGTCAGTTTTGAAGAGCGCGAACAAGTGTTGCGTCCACTGGCTGAAGCGGGCAACGAAGCCGTTGGCTCGATGGGTGACGATACGCCAATGGCAGTATTATCTCGGCAACAGCGTTCGCTTTACGATTACTTTCGGCAGAAGTTTGCCCAGGTGACCAATCCGCCAATTGATCCACTACGTGAATCGATTGTGATGAGTTTGGAGACCTGCCTGGGTGTCGAGAAAAATGTTTTTGAGGAAAAGGCCGATCACGCTGATCGTATTATCCTCACGACGCCAGTTTTATCGCCAGATAAATTCCAGCGCTTATTAACCTTGGGCAAGCCCGGTTATCGGCAACAAAAAATTGACCTAAGCTACGATCCCGAGCAGAAAGACCTGCAACAGGCAGTGGTTGATATTGCCGATCAGGCGGAAGCTGCGGTACGTGCTGGCAGTGTGCTATTGATTTTATCTGACCGCAATATTCAACAGGGTTTGTTACCGGTGCATAGTTTACTGGCCACTGGCGTAGTACATCACCGCTTAATCAAGCAGGGTCTTCGTTGCGATACCAATATTATTGTTGAGAGTGGATCCGCTCGTGATTCGCATCAGTTGGCTTGTTTATTCGGTTTTGGTGCAACAGCGGTTTATCCCTATGTGGGCTATAGTGTGCTGGATGATATGATCCGCACCGGTGAACTGTTAGGTGATCCGGTTCAGGCGCATATTAATTATCGTAAAGGTTTGAATAAAGGCCTGTTAAAAATCATGTCGAAAATGGGCATTTCTACCATTGCCTCCTATCGTGGTGCACAATTGTTTGAGGCGGTGGGTCTCTCGAAGGAGGTGGTTGATCTATGTTTTACCGATGTAGCCAGCCGTATACAGGGTAGTACGTTTGACAACCTGCAAAACGATCAGGCTTGCTTAGCAAAAACCGCCTGGATTACTCGCAAAACCATCGAGCCGGGTGGCTTGCTGAAATATGTTCACGGTAAGGAATACCATGCGTTTAATCCGGATGTGGTTAAAGGCTTGCAAGATGCAGTTGCAACGGGGGATTACGCCAAGTGGCGCGATTACGCGACGCTGATTAATGAGCGTCCGGTTGCATCATTGCGTGATTTATTAGCACTAAAAAAACATCTTAAACCCATTCCGTTAGATGACGTTGAACCGATTGAAGCCATTTTACCGCGCTTTGATTCTGCGGGCATGTCGCTAGGCGCATTAAGCCCCGAGGCCCACGAAGCACTGGCCATGGCGATGAACCGTTTAGGGGGTCGTTCCAATTCGGGTGAAGGGGGTGAAGATCCCGTGCGTTTTGGCACTGAGAAAATGTCCAAAATCAAGCAGGTGGCTTCTGGTCGTTTTGGTGTGACGCCGCACTATCTGGTTAACGCTGAAGTGCTACAGATTAAAGTCGCTCAGGGCGCCAAGCCCGGTGAAGGTGGTCAGCTGCCCGGCGGTAAAGTGAATCAATTAATTGCTCGCCTGCGCTATGCAGTGCCAGGAGTGACCTTGATTTCACCACCACCACACCACGATATTTATTCGATAGAGGATTTGGCGCAACTCATTTATGACCTCAAGCAAGTTAATCCACAGGCGCTAGTATCGGTGAAACTCGTCTCTGAGCCAGGTGTTGGAACTATCGCTGCGGGGGTGGCAAAAGCCTATGCCGATTTAATTACCATTTCCGGTTACGACGGTGGTACGGCTGCCAGTCCGTTAACGTCAATTCGTTATGCCGGCTCTCCCTGGGAGTTAGGTTTGTCAGAGGTGCAACAGGCACTGCGTGCAAACGGGTTGCGGGGTTTAGTTCGCGTACAAACGGATGGCGGGTTAAAAACGGGTTTAGATGTGATTAAAGCGGCCATTCTTGGCGCGGAAAGTTTTGGTTTTGGCACTACTCCGATGGTAGCGCTAGGGTGTATATATCTGCGTATCTGCCACCTGAACAATTGTGCTACGGGTGTTGCCACCCAGAATGATCAGCTGCGTGACGAGCACTTTAACGGCACTGTCGAGAGGGTGATGAACTTCTTCAGATTTGTAGCCATGGAAACCCGTGAGTGGTTAGCACAGATTGGTGTTCGCTCCATCGGTGAATTAATTGGCCGTACCGACTTATTAGAAGCGTTAGATGGATTTACTGAGAAACAACGCAATCTCGATTTGACGCCGATTCTATTTAAGGATCCTGAGGTGGCTGGCCAGCCCGAGTTCTGCCAGGTTGCTGCCAATGATCCCTTTGATAAAGGTGAAACAGCAGCAGCCATAATGGCGGCGACACTGGATGCCATTGAAAATAAAACGGGTGGTGAATTTACGTTTATCGTGACCAACTGCGATCGTTCTATTGGTGCGCGTCTATCGGGTGAGATTGCCAGGCGTTATGGTAACCAGGACATGGTGGACAAGCCGGTCGTATTGCGATTAACCGGTACTGCGGGCCAAAGTTTTGGGGTGTGGAATGCTGGCGGTTTGAATATGTATCTGGAAGGGGATGCCAATGATTACGTGGGTAAAGGCATGGCTGGCGGCAAGCTGGTAATTTATCCACCGAAGGTCAGTGAGTTTGCTTCACAAGAGGCGGCCATTATCGGTAACACCTGTCTGTATGGGGCCACTGGTGGCCAGTTGTTTGCGGCGGGTATCTCTGGTGAGCGTTTTGGCGTGCGTAATTCCGGTGCCTTTGCAGTGGTTGAAGGGGCGGGTGATCACTGCTGTGAGTATATGACCGGCGGCAATATCACTGTGTTAGGTAGCACGGGCGTTAACTTCGGGGCGGGTATGACCGGTGGTTTTGCTTATGTGCTGGACCGGGACAACCGCTTTGTCGACAAGTACAACAATGAGCTCGTGGAAATCCAACGTATTAGTAGTGAATACCTGGAAGCTTATCGCAATCATCTGCGCAGCAATATTCAAACGTTTATTCATGAGACTGGCTCCCGATGGGGACAGCATATTCTCGATCACTGGGCTGACTTTGTTGGCAAGTTCTGGTTAGTGAAACCAAAGGCCGCCAGTTTGGATTCATTGCTAGACAACATTAAGCAGCGCCCGGAGTAAACGACGAGACTTTGTTATGACAGAGCGTTTAAGTAACAACTTTCAATTTCTGGATGTCGGGCGACAAGACCCGAAGAAGAAAACGATGCAATCTCGTACCCAGGAGTATGTAGAGATTTACCAACCTTACCGGAAGGAGGAGGTGCAGCATCAGGCGCACCGTTGTTTGGAATGTGGCAATCCTTACTGCGAGTGGAAGTGCCCTGTACATAATTTTATACCCAACTGGTTGAGGTTGGTGTCTGAAGGCAATTTATTTGCAGCGGCAGAACTGTCCCATCAGACTAACACGTTGCCTGAAGTCTGTGGTCGTGTGTGCCCTCAGGATCGTCTTTGTGAAGGAGCCTGTACGCTTAATGATGGTTTTGGAGCGGTTACGATCGGCTCTACGGAAAAATATATTACAGATACGGCGTTGGCTATGGGTTGGCGTCCCGATATGTCCAAGCGGGTTTGGACCGATAAAAAAATCGCTATTATAGGCGCCGGTCCTGCTGGCTTGGGTTGTGCTGATGTATTGGTGCGCGCTGGCGTTAAATCCGTGGTATTTGATCGTTACCCTGAGATTGGAGGTTTGTTGACTTTCGGTATTCCAGAATTCAAACTAGAAAAATCAGTGATGTCCCGTCGTCGCGAAATATTTGAAGGAATGGGTATCGAGTTTCGTTTGAATACTGAAGTAGGGACCGATATTTCCATGCAGGCATTGATGGATGGGTATGATGCTGTCTTTCTTGGCATGGGAACGTATAAGTATATGAAGGGTGGTTTCCCCGGCGAAAACCTGCAAAGTGTTTTCGATGCGCTGCCATTTCTGGTTTCCAGCGTTAACCGTAATCTGGGTTTTGAAAAAAACCCTGCGGATTTCATTAGTGTTAAAGAAAAAAAGGTGATTGTACTGGGGGGTGGCGATACTGCCATGGATTGTAATCGGACTTCGATTCGCCAAGGTGCAAGTAGTGTTATCTGTGCTTATCGCCGTGATGAAGAGAATATGCCGGGATCCCGCAGAGAAGTAGCGAATGCTAAAGAGGAAGGCGTAGCGTTTTTATTTAATCGCCAGCCGATTGCTATTGTCGGTACTGATAAAGTGGAAGGGATTAAAATGGTGACTACTCGCTTAAGTGAACCTGACGAAAACGGTCGCCGCCGTCCTGAGCCCATTCCCGGCAGTGAAGAAATTATTGAAGCCGATGTGGTATTGGTCGCTTTTGGTTTTCAGCCAGATCCACCGGCATGGCTTAAAGATTTTTCAGTTGATACCAATGACTGGAATGGAGTGGTTGCTCCCGAACAACAGGCATTTAAATTCCAGACGACCAATCCAAAAGTATTTGCGGGTGGCGATATGGTACGCGGTTCTGATCTAGTGGTCACTGCTATCTGGGAAGGCCGTCAGGCAGCAGAAGGTATTCTCGCTTACTTAGAAATATAAGCTTAGAAATATAAGGTTGGAAGTTTAAATCTGGTGAATGATTTGAGCGCGACTTGGACTACATGATTGCTGTATCGTAAAGTATAATAGCGAGCTGAGTCGAGTATTGATTCCCGGGATACGCTGAACGTTTTGGCCATTGGGTACATTCATGTGGGGCCGTCGTCAGCGTCCCTGCTGACGACGGCCCCAGAAATAAATATCCGCCTCAATTCTCAGCATCGAACTCAAATACACTGGATATCCAGTTCGTTTTTCGAAGTGCTTAGTCAACACCGAGCTCACATCAATGTGTTGGCGCGGCAATATTAAGGAATGACAGTATGTCAGAATTAAAAAACGATCGTTTTTTGCGCGCTTTATTAAAACAGCCGGTTGATATGACGCCCGTGTGGATGATGCGCCAAGCGGGTCGCTACCTGCCCGAGTATCGCGCTAGTCGAAGTAAGGCTGGCGATTTTATGTCGTTGTGTATGAATCCTGAGTTCGCCTGTGAAGTAACCATGCAGCCACTTGAACGCTATCCTTTGGACGCGGCAATTTTGTTTTCCGACATTTTAACCATTCCCGATGCAATGGGTTTAGGTTTGTATTTTGAAGCTGGCGAAGGTCCACGCTTTAAAAAAACTGTCCGTACTGCAGCCGATGTCGAGGCTTTGCCAATCCCTGACCCCCAGAAGGATTTGAGCTATGTAATGGATGCGGTTAGTAAGATTCGCAACGCGTTAAACGGACGGGTGCCATTGATCGGTTTCTCCGGTAGTCCTTGGACTTTGGCTACTTATATGGTTGAGGGTGGTTCCTCAAAAGATTTTCGCTTGGCTAAAGCGCTGGCTTTTAACCAGCCGAAAACGATGCATGCTTTACTGGATAAATTGACGCAAAGTGTCATCGCTTATTTGAATGGTCAGATCAAAGCGGGGGCCCATGCGGTACAGATTTTTGATACCTGGGGTGGGGCTTTAAGTCATGATGCCTATCGTGAATTCTCGCTGGCTTATATGAAAAAAATTGTTGGTGGTTTGATTCGCGAAAATGAAGGTCGCGAAGTACCCGTAATCCTGTTTACCAAAAATGGTGGCCAGTGGCTGGAAGCCATAGTTGAAACAGGGACTACCGCTATTGGTTTGGACTGGACTACAGATATTGCGAATGCCCGTGCGCGAGTGGGCGATAAAGTTGCACTACAGGGTAATATGGATCCCACTATGTTGTATGCCTCGCCGCAACGTATTCGCGAAGAGGTGGCTACGATTCTTTCTCGCTATGGTCATGGCAGTGGTCATGTGTTTAATTTGGGTCACGGTATTACTCCAGAAGTTGATCCTGAGCATGCACGTGTTTTTATTGAATCGGTGCATGAGTTGTCTGCAGACTATCATCATTAATAGAGGCGCAAGTAGACCGAAAACTACCTATAATTTGTCCCCGTTATCCTAATCGTCGGATAGGGCTACTCAGGTCCTTAGTAAACTTGATCGTGATTACCCACGTTAATCAAGACGATTTCCTCATCTTGAATGATCATCTCTACCACAATCCGGTAGCTCATATTAATTGATACCGAGGATAAACCGGCCAAGCGACCCGATAACCCATGCAGTCTCAAGGAGGGATGGTGAGGATTAATCTCTAGCATTTCTAAAGTGTTTTGGTATTGTGAACGAATTTCTGGATGGCGACGCAGGAACTTTTTCGCACGCCGCAGGTAGCTATCAGGATAGATCAGTTTATAGGCCATCAGTGACTCGCTGCATATGCTCCTCAACGCTTTCACTGACACAGCGACCTGCCTCAATATCGGCTTTAGCCTCCTGTAAAGCAATGGCTAGTTCATATTCTTGAAGCTGAACGTATTTTTCCATTTCTATCACCACGTATTTATCCTGACCTCTCACACTGATAATCACTTCGTCATCCGTTTCCAGCCGTGCTTCAACGGCAGATACCCCTTTTGTTTTCAGCTCATTGGCTGTTACTGTATTCATCATTGCTTCAACCTCGCCAAGCGTGCCATTAATCGTACTATTTAAAGTATGATTAATAACCCGATTTACGTCAAATTGCAAGCCCATTGTCTTCCTCTTCTTCTGATTCTGCCGCCAAGGCCAACAATACATCAGCCTCCGTGCCTTCCTGATTTCATGCATTTTTTAAACTAAGTAATTGTTTTGTATAGAAATGTTATACGGCGCTAGGCACTACTTCTCTTTATTTGAGAAGGTCTGATTAATTTACTATCGCTGGAGGGTTAGCTGTTAATTGCCGATACGGCGTCAAAGTGGGCTCGCTACACCAAGAGCTACAAGTGTCCGATAGCATTTAACCGTGGTCTGTCTCCGATTATTGCAATAAGTGATTGATATTGCTTCATTTTAATTCTCTGGTATATTGTAGTTGAATAAGTCCCATTTTGGGACTATCATTCAAAGTATGAGAGTCATCGCCTTATCGACACTGAAAGCATTTTGGGAAGACAGCCCGGAATACTTAGATACAAAGGAGCCAACACTGGCTTGGCACCGCCATGCATTGCATGCCAACTGGAGTTCACCTGCCGATGTAAAGCAAGACTTCAGGAACGCCAGCATCCTTAAAGATGGCCGTGTTGTGTTTAATATTGCGGGGAATAAGTATCGGCTCGTGGTTTGGATTAACTACGCCTACCGAGTTGTTTATATCCGCTTTATCGGCACTCATGCTCAGTACGACAAGATTGATGTACAAACTATTTAATTGACTGCGCCCTTGAGGTAATGACTATGGACATCAAACCCATCAAAACTGATGCCGACTACCGAGCGGCATTGAAAGAAGTCGAAAGCCTGATGATGGCTGCGCCTGATACACCAGAAGGTGAAAAGCTGGATGTGATGGTCACGCTTATCGAAGCTTATGAAGCAAAACACTTCCCGATGGATCTGCCTGATCCAGTGGAGGCCATTAAATTTGAAATGGAGCGCAAAGGCTTAACGGTAAAAGACTTAGAACCCATGATCGGTAAGAGCAACCGCGTCTATGAGATCTTAAATCACAAACGCTCACTTACCTTGAAAATGATCTGGAACCTTCACGAAGGCTTGGGTATTCCAGCTGAGTCACTAATCAAACCACCTCAAGCGTATGTCTAATAAGAAGTTTAGCGGAGATGTGTTTGACAACATTTCAGCCATTGATGCTCGACTTACGGAATTAGATAAAGAAAAAGAACGCCTTCTTGCACTCAAGGAAGAGTTGCAAAAATCTCAACCCAGACCATGTGCTTCTGAATCGTTTTCACCCGACCAAAAAATTGGCATTTTCAGAAGCCTACTTCGTGGTAGGACGGACATTTTCGCCACTCGCTGGCAAAATTAACAGGGACAAAGTGGTTACTCGGTCGCTTGCAATAACGAGTGGGTTCAAGGCATCTGCAATAAGCCTCGAATCAAGTGTTAGGACTGTAATCACAGATAATTCACTGAACTGAATGATCAGGTCATTTATCGCCACCTTGCCGGTCAGCAGGTTGTCGGGCTTTATCCTAACGTATTATTTGATTCCTATGACAGATAATTCGGTAAATCTTACGATCAGAAAGTGACGCGCT